>CAZSTD010000109.1:0-8668 GCA_964609645.1 uncultured Blautia sp.
GTGACTGCATTGGCAGCCAATGTTTTGAATATCAAGCCGGTTATGCGGTTTGGAGTTGGAAAATTGGATACCTATCAGAAATGCCGTGGTATGAAAAAGGCGCGTAAGACTATGATCGAAGCCATGAAAGAAGAATTGGCGACGAATTTCCGTGAGGAATATGAGGCCGGAAAAGTACATTTGGTAGCAGCGTCCAGCTCCACAGAAGATGTCACAAGAGAATGGGTGGAACAGATCAAAGAAAGCTTTCCGGGAATGGAAGTGATGAGCGATAATCTTACTTTTGGATTGTCCTGTCACATTGGACCGGATGGACTGGGAATTGGATGCACTTGTGAAATGATCTAATACGAGAAATTGCTGTTTTGGGGATTTGCTGCATAGTTCAGCAGATCCCTTTTTGATTGAAAAATTTGGGTGATTGCGATACTATAAAAGGAGAAAGGGGGTCAAAGAGTGAAGAAATATCAAAGATCTATCAGGGAGTATTTTTATTGTTTTATACTTGGACCTTTGTTTATGATGCTGGAGGCGAGCGGAGAATTTATTTTGCCCTATGTAAGTGCAAACATTATCAACGAAGGCGCAGCAAAAGGAAATATGTCGTATGTGCTACAAAACGGTTTCTATATGCTGTGCATTGCAGTGGGGATGCTTGTTGCAGGGGTTTGCGGAGCATATTTTGCGATCAAGGGTTCGACACATCTAGCAGCAGATCTGCGCTTGCAGACGTTCAAACAGATCCAACGGTTTTCGTTTGAGAATATTGATGACTTTTCAACGGGATCGCTGATCACACGTATCACCAATGACATTGTACAGATCCAAAATTTTGCGCAAAATCTACTCAGGGGAATGTTTCGAAGCCCAATCATGCTGATCGGTGCAGTTTATATGTCTTTCAGACTAAATCCAAAGCTAGCGCTGATCATCTGTGTGGCGGTGCCATTTCTGGCTGTCTCGATCGCAGCGATCATTTATGTGGCAGCTCCAAGATATACGAAAATGCAGGAAGAATTGGATGCTCTGAACAACAACGTGAATGAAACGATCACCAACGAATATGTCATTAAATCTTTTGTGCGCGAGGAATATGAAAAAGCGAAGTTTAACCAGGTAAATGAAAGTCTGATGGCAAAGAGTATTTCTGCGTTGAAAATGATGATGCTGATGCAGCCGATCTCTTCGATCGCGATCAATGTGACGACGATCCTGATCGTATGGGCAGCAGGAAGACAGGTCATGATCGGAAATCTGGAAGTAGGAACTTTATCTGCGCTGATCACATATCTGTCACAGATCTTAGTATCTTTGGATTTTCTGGCGAATATCTTTTTGCAGGGAACTAGAGCTTCGGCATCGGATAAGCGTATCACACAGATTTTGGATGCAAAGATACTTTTACATGACCTGGATGCAGGTGAGCGGGAAAAGGTGATTAAACGAGGAGAAATTGAATTTCGAAAGGTTGGATTTCGCTATTTTAAAAATAATACGGAAAAAGTGCTGGATGGCATCGACTTGAAAATAAGACCGGGACAGACCGTGGGGATCATCGGATCTACCGGAAGCGGTAAAACGACATTGGTTTCTTTGATCCCGAGGTTATATGATGTGGATGAGGGACAGGTGCTGATCGAGGGTGTGGATGTTCGGGAACTCTCACTGGATGAACTTCGAAAGAGCATCGCAATGGTGCTTCAGAAGAACACACTTTTTTCCGGAAGCATTGCAGAAAATCTTCGATGGGGAAAGGAAGATGCGGATGAAGAAGAATTAGAGTGGGCGTGCCAGATCGCACAGGCCAGCGAATTTATCCATCATTTTCGGGATGGATATGCGCATGAACTGGAACAGGGTGGCACAAATCTAAGCGGTGGACAACGACAGCGCCTTTGTATCGCAAGAGCTCTCTTAAAGCATCCAAAGATATTGATCCTGGATGATTCCACCAGTGCAGTGGATATGGCAACCGATGCACGGATCCGTGAGGGACTTAGCAGAGAACTGCCTGGAATGACAAAGATCATCATTGCGCAGCGTATCCATTCGATCATAGAGGCGGATCAGATTTTTGTCATGGATGAGGGAAGGCTGGTCGGCGGCGGTACGCATGAGGAGCTGATTCGAAGCTGCAGCATTTATCAGGAGATTTATTATTCTCAGAAAGATAAGGAGGAGTCTGAAGATGGCGATCAGTGATGAGAGAGCAAAGAGGCTCCGGGAGAAATATAGTGGTATCAAGAACACTTCAGAAAAAAGGGCATTTAGCCTAGGTGGTCCTGGAGGTCGGAACAGAGGTGGACTGGGGCATACTGGAAAGCCTAAAGATGCCAAAAAGACGATACTTGAACTGTTGAAGTATATTGGAAAAGAGAGATTTTTGTTTGTGCTGGCACTGCTGTGTGCTTTGCTTTTTGCAGTGGGAAATCTGGCAGCCGGATATATGATCCGTCCTTTGATCAATCGTTTTATCTATTACGATCCGGCGAGCAGTGATATCAGTGCCAGAGTGAAGGGACTATTTGGCGGACTTGTTGCGCTGGCATTGGTGTATGTCTTTACTGTACTCTGCCAGTGGCTGCAGCAGCGATTGATGCTGACCGTTTCGCAGCGTTCCTTAAAACGGCTGAGACAGGAGCTCTTTGATAAACTGCAGACATTGCCGCTTTCTTATTTTGATGAACATACGACGGGAGATGTGATGAGTCGTTTCACCAATGATATTGATACGGTAGGCGAGATGCTCAATACAACATTGATCAAGATCATTTCCGGTGCGATCACGATCGTGGGCACTGTGTTTTTGATGTTATATACGAATCTGGTGCTTGGAGCGATCACAATTTTGATGATGCCGTTGCTCACTTATGCGAGCAAGACAATTGTGAAGAAAAGCCGCGGCGCATACCAGGAACAGCAGCAAAGCTTGGGAGCGATCAACGGATATGTTCAGGAGATGGTCACGGGTCAAAAGGTAGTGAAGGTATTTCACCACGAAGAAGTTGCGATAGAAGAATTTGCCTATTTAAATGATGCGTTTTGTAAAGCACAGATGAAAGCACAGTTTCGTGCTGGTATCATGGGACCGGTCACGCATCAGATGTGTAATATCTGCTATGGCATTACGGCGTGCATAGGTGGTCTGCTTGTTATTTTTAGAGGATTTGACTTCGGTGGCTTGACGGTTTCCCTGAATTATACGCGTAAATTTAACCGTCCGATCAATGAGATATCCATGCAGATGAATACCATTTTTGCAGCACTTGCAGGAGCGGAGCGTGTTTTTGAAGTGCTGGAGGAAAGTCCAGAAGGCGCAGGAGAGAAGGCTCAGCTCTTGAATATGGCTCAGATCAGAGGGGATATCACGATGGAGCATGTAAATTTTGGATATAAACCAGAGGTCACGGTACTGCATGATATCTCGCTCCATGCAAAGCCTGGGCAGAGGATCGCGTTTGTAGGTGCGACCGGAGCGGGCAAAACAACAGTCACCAATTTGCTGAGCCGATTTTATAACATCACAGAGGGACGTATCCTGATCGATGGCGTTTCGATCGAGCAGATCGACCGAAACATGCTTCGCAGCAACATTGCTATGGTATTGCAGGAGACACATTTATTTACTGGAACTGTGCGGGAAAATATCCGATATGGACGATTGGATGCGACGGATGAGGAAGTGATCGAGGCGGCGAAGATCGCATCGGCACATCATTTTATCACACACTTAGAAAATGGATACGACACCGTATTGGAGCAGGATGGAGCGAATCTTTCACAGGGACAGAGGCAGCTTTTGAACATTGCTCGTGCTGCCATCAGCAAAGCACCGATACTGATCTTAGATGAGGCAACCAGTTCTGTGGATACGCGTACTGAGCAGATGATTCAGCAGGGAATGGATGCCATCATGAAAAACCGTACGACTTTTGTGATCGCACACAGACTTTCTACGGTGCGCCAATCAGATGCGATCATGGTCTTAGAACAGGGGCGTATTGTGGAGAGAGGTACGCACAAAGAGCTGCTGCAGCAGGGAGGACATTATGCATCCTTGTATCGTGGTGGAAGAAATTCATTTGACAGTATGCAATGATTGTATAAAGGAAAGAAATCGGGTATAATGGTGCAGGGCAAACAGGAAAGGAATGGCAGAAATGATAAAAAAAGAGAAAAAACTCGTGATCACTTTTCATACGACCGTGGAAGCGATGGCGATGGAGACTGTTTGCAAAGAAAACAAAATGGATGGAAGACTGATCCCGGTGCCTGGATTTATTTCGGCAGGGTGCGGGCTGGCATGGTGTGCGAAGCCGGAAAGCGAGAGGGATTTAAGAGAACTGATGGATGTTCATGAAATTTTTCCCCAACAGGTACAGTGCTGTATGGTCTAAGATCCCCTTCCCAGATGATCTTTATGGGATCAAGGGACGGTTTGTTTGTCGATGAAAGTTCGACTGTTTTATAGAGTGCGCAGATGGATAAGGAATACAAGAGAGTAAAGGAGAGTGCGAAAATGATCAAAACGGTAGATGCAAGAGGTCTGGCATGTCCGCTTCCTGTTGTGAATGCGAAAAAGGCAGCAGAGGAAATGCAGGAAGGAGACAGCCTGATCGTTCTGGTGGATAATGAGATCGCAGTGCAGAATCTGCAGAGATTTGCCAAGCAAAAGGGATTTGAGGCTGCAAGCGAGAAGAAGGCAGAAAAAGAATACGAAGTAACGATCCAGATAACAGCGGGCTTGCAGGAGACAAAAGAGCAGGAGACTTCGGCTGCGGTGGGAGAAGACACAACAGAAGATATCGCGTGCGCAGCAGATTCCAGAAAACGCGGACTTTTGGTAGTTCTCTCTGCAAATACGATGGGTACAGGCGATGAAAAATTAGGAAAGGCATTGATGAAAGCATTTGTTTTTGCCCTGACGAAACAAGACCGCCTTCCAGAAACGATCCTTTGCTATAATTCAGGTGCCTATCTGACCTGCGAAGGTGCGGATACTCTCGAAGATATGAAGCTTCTCGAGGCAGAGGGCGTAAATATCATGACTTGCGGGACCTGTCTGGATTTCTATGGTATCAAAGAGAAACTGGCCGTTGGAAGTGTCACAAATATGTATGAGATCGTAGAAAAAATGGAAACTGCAGATTCGATCGTAAGACCATAAGGATAGATAAGAGGATGGACAACATGAAAGATCTGGTGATCGTCAGAGGTGGTGGAGATATCGCCACTGGGACGATATATAAGCTGTATAAATGTGGATTTGCTGTTTTGATCCTTGAGATGGCAAACCCTTCTGCAATACGAAGAAATGTCGCATTTTCGGAGGCAGTCTATCAGGGAACACAGACGGTAGAAGATGTGACCTGTTTTCTGGCGAAAGATTTAGAAGAAGCGCTCGATCTTCTTGAGGAAGGTAAACTGGTCGTGCTGGTCGATCCAGAGGGAAGCTGTATTTCAAGACTGCGACCGATCGCTGTGGTAGACGCGATCTTAGCAAAGAAAAACCTGGGTACGAACCGAGAGATGGCACCGATCACGATTGCGCTAGGACCTGGATTTGAAGCGGGAAAAGATGTGGATGCAGTTATTGAGACTATGAGGGGGCATTCCCTTGGACGGGTCATTTACGAAGGATGTGCCATGAAAAATACCGGGGTTCCCGGTGTGATCGCTGGATATGCGAAAGAGAGAGTGATCAAAAGTCCCGGAGAAGGTATAATGAGAAATGTAAAAAAGATCACGGATACTGTAAAGCAGGGCGAGGTCATTGCGCGGATCTTGCCACAGGATATTCCGGTTACTGCTACGATCGATGGACTCCTTAGAGGACTGATCCGCGATGGCTATCCGGTGACAGAAGGATTTAAGATCGCAGACATTGATCCAAGGATACAGGAGTACAACAATTGCTTTACGATCTCTGATAAAGCAAGATGTATTGCTGGCGGTGTGCTTGAGGCAATTTTACATTTGAGAAATGGAAGCAAGAGATGATCAAGGCAATCGTGGGTGCAGGCGGAAAAACTTCATTCATTAAAAGCGAGACGAAGCGATATTTGGCACAGGGACTGAAGGTTTTTGTGACAACATCGACGCATATGTTTATAGAACCGGATACCTTGCTGACAGATGATGCTGATAAGATCATTTGGGAATTAGAGCACAAGCATTACGCTATGGCGGGAATCCCAAATGGTATGAAGATTGGTCCATTGTCTATGGAGACCTATGAAACAGTATGTCGATATGCGGATGTGGTATTGATAGAGGCAGATGGGTCTAAACATATGCCGATCAAATTTCCGCAGGAGGGAGAACCGGTGATCCATCCAAATGTGGACGAGGTTGTAGTCATATGCGGATTGCATGCGTTGGGACAAAAGCTGTCACAGGCAGCTCACCGTCTGGAGCTGGTCAAGAAGTGCCTGCAGGCTGATGACAATGAGATCATACAGGCTTCGCACATACAAAAATTAGTGATGAAAGGCTATGTGGAACCTATGAAAGAAAAATATGCAGAAAAGAAGATCACAGTAAGACCAAACAGTGGCGATTCGCTTTACCAGAAAGCGGTGGCGAAACTGATGGAAGCGGAAGTGGATGTCTCTATTTTGAAAGAAAAATGGTTTGCACCACAGCCGACACTGATCGTATGCGGTGCTGGTCATGTTTCCTGTGAACTGGTAAAGATGGCTGCTTGTCTGGACTTCTATATCAAGGTGATAGACGATCGCGAGGAATTTGCAGATCCGGAACGATTTAAGGCAGCAGATGAGGTGATCTGTGACACATTTGGACATTTGGAGCGATATTTAGAGCCAGATGCTTATTATGTGGTACTGACACGCGATCATAAGGATGACTTTGCGTGTGTAAAAACGATCTTGTCACATTCTTACGAGTATCTGGGAATGATCGGAAGTAAGAAAAAAGTAAAAACGACTTTTGAGAAACTAAGAGAAGCCGGTGTAGAGGAAGAACGGATACAGACAGTTTTTGCTCCGATCGGATTGGATATCCAGGCGGTCACACCGGCTGAGATCGCAGTTAGTATCTTAGGTCAGATCATATTGGAAAAAAATAAAAAATGCTGTAGTTTTGCTTCAAGAGAACTGCTAAGTACAAGGGAAGCGGGAACCTTGTGCGTGATCACAGAAAAATATGATTCCTCACCGCGCGGGGAGGGAAGCATGATGTTTGTGACAGACACGGAAGTGATCGACACGATCGGCGGCGGAGCGGTAGAATTCGCTGCGATCCAGGAAGCGAGAAATGGTTCTGGAGTGCGGACCAGAGAGTATCGTCTGAACATGGAGAAAAACAAGGAATTGGGAATGATCTGCGGGGGAAGCAATAAGGTTTTATTCATTCCTATATCCTAACAAAAAAAGAATATAAGATTTAGTGATAAATGCCGCTTTGCGGAGGATTCGGCGAACTATATCATTATCAAAATACTTTACAAAAGAAAAATACAGATTTAAGAAGGAGGATGTGGTGTGCTTACTTTTTTAGCATCACTTTTGATAAAAGATAACCGAAATTACAGATCAACGACAGTGCGGCAGGCATATGGAGTCTTGAGCGGGGCAGTCGGCATCGGACTGAACATCTTGCTCTTTATTGGTAAATGGATAGCGGGGATGCTCAGCGGATCGATCGCTATCACAGCAGATGCATTCAACAATCTCTCAGACGCAGGATCTTCGATCATCACATTGATCGGATTTCGACTTTCCGGTCAGGCACCGGATCCAGAGCATCCCTTTGGACATGGAAGGATGGAGTATATTTCAGGTCTGCTGGTATCGGTCGCGATCTTGCTGATGGGATTTGAACTGATCGGGTCTTCTTTCGGGAAGCTAAGAGATCCGCAACCGATCGAAAGCAGCCCGTTGGTGATGGGGATCCTGGTCGTATCGATCTTAACGAAACTGTATATGTTTTTTTATAATCACTCTCTGGGCAAAAAGCTGGAAAGCTCTGCAATGAAGGCTACGGCAGCAGACAGTTTGAGTGATACCGTATCCACGACACTGGTCTTTGCAGCAACGTTGATCAGTCACTATACAGGATTGATCTTGGATGGTTGGCTTGGAATGCTAGTTGGGCTTTTCATTCTTTATACAGGAGGTTCTACCTTAAAGGAAACGATCGATCTTCTTATCGGACAGCCGCCGAAAGAGGAATTTATCGATGAGATCAAAGAGATCGTGCTTAAGCATTCACTGGTGTACGGAGTGCATGATCTGATCGTTCATGATTATGGACCGGGGCGCGTGATGATATCTTTGCATGCAGAGGTGGACGCAGGCGGAGATATGCAGGATATCCATGAGCAGATCGATCATATCGAAAATGAACTGCAGAGAAAACTGCATTGTTCAGCGACGATACATATGGACCCGATCGTCACAGATGATGAAGAAGTTTTAAAAATGAAGGCGAAAGTAGACGAAATGGTACACTCGATGGACGAATCATTCAGTATGCATGATTTTCGAATGGTAAAAGGCCCTATGCGGACAAACCTTATCTTTGATGTAGCAGTACCATCGAAGGCGTCTTATACAGACAACGAGATCATGAATTATCTGAAAGAAAAAGTTCATGATATTCCGGGAAGTGAATATTTCGCAGTGATCCAGATCGACCATGAATA
>CAZSTD010000110.1:0-8607 GCA_964609645.1 uncultured Blautia sp.
GTTTCATCTTCGGATTCGAGGAAAGCTACGGATACCTGGCAGGTCCATACGTACGTGACAAAGATGCTGTTATCGGATCTATGCTGATCTGCGAAATGGCTGCATACTACAGAAGCATCGGAAGCTCTCTGAAACAGAGAATGGAAGAGATCTATGCAGAATATGGCCGTTATCTGAACAAAGTAGACAGCTTTGAATTCCCAGGATTAAGCGGAATGGATAAGATGGCTGGCATCATGCAGGGACTTCGCGAGAATCCTCTGACAGAGATCGCAGGACATCAGGTTACATCTGTAACAGACTATACAAAACCAGAAGAAACAGGTCTTCCGGCAGCAAACGTACTGATCTACAAACTGGACAACGGTGAGACAGTTGTAGTTCGTCCATCCGGAACAGAACCTAAGATCAAAATTTACTACACAACACTGGGCAAAGATCTGGCAGAAGCAGAAGCTGCAAAAGAAAAACTTGCTCAGGCACTGAAACCGATCATGGCATAAGTGACACTGTGAGCTTAAAAAAATAGATCAAAGATAAATCCCATAATAAGATCAAATAAATAAAATGGCTCAAGGGCGGAACAGGTATTTCCTGTTCCGTTCTTTTTTTGCTCATATACAGGTGATTCATCGCCAAGGTAATTGTAGACAGATCTCGATCACAGAAGCAAAAAGCATTGTTGTCAGTGACGTATCGATAAGGTAATTATAGACAAAAAGAAAAGACAGAGGTAAAATAAAAAGGTGACGAAATGGAAAATAGGATCGGAGAGAGTATTATGGACGAAAAGACAACACAGGAAAATATGAGTGAAGAATACGAAGTGATCAGCATTCCGGTTTCCGACGGAACAGAGAGGGAATTTGCGATCATGGACACATTTGAATATGAGGGACAGGGATATATGGCAGTATCTCTGATCGAGGGTGACGAGATCATGGAAGGCGTTTACATCTACCGTTATCAGGACGAGGAAGACGGAGATGTTGTGGTAGAACAGATCACGGCTCCGGCAGAATATAAGAAAGTCATAAAATTTTATGAGCAGATGTAAAATAGAAGCAGATGGAGAATGAGAAATGTCTGAAATAATACAGATCACAGATTTTGCGGATCCAGAGCTGGATATTTATGCGAGATTAAATGAAGCACAGTTACTGCATTACTATGAACCGCATGGCGGGATCTTTATTGCGGAAAGCCCGAAGGTGATCGAGCGGGCGTTTGGTGCAGGATGTGTTCCGATCTCTTTTCTGGCAGATAAAAAGCAGATAGAGGGAGAAGGAAAAGGACTTCTTGAGAGATGTCCGGAAGTTCCTGTTTATACAGCCGAGTTTGACATTCTGACTCAGATCACCGGATTTAAGCTCACAAGAGGAATGCTCTGTGCGATGCATAGACCTGAGCTTAAAACCGTGGAGGACATTTGTAAAAATGCCCGAAGGATCGCAGTGCTCGAGGATGTGGTAAACCCTACCAATGTCGGAGCGATCTTTCGCAGTGCGGCAGCTTTGAACATGGATGCTGTTGTGTTGACAAAAGCGTGCAGTAATCCACTTTATCGAAGGGCAAGCCGTGTGAGTATGGGGACAGTTTTCCAAATCCCGTGGACGATTGTGGACAATTCCATGGAATGGCCGGGGGAAGGCGTGCGATTTCTCCATGATCTTGGATTTAAGACGGCAGCGCTGGCATTGAGTGATGACTCGGTGAGCATTGATGATCCTGCGCTGATGGCGGAAGAAAAACTGGCGATCATTCTGGGGACAGAGGGAGAAGGACTGGCAGATCATACGATCGCAGACTGCGACTATACCGTGCGCATTCCGATGTCTCACGGAGTGGATTCTTTGAATGTGGCAGCGGCCAGTGCAGTTGCATTCTGGCAGTTGGGGCAGAAATAAAAAACTAAATAAGGAGGATTTCCAAATGGGAAAATCAACAGTTTATTTTACGGATTTTCGATGTCCTGTAGGGACAAGCCAGCTGGCAAAGCTGAAAAAACTTTGCATCGCAGCAGGTATCAAGGACATTGACATGGATGGCAAATTTGTAGCGATCAAGATGCACTTCGGTGAGCTTGGAAACATGGCATTTCTGCGTCCGAACTATGCAAAAGTGATCGTAGACCTGTGTAAAGAGCAGGGAGGACTTCCGTTTTTGACAGACTGCAACACGCTTTATCCGGGCAGCCGTAAAAATGCACTGGAACACCTGGACTGCGCAAACTTAAACGGATTTAACCCGACCACAACCGGATGTCAGATCATCATTGGTGACGGTCTGCGCGGTACAGACGAAGTGGAAGTTCCGGTCGTAAACGGAGAATACTGTGAAACTGCACTGATCGGACGTGCGATCATGGACGCAGATATCTTTATCAGTCTGAACCATTTCAAAGGACATGAGGCAACAGGCTTTGGTGGCGCTGTTAAGAACATCGGAATGGGATGTGGAAGCCGCGCTGGAAAGATGAAACAGCACGCAAGCGGAAAACCGGCGATCAAAGAAGATCTTTGCCGTGGATGCCGCCGCTGTGCAAAGGAATGCGGAAGCGATGCGATCACTTACGTAGATAAAAAAGCAGTCATTGATTATGATAAGTGTAAAGGATGCGGACGCTGCATCGGTGCTTGCAGTTATGATGCTGTATACAATCCAAATGATTGCGCGAACGAGCTTCTGGACCGCAAGATGGCAGAATATGCACAGGCAGTCTGTCATGGCCGTCCATGCTTCCATGTTTCACTGGTTCAGGATATCAGCCCGAACTGTGATTGCCACGGAGAGAACGATGCACCGATCCTTCCAGATATCGGAATGTTCGCAAGTTTTGACCCGATCGCATTAGATCAGGCGTGTGCAGATGCCTGTCTGAAAGCGACACCGATCGCAAACAGCCAGCTCGGAGAAAACTTAGCTCAGCCAGATTGGCATTGCCACCACGACCACTTCAAAGATTCCAACCCGAACATTGAGTGGAAAGCAACTCTGGAACAGGGCGAAAAGATCGGTCTGGGAAGCAGAGAGTACGAGCTGAAGATCGTAAAATAATATAAAAATACATAAAGTTTCTCTTGTCGTGTGAGGTATTTTTGCACCGATGAGAGGAACTTTTTTCGTGTTTACAGTAAATTATTCGTCTGTTATACTATATGGAGAACATTTGGCTATTTCTATCATATTTTCGCCAGACAACTCATGTGCCTTTCGGTCGTGGGAGGAATGGCCGCTATTGTTTGCAAAAACTATAAAGGATATATCAATATCCATAAGAAAAGGGGATAAAACTATGGACAAGAGAAAAATTATTATGGACTGTGATCCAGGGATCGATGACGCGATCGCGCTTGCATTCGCAGCTGCACATCCGGAGAGTTTCGAAATGCTGGCAGTGGTTGGTGTTTCTGGAAACCAGGATGTAGATAAGGTAACTCGAAATGCACTCGACCTTGTTGAGTTCTACGGAATGCACGTACCGGTTGCCAGAGGAATGGAACAGCCACTGACCCGTAAAGCAGAGTATGCATCTGATTATCACGGTGAGAACGGACTTGGAAACGCAGTGCTCCCAAGATCACTCAGAGAGCCGGTTGAGGAAATGGCAGTCTTTTATCTGAAAAAACTCATCATGGAACTTCCGGAAGATGAGAAAGTGACCCTCATCTGCACTGCACCTTTGACAAACATCGCAATGCTTCTGAAACTTTTCCCGGAAGTGAAGGATAAGATCGAGGAGATCGTTCTTATGGGTGGCGCAGTCGCTGGCGGAAATGTGACAGCTTCAGCAGAGTTTAATATTTATGTTGATCCGGAAGCTGCAAAGATCGTGTTTACATCAGGACTTCCGATCGTTATGTGCGGACTGGATGCGACAGAAAAATGCGCACTGACCCGTAACCAGATCTTAAAACTCAATCAGTCTAATAATAAAATAGCAAAATTCTGCGGAACTATCGCAGCATACAGCCTGGAAAACGGAAATAAATTCAGAGGACAGGTAAATATCCACGACGCAGTGCCATATATGTATCTGCTCCATCCAGAGATCTTTAAGACCAAAAAAGCAAAACTGGATGTAGAGTGCTCTGACTGCGCGTCCAGAGGAAGAACGATCTGTGATTTCCGCTGGTGGACCTATGAGGAAGAGGAAGAAAGCATCGTATTGATGGATGCAGACACTTCCAAATTCCAGGAATATCTGATCGAAGCTCTCTTTGAACTGGGAGAAAAATTAGCAGATTGATCATCCGCTAAAAGCTTCAGATCAGACATCTGACAAAAAAAGTAATGCATGATAAAAAGGAACGGATGAATGAACTATATTGTCTTTGATTTAGAATGGAATCAGAACCCTGATGGAAAGAAAACACGCAACGAAAAGCTCCCTTTTGAGATCATCGAGATCGGAGCTGTGAAAGTAAACAGTAAAAAAGAGATCGTAGACAGCTTTCAGAGGTTGGTCAAGCCACAGGTGTATAAATGGATCCATGACAGTATCCATGAAGTGATCCATGTCGATTACAAAGACCTTATGGAGGGCGTATCCTTTGAGCAGGCGGCCAGAGAGTTCATTGAATGGTGCGGTACAGATTGGAAATTTTTTACGTGGGGAAATCAGGATGTGACGGAACTGCAAAGAAACATGAAGTTTTATGGTATGCTGGATATACTTCCAGGCCCGATCACCTTCTATGATGTCCAGAAACTTTACAGCATCAGTTATGACGATGGAACGCGGGTATGTGCGCTTGAGCGCGCGATCGATGAGTGTGGGATCGAGAAGAAATACGGATTTCACAGAGCGCTTGCGGATGCTTACTATACAGCAGAAATCTTGAAGAAGCTGAACAATGTCATCATCATCAACCATCCGTCTTTGGATGTCTATCAAAATCCGAAAAAGAAAAAGGACGAGATCCATATTTCCTATCCGGAGTATGATAAGTATGTGTCCAGAGAGTTTGCACTCAGAGAAAAGATCATGAAGGACAGGGAAGTGACCAGCACCAGATGCCCGATCTGTCATGTGCCTGCAAAGCGGAAACTGCGCTGGTTTATGAATAATCCGAAAGTCTATTACAGTGTCTCTGTCTGCGAGGAGCACGGACTGGTCCGCGGAAAGATCCGAATCCGCAAAACCGATGAGGAAAAATATTTTGCAGTGAAAACGCTGCGCTTTACAGATACAGAAGAAATGGAGGAGCTCCGTCAAAGAAAGGAACTCCTCCGTCAAAGAAAACTGTTAAAACGGGCTGCCGAGAAGGAGATCTGAAAGGATCTCCTTTTCATATTGCATGCCGTACCCGACCATATGGTCGTCGAGATAATATTTACTTTTGATACGTGTTGGGCCGACAGAATTGTTTAAGGTCCACTGCTTCTTTTTAAGCTTCTTTGTGCTCACATCTTTTGGAAGTGTGACATATACATGTCTGATATAATAAAAAGGATACGTATTTCCACCGTTGCTCAGCAGATATTTTTCACTCGGAAGGAAACTGACTGGCACAGGATCTAAGTCAACATTCATATCCTTGCGCTCAAAATTGTCAAATCCATAGTCCAGCAAAGAGGTTGTGTCCGGGAAACCGCCGTTTGTGGAATTGAGCACAACCGCGATCAGGACAGAGTTCCCTCTTTTGGCATAGGTGACCAGTGTGCTTCCCGCATCATTGGTGTATCCGGTCTTTCCGCCGAGAACACCGTCATAGGAATAGGATTGTCCATCCATCATCTTGTGGTGGTTCAGAAGATAACGGGTTTCCGGCTGTTCATTGGTAGGTGGGATCTCGTAAATCTGTGTGGTGACAAATTTGCGGAAAAGCGGATTGTACCATGCTGCTTTGGCGATCTTCATCATATCGCTGGCTGTAGTGTAATGCGTCTCATCCGGCAGACCATTTGGATTATTAAAATGTGTGTCTTTACATCCGAGTTCTCTGGCTCTTTGGTTCATCAGCTCTACGAACTTTTTGACAGAACCGCTGGTCTTTTCTGCCAGAGCCAGCGCGATCTCATTGGCGGATTCAAGCATCAGAGCCATCAGTGCCTGTTCCACGGTAAATACCTCGCCGGTTTCCGCATAGATGCTGGAACTTCCGGCTTCGATCCCATACGCGGCAGCTTCGGACATAGTGAGTGTGTCATGGATATCCAGGTGCTCACAGGCAAGCAGAGCAGTCATGATCTTGGTGATACTCGCTGGATAAAGCCTCTCCTCAGCGTTTTTGGAATAGAGGACTGCGTCCGTCACGGCATCCATAAGGACGGCGGACTGCCCTTCGATGGACGGGCCTTTTGGCCATCCTTTGACGGAGTCTGTGTCCGCTGGCTGGGAATACGTCGAGGAATGTATGGCTTCTGCGGCCGCTGCAGCGGAAGTATCTGTCGCATAGACAGCGCCCGTCTGAGAAAAAATGAGACCAATACATAGGACTCCCGAAAGGAGTTTCTTCCTTATAATAATGTGCGATTTCTTTTTTATCATCTTTGTTTACCCTTCATTTTTTTGCTTTCAACAGATCTCCTTGGTGTGAAGATCTGCGTTTGTCTTAGATAGCTTTTCGATATTTACTTGAGTTTTCATGTTTGTTTTTTTGCGGTATATCTTCAGCAAAAAGGTTATGCTATATTTTAGGCGTAGATTGCGCTTCTTAGGGCGCGCTGCCTGGCTATCATTATAGCATCATTTTTTCTGGTTGTGTAAAATATATTGTTTGTATTATATTCGAAGAATCTCGAAAAAATACTTGACATGGGGAAATCGGTGACCTTATAATAAATCAGCATACAAATAACCACAAAAACGAAGATGGAGACAGTAAACTGTATCAGAAAGCCGCAGCGAGTCGGGGAAGGTGAAAGCCCGATGTGAGTAAATACAGCCGAACATCACTCCGGAGTTTCAGTTCCCAAGGGCAGCAGGACTACCTGTGCAGGTAAGAGCTGGCGGTGATTCCGCCGTTATCGGATCATGTATCGGCGAGAGTGCCCGTACAATGTAACTGGTGGTATAACGAACGTAGAGAAACTTTCGTCCTTTTACAAAAAGGGGCGATTTTTTTTTATGAAAACGTTCTCCTATGGGAATGAAAGTCTGCTTGCGGACTTTGTGATATATTCATATTCATTTATAAATACAGGAGGTAAGAACAGTGTACCAGAAAGTTGATACGAATCTGAATTTCGTAGACCGTGAGAAAAAAGTCGAAGAATTCTGGAAAGAGAACCATATCTTCGAAAAGAGTATGGAAAACAGAAAAGAAGGAGAAACTTATACTTTCTATGACGGACCGCCTACCGCAAACGGTAAGCCACACATCGGTCATGTGCTCACACGAGTAATCAAAGATATGATCCCGAGATACCGCACTATGAAAGGATATATGGTTCCTCGTAAAGCGGGATGGGATACCCACGGACTTCCGGTTGAGCTCGAAGTAGAGAAGAAACTGGGACTGGATGGCAAAGAACAGATCGAAGAATACGGTATGGAGCCATTCATCAAAGAATGTAAAGAGAGTGTTTGGAAATACAAAGGAATGTGGGAAGATTTCTCCTCCACAGTTGGCTTCTGGGCAGATATGGATCACCCATATGTAACTTACTATGATGACTATATTGAGTCTGAGTGGTGGGCACTGAAAGAGATCTGGAACAAAAAACTCCTTTACAAAGGATTTAAGATCGTACCGTACTGCCCGAGATGTGGAACTCCGCTTTCCGCACAGGAAGTTTCTCAGGGATACAAAACTGTCAAAGAACGTTCCGCGATCGTAAGATTCAAGGTGATCGGAGAGGACGCATATTTCCTCGCATGGACCACAACACCGTGGACACTTCCGTCCAACGTGGCACTCTGCGTGAACCCGGATGAAACTTACTGCAAAGTAAAGGCAGCAGACGGATACACTTACTATATGGCAGAAGCACTTCTGGATAAAGTTCTCGGAAAACTTGCAGAAGAAGGCGAAAAAGCATACGAAGTTCTGGAAACTTACAAAGGAACAGATCTTGAATACAAAGCATATGAACCACTCTTTACCTGCACAGGTGAGGAAGCTGCAAAACAGAAAAAGAAAGCTCATTTCGTAACCTGTGACGGATACGTAACTATGAGCGACGGTACCGGTATCGTTCATATCGCACCTGCATTTGGTGAGGACGATAGCAAGGTAGGCCGCAACTATGACCTTCCATTCGTACAGTTCGTAGATGGACAGGGTAACATGACAAAAGAAACTCCATATGCAGGAACATTTGTAAAGAAAGCAGATCCGCTTGTACTGACAGATCTGGACAAAGAAGGCAAACTGTTTGACGCACCGAAATTTGAACATGACTATCCGCATTGCTGGAGATGTGACACACCACTGATCTACTATGCAAGAGAATCCTGGTTCATCAAGATGACAGCAGTCAAAGAAGACCTGATCAGAAACAACAATACGATCAACTGGATCCCGGAAAGCATCGGTAAAGGACGTTTCGGCGACTGGCTGGAGAACGTTCAGGACTGGGGTATCAGCCGTAACCGTTACTGGGGAACTCCTCTGAACATCTGGCAGTGTGAATGCGGACATATGCATTCCGTTGGAAGCC
>CAZSTD010000111.1:0-8512 GCA_964609645.1 uncultured Blautia sp.
ATTTTAGTATCATATTAGCAGAAAAATGTGTGGCTGAAAATATCAAATATCCACAAAAAAAAGAGAGATTTTCTCTCTCTTTCTCAGCTCAGATAATTCTGATGTTCATTGTTTCTATGTTTGCCTGTGATGGAATATTCTACCCACTCTGCGATGTTTACTGCATGGTCGCCAATACGCTCATAATATTTGGCTGTCATAAGAAGGTCCAAGCCTGTCTTTGCTTCCAGCTTTTTGCCATAGATCAGATCAGCTAATTCTTCCTTGATCTCGTCAAACGCATCATCCACAGTGTCATCGCGGTTGATCACTTTTCTGCAAAGCTCCAGATCACTTCTCACAAAAGCATCCACGCTTTCAGTCATCATCTTAGCTGTACACTCTGCCATCCGTATGATCGCATCCGGTATCACGTCGATATCCTTAGTAATGTGCCACGACAGATCTGCGATATCTGCCGCCTGATCCCCGATACGTTCCATATCAGAAACCATTTTCAGTGCTGCGGACACCATCCTTAAATCTCCTGCCACCGGATGCTGGTGAAGCAGAAGGCTCAGACAAAGATTCTCAATCTCTCTTTCCTTCGCATCGATCGCCCGGTCTGTCTCAAAAACCTGCTGTATCATCTCTTCATCCTGCACGTTCTGGATCGCTTTTGCAGAAAGAGAGATCGCTTTTTCACAATAACTGCCCAGTATGATCAACTGCGCATGGAGTTCCTCAAGCTGTCTATCAAAATATCTTGCCATGATCAACCAAACCTTCCTGTGATGTAGTCCTCTGTACGCTTATCTGCCGGCATGGAGAACAGTTTGTCTGTATCCGCATATTCGATCACCTGTCCAAGCAGAAAGAAAGCTGTCTTATCGGAAATTCTCGTAGCCTGCTGCATATTATGGGTTACCATCACGATCGTATAATCCTTTTTTAACTCCATCGCCAACTCCTCGATCTTGGAAGTTGAGATAGGGTCAAGCGCAGAGGTTGGCTCATCCATCAAAAGCACCTCCGGCTGTACTGCCAACGCTCGCGCAATACAGATCCTCTGCTGCTGTCCACCGGACATTCCCAATGCGCTTTTTTTCAGACGGTCTTTTACTTCATCCCAGATCGCCGCGTCGCGAAGGGATTTCTCAACGATCTCATCCAGTTTTGCTTTCGAACGGATCCCGTGTGTTCTCGGTCCGTATGCGATATTATCATAAATACTCATAGGAAACGGATTCGGCTTCTGAAATACCATTCCCACTCTTTTTCTCAAAAGATTGACATCCATATCTCCATAGATATCTTCTCCATCAAGACACACTTTTCCAGTAATTTTGCATCCTTCGACCAGATCGTTCATTCGGTTCAGGGATTTGAGCAGAGTAGATTTTCCACAACCACTCGGTCCGATAAATGCCGTGATCTCTTTCTCCGGAAGCTCTATGTTGACGTTTCTCAGTGCATGGAATTTTCCATAATATAAATCCATGTTTTCTACAGTTATCTTTGCCTGTTTACTCATATTTTGGTTACCTTCTATCAGCTGAACCTCTAGCTCAGTTTTTTATAACTTTATATCACTTACTATCTGCGTATCGTTTGCCTCTTGTTACTGCTTCGAGATCTTCTTTGCGATCGCTCCGGACAGGAAATTGATCACCAGGACAAATACTAAGATCACAACCGCTGTCGCGGATGCCTGATTCATGTGAAGTCCCTCGCCGGAAAGCACATACATATGCAACGCAAGAGTTCTTCCTGATCCCATCAGGTTTTCCGGAATATTTGCCACGGTGCCCGCTGTATAGATCAGCGCAGCTGTCTCGCCGACCACACGTCCGATCGCAAGGATGACACCTGCCAAGATTCCCGGTACCGCTGCCGGTAAAACGATCGTAAAGATCGTACGCAGCTTGCCGGCTCCCAGTCCAAAGCTAGCCTCACGATATGAATCCGGAACTGATTTTAACGCTTCCTCGGAAGTACGCATGATCAACGGAAGGATCATGATCACCAGTGTAAATGCACCGGAGAGAAGTGACAGTCCCCAGTGGAGTGCCGTCACAAAGAACAGCATTCCAAAAAGTCCATATACGATGGATGGGATTCCGGAAAGTGTCTCCGCCGTAATGCGGATCAGTTTTACAAATTTGCTGTTTTTATCTGCATATTCTACAAGATAGATCGCAGAAAAAATTCCGATCGGTGCCGCGATCACAAGCGACAGCACGGTAAGAATAAATGTATTGATCAAAGAAGGCAGCAGTGACAGGTTCTCGGAGTTATACTCCCATTGAAACAGATCCATGGTCAGGTAAGGCACGCCCTTCACAAGGATATATCCAACCAGGAAAAGCAATAATGCCATAGTCACCACTGTGCTGAATACTGTAAGCAGTGCCAGGACAGCAGATCCCGGATGTCTGAAATATGTCTTGATCTTATTGTTGACAGATGAAGATATATTCTTTTTCTTTTCTTCTGCCAATTCGATAGTCACTGTCTCAGTTTGCATTTTCCGCCCTCCTGTTCAATAATGAAAGTCCTAAATTGATGAGCAGAGTAAAGATAAACAGAACAACTGCTGTCGCGATCAGTGCTTCTCTGTGAAGACCTGTTGCATATCCCATCTCCATAACGATATTTGCAGTCATTGTACGCAGACCTTTGAAAATACCCTGCGGCATTCTCGGCTGGTTTCCGGCAACCATGACTACCGCCATCGTCTCACCGATCGCACGTCCAATGCCCAGTACCACAGCAGCAAGGATCCCTGATCTCGCAGCCGGAAGTACCACGCAAAAGATGCTGCGTTCCTTAGTCGCTCCCAGAGCCAGAGAACCTTCATAATAGCTCTCTGGCACGCTGCGAAGCGCAGACTCTGTCGTTCCGATGATCGTCGGCAGGATCATCATTCCCAAAAGGATACAGGCCGCCAACATACTTGTTCCCGTTCCTCCAAAAATCCGGCGGATCGTAGGTACGATCAGAACCAGTCCAAAGAAACCATATACGATAGAAGGAATCCCTGCCATCAATTCAATCCCTGACTTTAATGGTCTGTAAATCTTTTTCGGACAATAATGTGCCATAAATACAGAGGTAAATAATGCGACCGGCACTCCGAAAAGGATCGCACCTGCGGTTACGTAAATACTTGCCATGATCATTGGCAAAATTCCAAAGACATCTATGGACGGTTTCCACTTTGTTCCAAACAAGAATTTAATAGGACCGATCTTTCCGATCGCCGGGAACCCATTGGCAAAGAGGAACACACAGATGAGAAATACTGCCAGCACAGAAGTACACGCCGCGGCCAGAAAAACGCCTTTCATCGCTTTTTCTTTGAAATGGTTCATAAAATTGCACCTTTCCTTCTACATTTCAATCCAACTATCTAAAATCTAATTATTCTGCAAGATCTTCCCATGCAGTGATCTCACCTGTATATACAGCTTTTACCTGTTCACTGGAAAGTTCTTCCACGTCATTTTCCTGATTTACGATCACTGCGATACCATCTCTTGCGATCACAGTTGCAGTAAGTCCAAGCTCTGTCTCTTCATCTTTAAGGTCACGGGAAGCCATACCGATATCACAAGTACCCTCTGCTGTCATGTTTACACCTGTTGTAGAATCGCTCTGCTGAACTTCAACTGTCACGTCTGCGTTTACTGCTTCATAGCTCTCTGCAAGTTTTTCCATAACTGGTGTTACGGAAGAAGATCCTGCTACAACTACTGTTCCGGAGATTCCTTCGGCAGCCTCATAAGCCTGTGCATCTTCCGCTGCTTTGATGTATCCGTTATCCTCTACAACCTGCTGGCCTTCTGCACTCATGATATAATTGATAAAGTCCTTTGCAGCATCGCTTGCATCCTCGGATGTAAGGATATTGAACGGTCTTGCAACTTTATAAGTGTCATTGGAAACATTCTCAGCACTTGCCTCCACACCGTCGATCTTCAAAGCTTTTACTGTATCATCCAGAGATCCAAGTGAAATATATCCGATCGCGTTCTCATCACCAGCTACAGTTGTCATCATGACAGAAGTGCTATTTGTGATGCTCGCCTCATCTGTTGTCATATCCACTTTCTGATCACCCTGTTTTTCCTCGATCCCTAACAGTTCCACAAATGCGCCTCTTGTACCGGAGCCATCCTCACGTGATACTACTGTGATATCGCCGCTTGCCGCACTTGCGACTGTTGTAAATGAAACTGCACCAATAACTGCTGTTGTAAGAACTGCTGCGATTTTTTTCTTCATGATCATTCTCTCCTCTTGATTTCCTTTAAATTTCTGACTTTTCTTTCTTTTTCTTTCTTTTTAATGTTTTTTTTACATTTTCTTTCTTTATTTAGTTTTTTATCCGTAAATAAATCGCATTTCTCTGCTATTCATTTACAACTGCCATTATAAAAACCAAATGTAAAATATAAAATCGCGTTTCTGTAAAATGTTTGTAAAAGAAAAAGACACCCAAAACATATCTCTATGTCTTCGGTGTCCTTCTCTTGTTAAGGATTTATGGAATATACATGAACATACCTATTTATATTTTTTACATTTATATTCACATTTATGTTCATTCTATAGTCATCCAAAAAGATGACAAAACCTTAGTCTTCTACTACTTCTAATACATCCATCGGGCAGGCTTTTGCACAGATACCGCATGCGATACATTTGGAAGCTGGGTTTCCTTCTGTTTTTACGATAAGACCAAATGGACAGGCTTCTGCACATTTGCCGCACTGTGTACATTTTTTCTTATTGATCATGTATACGCCTTTTGCGTTCTGAGTGATCGCACCTTCTGGACAGGCTTCTGCACATTTTCCACACTGTGGACATGTCATAGGTTTTACTGTCTTTTTCTCTACGATCTGCAGACATGCTTTTTCTACGTTAGATTCTTTGTAAAATGCCTCGGAACATGCATCTACACATGCAAGACATGCCATACAGGTACTTCCCTTTTTCACTTTAAGCTTTTTCATTTGTTATCCTCCGCATTCGCTATATTTTTCTTATATTTTAACATTAATGAATGTTTTTCTCAATAGTATTTTCTGTGAAATCTGCATAATCCTCTCATGTGAACTTTCTGTGTTTTCAGTGAACTTTTTGTGTTTTTACAAAAATGCCCATTTTTTTCCTGTATAATGGGTTCACTGCATGTAGTCCAAAATTCCTGTAAGCAGAAGGCTCCTACACACTGATTTGTTTGTATCCGCTCATCTGTGTCTACAGCCCAGACTGCATGACATTTTATATAGAAAGGAGTTTTTAAATTTGAATTTCCGTCACGAATGGAAACATGAGATCACGTACAGCGATATGTTAGTCCTTCGGCAGAGGCTTTCCGCAGTAGCAAGCCCCGATATCCACGCCGTCAACGGACGATATACGATCCGCAGTCTGTATTTCGATAACCTTTCCGACAAAGCACTTCGAGAAAAGATCGACGGTGTCAACGTCCGCGAAAAGTTTCGCATCCGTTATTATGGACATAACAATTCGCTGATCCATCTGGAAAAAAAGAGCAAGATCAATAACCTCTGCCTAAAAGAGAGTGCCGATCTGACCAGAAAGCAGGCTCAGGACATCGTAGATGGCTCTTACGGCTGGATGCTCCAAAGTGACATCCCTCTCATCCAAGAATTTTACAGTAAGATCATGAGTCAGGGGCTGCGCCCCAAGACTATTGTGGATTACACAAGAGAACCATTTGTCTTTGGTCCCGGCAATGTGCGGGTGACACTCGACTATAACATCCGCACAGGGATGAACTGTACAGATTTCCTCAATCCCAGCTGTGTCACTGTGCCAGCAGGGAATGCCCCTATCATCCTGGAAGTAAAATGGGATGCCTATCTGCCGGATATCATCCGCGATGCCGTTCAGCTTACCGGCTGCCGGGTAGGTGCTTTTTCCAAATATGCCGCCTGCCGGACATATGGCTGATATACGTTATATTTTTTTATGAGCAAAATTTGATAAACTTAATAATGAAAAATAATCAAAAGGAGTAACTTTTCATGACATTTAATGACATTTTTAAATCCAATTTTCTGGAGAACATCAACAGTGTAAGCATTCTCGATATGCTGATCGCTCTGGTGCTTGCATTTGGACTTGGTATGTTCATTTTCTTCGTATATAAAAAGACATACCAGGGCGTGATGTATTCGTCCAGTTTCGGCACGACACTCGTCGCCCTCACACTGATCACAACAGTTGTGATCTTGGCAGTAACCTCCAATGTGGTCCTGTCACTCGGTATGGTGGGTGCACTCTCCATCGTCCGTTTCCGTACTGCGATCAAAGAGCCTCTTGACATTGCCTTTTTATTCTGGTCTATCGCAGTGGGTATCGTACTTGCAGCCGGAATGATCCCGCTTGCAGTGTTTGGCAGTGTGATCATCGGTGTTTTTCTTCTTATCTTTGTTAATAAGAAATCTTACTGCAATCCTTATATCGTGGTCCTTTCCTGTACAGATTCCAGCTCTGAAAAAGCAGCCAAAGATTTTCTGGCTCAGAATGTACAGAAATGTGTCGTAAAGAGCAAAACTGCCCAGAAAGGCATGATCGAACTGAACCTTGATATCCGCATGAAAAATGACAATACCGATTTCATCAACGCACTTGCCGATATGCCTGGCGTAAACAGCGCTGTACTCGTAAGCTACAATGGCGATTATATGGGCTAAAGGAGGTGCGCAATGTCAACGCATAAGCATTTTGACAAAATATGCTGCGTGATCCTTGCTGTTACGCTGGTGCTCACTGTACTTTTTATGAATGCCGAAAGTTTCGGAGTACAAAAAGCATCCACTATCATGGGATATGAAAAAAAGCTATTTGACACCTCAAGCGTCCACACGATCGACATTATCATGGATGACTGGAATGATTTTATCGAAAACTGTACCAGTGAAGAATATTCCAACTGCACTGTCGTGATCGACAATGATGCCTGCAAAAATGTTGCGATCCGAGCAAAGGGAAATACTTCCCTGACGCAAGTAGCATCCTATGGGAATGATCGCTACAGCTTTAAGATTGAATTTGATCATTACGACAGCACCAACACCTATTACGGTTTGGATAAGCTCTGCCTCAACAATATCATCCAGGACAACACTTATATGAAAGACTATCTCTGTTACCAGATGATGCGGCAGATGAACGTTGCTTCTCCCTTATGTAGCTATGCCTATCTCACGGTGAACGGGGAAGACTGGGGACTTTACCTGGCCGTAGAAGCAGTGGAAGAATCCTTTCTACAGCGAAATTATGGCAGAGATTACGGAGAATTGTACAAACCTGACAGCATGAAGATGGGCGGCGGACGTGGCAATGGCAAGGATTTTGATATGGATGAAGCGTTCGACAACTCTAAAGTTGAAGAATTTCTCCAGAAAAACGATATCGAACCTCCAGAAGACTTTGATGCAGAGAACTTTGATCCAGGAAATCTGGATATAAAAAATTTCGATCCGGGAAGTTTCAATCCGGGAAATTTCAATGCAGATTCATCAAGATCACAGGGTTCTTCAGAAGCACAAGATTCGTTAGACGAATCTGCAGGTGCAGAGGATTCAACTTCAAAAGATTCGATTTCAAAAGAAGCAGATGTAGAAACTTCTGTCTCAGATAAAGAAACGCAAAACAACCAAACAGAAAAACAGAGAAATGCGGAATCTAATCACAATGGCAGAGAAAGCAAAGAGAATAGTGACCATAAAATGTCCGGCGGACCGGGTGGCATGGGCGGTATGAACAGCAGCGATGACGTTCTCCTCAAATATATTGACGATGATGCAGAGAGCTATTCCAACATCTTCGAAAATGCTAAGACGGATGTTTCCGAGCGTGACCAAGCCCGCCTGATCGAATCCTTGAAAAATCTTTCTGCGCAGGAAAATCTCTCGGATACTGTAAACATCGAGACTGTGATCCAGTATTTCGTTGTGCATAACTTCGTGTTAAATTTTGACAGCTACACAGGATCTATGATCCATAATTATTATCTTTACGAAAAAGATGGCCAAATGGAAATGATCCCTTGGGATTACAACCTTGCATTCGGCGGATTCAAGTCCATGGGAGATGCCTCGAGCCTTATCAATTATCCGATCGACTCACCAGTTTCGGACGGAAATGTCGAAGACAGGCCGATGATCGCCTGGATCTTTGCAGATGAGGAGTACACTGAACTTTATCATAAATATTTCAGTGAATTTATCGACGAATACTTTGAAAGCTGCTATTTCGAAACCATGGTCAATGAAGTTTCTGCTATGATCGCGCCTTATGTAGAAAAAGATCCTACCAAATTCTGTACTTATGAAGAATTTGAAACAGGAATCTCTACACTCCGCGAATTCTGTCTGCTCCGTGCCGAGAGTGTCCGCGCACAGCTTGATGGAAGCATTGGCACTACTTCCGATTCTCAGGAAAGTGATACGCTCATTGACGCAGGTGATCTGCAGGTCAGCGATATGGG
>CAZSTD010000112.1:0-8417 GCA_964609645.1 uncultured Blautia sp.
CTGCTAGATCCAGTTCCATCCGCAACTCTGCATACATAGAAGTTCCTTCTTTCTTTTTATAAGTAAAGCTACGCTTTCGCAGCTTCCTTGCAAATACAGACAGACTACCATTTAATCATTCCTTCTGTATTCAAAAAGGGAAAGAGCAGAAAAACTTTTATGCATATTTGCTTATTTTCCACTCTTTCCCCTTGTTTTTTTATGTATTTTTATTATATCATTCTGAAATATCTTCGTCAACATTTAATACATATTAACTAATTTCAGCTCTCCTGCTCCCCTTCATTTGCTTCCTGCATCGTGACAGATTCCTCCGCCAGTTTATCTGTATAGGAAAGCCGGATGACTGCCTGTGGCCAGTTTAAGCTGACGATCGCTCTTTTTCCTCTTTCCTCCCCGGCTTTTCTGATCTGTTCCAGCAATTCGCCCAGAACTTCCCTGGTCAGGTAACCGCCTCTCCAGTGGAACGTCAGCACTTTTCCCTTCTTCGCAGTCTGAAGTGAACGTTTATAGACATCCTCTATTTTGGTAAATGAAAGTTTCTTTTCCTTATAATAGAACCTGCCTCCGTCTTCACATGCAGGTGCCGGTGCGATCAGTGGCTCGTGATCTCGGAAGATATTTTTATCATCCAGATTAAAGTAGTCGTAACGGATCTCACCTTCACGCTCTCCTTTATTCTTGCCAAGCGTATTGTCAAAGGTTGCATCCAGATGATAATATTTCCCATCTATCTTCACGATATTCCAGGTATGGCGATATTTGATCCCTTTTTCCGGATTATTTCCGCAGATCGCAATGATGCACCATACACCCAGCGCATCGCACAGTGCCTTGACGGATTTCGCGATCCCTTCACAGACACCTACTCCATGTCCAAGCGGCCCTATGATCTCATGGGAATAAGGTTTCTTTAATTTATCATATTGGATATTTTCACAGATAAAATCATGGATGTACTTTTCTTTTTCAAGATCTGAGAGCTTCTGTGCTGGACGGGCAAGTTTCTCAATGCGCGCACTCAGTGCTTTCTGATGCTCCCGTATCTTATTTTTCTCGAAAATATACTCCGGAAGGAAGATCAGATTCGGAGAATCTTTGTAATAGCGATACTTAAATCCCGTTGCCCAAAAGATCTCCGGATGATCCAAACGCAATTGAAAAAACACATCGTACAGCCAGTGTCCATCCACTGCTGGAATCTGTGGGATCAAAATCTCATCTGCAAGGTTGCGCAGTCCCTGAAGCATCGCACGATATGCTGACTGTCCTGCTTTGTCCATTTTATTGTAGTAGTATTCTTCTGGCTGTCTCATCTGTATGATCTCAATTTCCTTTCGTCTTCTCTTCGTATTTTATCCCAATTTTTCTAAATGTGGTCACCAAACAGGCGACATTTTTCTCACTATGCATCTTTATACACACGTTCAATATGCATCGCCAGATATCCAATCTCCGTCTCATCCAGCTTGTGTCCGATCGTTTTTTCGAGGCTTTTGCAGATATCCGCTGCGATCTCGTATGCCTGTGGGTACTGTTCGAGCATGTAATCGTTCATATCCAGATGCAGGGTTTCTCCTGTGGATGCGCGAGCCACCATATATTTCATGTGGTTCATCAGACGATTATAAGATAAAGAAAGGACATCGATCTTTCTGCCGGTCGCTTTCTCGATCATATCGATACATTCTCTCACTGCGCGGGCCGTCTGCATGGCAACAGAAACCCTCTCATCGCCAATCGCAGAGTGGATATGTAACGCCACGTACCCCACCTCATGTTCGTCGATCTCGATCTGAAGCCGTTCCCTCAAAATTTTCTTCAGAACTTCTGCCACCTTAAATTCACTGTAGAACAACACTTTGATATCCTCAGTCAAAGGATTACTGATCTGCTCCTTGTGGCGGATTCTGGCAACCGCAAAAGAGATATGGTCTGCGAGTGGAAAAAGAATGCCTCGATCGATCGAATCGCCAAATACTCTCTGCGCCTCTTTTAAGATCTCATCTGCAATCTCGAGGTACTCTGGCTCCATCTCCTTTACCAGCTCCTTCGCATCTCCTCGCTCTGTCTCCTGTGCCAGACGATAAAGCGTGCATTCCTGCGGTTTTTCAAATCTCTGGCTCACTTTTTTGCCAAAACCGATTCCTTTTCCAAGAAGGACATATTCCTGATTTTCTTCCATATTGATGGCGATCACGCCATTGTTGTTTAATACCTTGCTCACTCTATACATAAGACATATTTCCCCTCGTTTTATATTACCCCTATCGTATCAAAAAGTATTTACAAATTCAAGTATCCTCTCACAGAAACATAAATGGACGCACCCGAAGGCACGTCCACTTACAAGATTTATTTATATTCAGGCATTCTCTGACTAGATCGATCGGGCAAATATCGTATCTTCATCTTTTGTTTTTTATTAGATCACTCTAATGTTTCCACTGCGAACAGCGGTTCTCCGGCTTTGATCTCACCGTTTGCAAGCAGGCGGATTCTCTGATTGTCTTCCACTTCTGTGCAAAGGATCGGGGAGCATAAGGACGGTGCATTTGCGGAGAGATAAGCCAGATCAAGTTTCATCATCGGCTCTCCTTTTTTCACTTTCTGTCCTTCTTCCACTAAGATCTCAAAACCTTTTCCTTCAAGTTTTACAGTGTCGATACCCATGTGAAGGAGCATCGGAAGACCTGTATCTGTCTGGAATCCGATCGCATGTTTTGTCTCAAAAACAAACTCTACTTCACCGTCTTCCGGCGCATAGACAGTGCCTTCTGTCGGTGTGACAACGGCTCCATCCCCCATCATCTTACCTGCAAAACCTTCATCCGGTGCAGTGGTGATGTCTGCTGCGATACCGTCTACTGGACTGTAAACGATAGCAGTCTTTTTTACTTTTGCTTCAGAGGCTGTGCTCTGTTCTTCTTTTGTTTCAGTTGTCTGAGCACCATTCTGCGCTGGCTCTGCTGCAGTCTGTGCAAATTCATTTGGAGCAGTCTCCAGATAATCCTCCAGTTTCGCTTTGATCACAGTTACGTGAGGTCCGTAAATAACCTGGATACCCTGGCCTTTTTTCACGATTCCTCTGGAATCTGTCTGTTTCAGAAGCTCATCGTTTACTCGTTCTGGCTCTGCAACAGTCACACGAAGTCTGGTCGCACAGCAGTCCACATCTACGATGTTTTTCTTTCCGCCAAGTCCCATTGTGATCAGTTCACTGATCGGATCTGCAGAAGTTGTTCCTGCAGCATCACCTGCTTTTCCAGCTTCTTTTCTTGCATTTACATCTGCTTTTGTATAAAGCTTTGTCTCTGTATCATCATCTTCACGTCCCGGTGTCTTGAAGTCGAACTTTTTGATCATGAATGTGAAGATTCCATAGTATAAAATGAAATAGATGATACCAACCGGAATGATCCTTAACCAGCTTGTCTTCTCATTTCCCTGCAGGATACCGAACAGGAAAAGATCCAGGAAACCGCCGGAGAATGTAAGTCCTACTGCAATATTTAAAATATGTGCGATCATGTAAGCCGCACCAGCGAGGATCACCTGTACCACAAAGAGCGCCGGAGCTACAAACAGGAAAGAGAATTCCAGTGGCTCTGTGATACCAGTAAACATACATGCCAGCGCTGCGGAAAGAAGAAGTCCGCCTGCTGCTTTTTTCTTTTCCGGTTTTGCACAGCGGTACATAGCCAATGCTGCACCCGGAAGACCAAAGATCATAAAAATAAACTCTCCAGAGAAATATCTGGTCGCATCTGCGCTAAAGTGCAGTACGTTTGCAGAATCTGCAAGCTGTGCGAAAAAGATATTCTGTCCACCCTGGATCATCTGTCCTGCAACTTCCATTGTTCCGCCGACTGCTGTCTGCCAGAAAGGCATATAGAATACATGGTGCAGACCAAATGGGATCAGGGCACGTTTAATAATACCAAAGATCAAAGTTCCAACATAGCCGCTGCCTGTCACCAGACCGCCCAATGCATAGATACCACTCTGAACTACCGGCCATACAAAATACATTAAGATACCAACAAACATGTATACGATCGTAGAAATGATCGGTACAAATCTGGAACCTCCGAAGAATGACAGTGCATTTGGAAGTATGATCTTGTGGAAGCGATTATGAAGCGCTGCCACGCCAAGACCTACGACGATACCGCCGAACACACCCATCTGCAGGGACTGGATACCACAGACAGAAGTAACGGTACCCTCCAGTACGCCGCTTGCGATCGTTCCGTCAGCAGTGATCTCACCGTTGATGAGAAGCATCGCATTGATAGCTACGTTCATAACAAAGTATGCGATCAGAGCAGAAAGAGCTGCAACTTCTTTCTCTTTCTTCGCCATACCGATCGCTACACCAACTGCAAAGATCAGTGGCAAGTTATCGAATACTGCACTTCCGACTTTGTTCATGATGATCAGAAGTGAATTTAAAAGTGTTCCGCTGCCTAAGATCTTCTGTAATCCATAAGTAGCGATCGTCGTTTCATTTGTGAAGGAACTGCCGATACCGAGCAACAGACCTGCAACTGGAAGAATTGCGATCGGAAGCATAAAGGATCTTCCTACACGCTGCAAAACTCCGAAAATCTTGTCTTTCATGTTTTCTCTCCTTTTTGTGTAAATTTTTTGCAAAACCTGTCTTTGGAGATTAGTTCTTTTTCGCATTTCCTTTGAGAAATGAAACCGGGGCAATCGATTTCCATTCCGAAACGGGAGAAAAAGGCATCAAAAAAGGCACTAACCCCCATAAACATTAAAAAATAACATTTATGACTGGTTAATGCCTGCTATCCAGTAACACACCAAATCTGTAAATAAATATACTTCCATTTCCCCCTTTTGTCAAGGGGGAAATTTAATTTTATTTATTTTTCTTTGATCTCTGCGTGAAGCTCCTGAAGGGATTTAACCTCTCCTGTTCCGGCTTTTCTCATGGAGATCAGACCGCTAGCTGTCGCTTTCGCTGCTGCCATTGTTGTGATGTATGGGATTTTCTTCTTGATCGCTGTCTTTCTCAGATAGCTATCATCGTTCATCTTTTCTTTACCGATCGGGGTATTGATGACAATATCGATCTTTCCATTCATCATAAGGTCAGCCATGTTTGGACGACCTTCTTTTAATTTCTTAACTGTTTCCACTTCAATACCAGCATCTGCGATCACCTGTGCGGTATGTGTGGATGCAAGGATCTTGAATCCGCAGTCTGCAAATATCTTCGCAACCTCTGCAACTTCCGGTTTGTCCTTATCATCTACTGTGATCAGAACTGTTCCTTCCATCGGGATTTCTGTCTTTGTTGCTTCCTGCGCCTTGATAAATGCCTCTCCGTAATATTTGGACAGACCAAGTACCTCTCCTGTGGAAAGCATTTCCGGTCCTAAGACAGGGTCAACTTCTGGGAACATGTTGAATGGGAATACAGCTTCTTTCACTCCGTAATATGGAATCTCACGTTCTTTTAATGCTGGAACCGGTGACGGTCTTCCTGTCAGCTCAGAAGTTACCACATCGATTGCAAGCGGAACCATACGGATATTACATACTTTAGATACCAGCGGCACGGTACGGGATGCTCTTGGGTTTGCCTCCAGAACAAATACTTTGCCGTTCTCGATCGCATACTGCATGTTCATAAGACCTTTGACATGCATTTCTTCTGCGATCTTTCTTGTATATTCTTTGATCGTCTTTACATTTTCTTCGGAAATATGTCTGGACGGGATCACGCACGCACTGTCTCCAGAGTGGATACCTGCAAGCTCGATATGCTCCATAACAGCAGGAACAAACGCATGTGTACCATCACTGATCGCATCTGCTTCACACTCTGTAGCATGTCCTAAGAAACGGTCGATCAGGATTGGTCTGTCTGGTGTCACACCAACAGCTGCCTGCATATATCCTACCATGCTCTCTGCATTGTATACGACTTCCATGCCACGACCGCCAAGAACGTAAGAAGGACGTACCATAACTGGGTATCCGATCTTCTCTGCGATCTCAAGTGCTTCGTCAACCGTAACTGCCATTCCGGATTCCGGCATTGGGATCTCCAGTTTGTCCATCATCGCACGGAACAGATCACGGTCCTCTGCAAGGTCGATCACTGCCGGGGAAGTACCAAGGATCTTCACACCGTTCTTCTCAAGATCTGCTGCCAGGTTCAGAGGTGTCTGACCACCAAACTGTGCGATCACACCGACTGGTTTTTCCTTTTTGTAGATGCTCAGTACATCTTCCAGTGTCAGCGGTTCGAAGTATAATTTATCGGAAGTATCATAGTCTGTAGATACAGTTTCCGGATTACAGTTAACGATGATCGTCTCGAATCCAAGTTTCTTGAGTGCTAAGGATGCATGTACACAGCAGTAGTCAAACTCAATACCCTGTCCGATACGGTTCGGGCCACCGCCGAGGATCATGATCTTCGGTTTATCTTCTTTGACTGGGTTTTTATCTTCTGCGTTATATGTAGAGTAATAGTAAGCATTGTCTTTAGTACCGCTTACATGTACGCCTTCCCATGCTTCTTCCACGCCAAGCTCAATTCTCTTTTCTCTGACTGCATCTTCTGTGATATCCAGGATCTGGCTCAGATATTTATCAGAGAAACCATCTTTCTTCGCAGCGATCAGCGCTTCGTCGGACGGCAGATGACCTTTGCTCTCAAGCAGTGCTTCTTCTTCCTCTACCAGTTCTTTCATCTGTTCGATAAAGTAATGTTTTACCTTTGTCAATTCATGGATCTCATCAATCGTCGCACCTTTTCTGAGTGCTTCGTACATGATGAAATGACGGTCACTGCAAGGAGTGATCAGCATATGCAAAAGTTCTTCTTTCGTCTTCTGATCATAGTCTTTGGCATGACCAAGTCCATAACGTCCTGTCTCCAGACTGCGGATCGCTTTCTGAAATGCTTCTTTGTAAGTTTTACCGATACTCATAACTTCACCAACGGCTCTCATCTGAGTACCCAGTTTATCCTCTACGCCTTTGAATTTTTCAAATGCCCAGCGAGCAAATTTCAGTACGATATAATCTCCATCCGGAACATATTTATCCAATGTGCCATATTTTCCGCAAGGAATATCTTTTAATGTAAGTCCTGTAGCCAGCATAGCTGATACAAGTGCGATAGGGAAACCTGTAGCCTTAGATGCTAAGGCAGAAGATCGGGATGTTCTCGGATTGATCTCGATAATGATATCTCTGTCAGTTTTCGGGTCATGTGCCCACTGAACATTACATCCACCGATCACCTGAACGGAATCGACGATTTTATATGCTTTTTCCTGTAAACGTTTCTGAACTTCTTCAGAAATAGTAAGCATAGGAGCAGAACAGAAAGAATCACCTGTGTGAACACCAAGTGGATCGATATTTTCAATAAAGCAGACAGTGATCATATTGCCTTCTGCGTCACGAACAACTTCTAATTCAAGCTCTTCCCAACCAAGGATAGATTCCTCTACAAGTACCTGTCCTACTAAGCTGGCCTGCAGACCACGCGCACATACTGTCTTTAATTCTTCTACATTGTATACAAGTCCGCCGCCGGAACCACCCATTGTATAAGCCGGACGAAGAACTACCGGATAACCAAGCTTATCAGCGATCTCGAGTGCCTGTTCTACGGAATAAGCAACTTCACTTCTCGCCATCTCAATGCCGAGGTCTTCCATTGTCTTTTTAAATTCAATACGGTCTTCTCCACGTTCGATCGCATCGACCTGAACACCGATAACTTCTACATTATATTTCTCCAGAATTCCTTTCTGAGAAAGTTCAGAACAAAGGTTTAATCCTGACTGACCACCAAGGTTCGGGAGCAGGGCATCTGGTCTTTCTTTTGCGATGATCGCTTCCAGACGGTCTACATTCAATGGCTCAATATAAGTCACATCAGCAGTTTCCGGGTCTGTCATAATTGTAGCCGGATTAGAGTTTACAAGTACGATCTCATAGCCAAGTTTTCTAAGTGCCTTGCAGGCCTGTGTTCCTGAATAGTCAAATTCACATGCCTGGCCGATAATGATCGGGCCTGATCCAATAATCAGTACTTTGTGAATATCTTTTCTCTGTGACATAATGATTCCTCCCACTTTGTAATAAAATCATTTTAAATCCCATCTATTATACACAAAAACTCTTTTTCTAGCAATGGTATATTTTATAAAATGCTTTTTTCGTAAAATATCCCGATAAATCCACAATATTTTGTATATTTCACCATAAAATTCACAATATTTTGCTATAAGGTCCCAGCATTTGTTTTTCAATATCAAAAAAGACCTTGAAACTTCAGTCACCCAAAGTCTCAAGATCCATTTCTATGCTTGGACACACTCACACGGTTTGTGTGAGCCTGCAGGCATCAGATAATCCTCCTA
>CAZSTD010000113.1:0-8282 GCA_964609645.1 uncultured Blautia sp.
GTGTAAATGATCGCATTTGTCTGTGGGACAGCGGTAGATATGACGGAGAGTTCTGTGATCGTGCAGGCTGGCGGGATTGGATATGAGATATATATGACAGGAGAGGATCTTTCTCAGATCTGTATGGGTGAGGAGCGAAAGATCCATACGTATTTTCAGGTGAGAGAAGATGCGATGCAGCTTTATGGATTTTTGGGGAAAGATGATCTGCAGATGTTTAAGCTGCTTTTGGGTGTGAACGGAGTGGGCCCGAAGGCTGCGATGGGAGTTTTATCTGGGATCACGGCGGATGAGCTTCGTTTTGCGATCCTCTCGGATGATGTAAAGACATTATCGAAAGCTCCTGGGATTGGGAAGAAGACGGCGCAGAAGCTGATCTTGGAGCTGAAAGACAAGCTGAAACTGGAAGATGCGTTTGAGATGAAGCTGGCACATGAGCAGGAAAGAGCGGCTGATCTGGGTGAAGTGACGGATGCCAGACAGGAAGCAGTGGAAGCGCTGGTTGCGCTTGGGTATAGCAGTACAGATGCGCTGCGTGCTGTGCGCAAGGTGACAGATGTGGCACCGGATGACGTGGAAGGAATGTTGAAGGCTGCGCTGAAAAATTTTTGAAATCTTGGTCTTGCGGCAGAGATGAAGCATAATGAGCTATCCTTGGTTGTTGGTCTGAAATGTAGGATTATGAATTTAAGGTTTGGGCAGCAGTGAACCGTAATAGGAAATATAGAAGTTAGGAATGAGTAGTAAATGGAAAAACGAGTGATTACCACGGATGTGATGGAAGAAGATTTTTCTCTGGAGGGAAATCTCCGGCCTCAGACGCTGGATGAATATATTGGTCAGGAAAAGACGAAGAATACTTTAAAAATTTATATAGAAGCTGCGAAGCAGAGACATGATGCGCTCGACCATGTGCTTTTTTACGGACCTCCAGGTTTGGGAAAAACGACGCTTTCGGGGATCATTGCCAATGAGATGGGCGTTCATATGAAGGTAACTTCCGGTCCGGCGATCGAAAAGCCGGGTGAGATGGCAGCGATCTTAAATAATCTGCAGGAGGGAGATATCCTGTTTGTGGATGAGATCCATCGTTTAAATCGCCAGGTGGAGGAAGTTTTGTATCCGGCGATGGAGGATTTTGCGATCGATATCATGATCGGAAAAGGGGCATCTGCCAGATCGATCCGGTTGGATCTTCCGAAATTTACTCTGGTGGGTGCGACGACCAGAGCGGGACTTTTGTCTGCGCCTTTGCGTGACCGTTTCGGCGTGATGCACCATCTGGAATTTTATGATCAGAAAGAATTGCAGACGATCATTATCCGCTCTGCACAGGTGTTGGGCGTGGAGATCGACACGAAAGGTGCTGCGGAGATCGCTAAGAGATCTCGTGGAACGCCGAGACTTGCGAACCGATTGTTAAAGAGGGTGCGTGACTTTGCGCAGGTAAAATACGATGGCAGCATCACCTATGAGGTGGCGTGCTTTGCACTGAATCTTTTGGAGGTGGATCAGTACGGTCTGGACAAGATCGACAGAAGGATCTTACAGACGATGATCGTGAATTTCCAGGGAGGTCCGGTCGGTCTGGAGACGCTTGCGGCGGCGATCGGGGAGGACTCTGGAACATTGGAGGATGTGTATGAACCGTATCTTTTACAGAATGGTTTTTTGAACCGTACGCCGAGGGGACGCATGGCATCAGCCCTTGCCTATGAGCATCTGGGATATCCGGTTCCGGAGAAAAAGTAAAACTTTTTTAAAAATTCCTATACATTTGGGCCTCTTTCGAGTATAATAAAGACAACGTCCGGGGCTGTGGAAAACCCGCGGACGGTTTTTGCAGTAGGAAAAAGCTGTTGTTTGCGATGGGCAGTGTGGTGTTTTTGACAAGTTTTGGGTACATACTTTGCCTGTTGGAGAAGAAAACAGTGGCAATTAAGATACAGGAGGCTCGTACGGATGGCGGTCAAAAATACAGCAAAGGTAATCATCGGAGGAAAGATTATTACGCTGGGAGGTTACGAATCTGAGGAATATTTCCAGAAAGTGGCATCCTATATAAATAAAAAGATAGAAGAACTGAGTGAAATGCCGGGTTATAGCAGACAGCCTATGGAAACCAAGCATACACTGATCAGCTTAAACATCACAGACGATTATTTTAAGGCGAAGAAACAGGCAGAGATCTTTGAACAGGATCTACAGCAGAAGGATCAGGAGATGTACGATCTGAAACATGAACTGATCTCGCTTCGTATGCAGATCGAGGAGGCGCAGAAGCGCGAACAGGAAGCTCTTGAACAGAAGAGTCTTCTGGAGGGGAAGAATAAAGAACTGGAAAAGCAGATCGATGACCTGCTGAAATAAAGAGAGGGGGGATTACTTCGGTGATTTCCCCTTTATGATTACAAGGAATTAGATGAAGAATTTATTTTTAGAAGAAATGAGGAATGATGTGTGAAAAGAGAAGAAATTGAACTTTTGGCACCTGCGGGTTCCTATGAGGGTTTTGAGGCGGCTATTGGAGCTGGAGCGGATGCAGTCTATGTAGGAGGAGCTTCATTTGGGGCGAGAGCTTACGCGAAGAATTTCGGGGAGGAAGAACTGCTCCGTGCGATCGATACCGCTCACCTTCATGGGAAAAAACTGTATCTGACAGTCAACACGCTTTTGAAAAACCGAGAGATGAGCGAGCAGCTTTATGAATATTTGCTTCCTTATTATAAGGAAGGATTGGATGCGGTGATCGTTCAGGATCTGGGAGTGCTCTCGGCGATCCGTGAGATGTTCCCGGGAATGCATCTGCACGCAAGTACGCAGATGACGGTTACAGGCCCTGAGGGGATGAAGTTTCTGGAGAGCCAGGGCGTGACACGTGTTGTGCCGGCGAGAGAGCTGTCGCTTGCGGAACTTCGCCGTATGCATGAGGCAAGTCCGATCGAGATTGAGAGTTTTGTTCACGGGGCGCTGTGCTACAGTTATTCCGGACAATGTCTGATGAGCAGTATTTTGGGAGGAAGAAGCGGTAACCGCGGACGCTGTGCGCAGCCATGCAGACTTCCCTATGAGACTGCACTTTGTGGGGGAACACAAAGAAGGGGAAATAAAAAAGGGGATGAATTGTGTCCGCTGAGTCTGAAAGATATTTCTACCATCGAGATTTTGCCACAGATCTTGGATGCGGGTGTCGTTTCCCTGAAGATCGAAGGAAGAATGAAAAAGCCAGAGTATACAGCGGGTGTTACTTCAATATATCGTAAATATCTAGATCTTCTGTTCGAAAAAGGACCAGAGGCTTATCAAGTGTCTGCGAAGGATAAACAATATCTGCTGGATCTTTTTAACAGGGGCGGATCATGTACAGGATATTATCAGATGCAGAATGGACCGACTATGATGGCGTTCAGCAATGAGAAGAAAACCGGTGAGGTGTCTGTAACTTTAAGAAAGAAAAAAGAAAAAATTCAGGGAATCTTAATTCTTTTTCCGGGAAGTCCTGCTATACTGGATGTATCTTGCAGAGGAATCCATGCATCCGCTTCGGTCGGTGAGGTGCAGTATGCACAGAACCAGCCGATGAGCGAGGAGCGGATCCGGGCGCAGATGGAGAAGCTTGGAAATACGCTGTATGAATGGGAAGACTTGGAGATCCAGATGGATGAGAGTATTTTTATCCCGGTCAAAATGCTCAATGAGGTGCGCAGAATGGCGCTGGAGGCATTGGAGGAGGAGATGCTCAGGCCGTACAGAAGAGAAGACGGACAGAAAGCTCTTTTCCAGAAAACAAAGAATGCCAAAAGCAAGGATACCCTTCCAATCTATGTCTCCTGTGAAGAAAAAGAGACGGCTCTGGCGTTATATCAAAGAGAGGGTATCCGTGGAATGTATCTTCCGTTTGACGCAATGGAGGTCTGTCTGGATGAAGGTGTGCGCAGAGGGATGGAAATGTATCTGGCTTTGCCTCATATTATGAGAGGCCCTGCGCCGGAAGGATTTCTTTCTAAGGCGAACGAGTGGCTGGAAAGAGGCATGAAGGGATTTTTGGTGAGAAATCTGGAAGAGTTTGCATTCCTAAAAGAAGCGGGCCTTGCACAAAAATGTGTACTTGATCACAGTGTATATACATGGAATGACAAATCTGTGGCATTTTGGGAAAAGCAGGATGTTATGAGAAACACGGTTCCGCTGGAGCTGAATGAGGGAGAGATCAGACACAGAGACAACCGCGACAGTGAGATGATGGTTTATGGATACCTTCCACTGATGATCTCTGCGCAATGTGTGCATAAAAATCTCTACGGGTGTGATCATAACAAAGAGTGGGTGGCTTTGACAGACCGCTATGATAAGAGATTTTCGGCAATGTGTGTCTGTGATCCTTGGAAAATGGAAAATACAAAAAGCAAAACCCCTTGCTATAATATCATTTACAATAGTATCCCCTATGGTCTTCTGAAGGAGAGGGCGCAGGTCGAGAAATTAGGCGTGTCTGGGATCAGGCTTGCATTTACGATCGAGAAGGCGCAGGATGCAGTTCGGATCTTTGAAGAGTTCAAAGGTGTGTATGCATATGGTCAGAACCCTCCGGGACGGGAGTATACCAAGGGACATTTTAAAAGAGGAGCCGAGTAAAGGCATATGATCAATGTAATTGTAGAATTATCGAAATATGTGATCCTTACACTGATGGTGGTCTACACCTTTCACTGTTTTTATCTGGTAAGACAGCAGAGTGAGGAGGAAAGAAATGAATCTTTGCGGCAGCAGTTGATGCTTATCTTCTTTATGGATTTCGTCGCATTTCTTGTGATCTACTTAAAGACGGATGAGTTTCAGGTTGTCCAATTTTATGCGGAGATGATGGCATTTTTCGCGGGGATCCAGATCGTATACAGGATCTTGTATAGGAAAGCGTCCATCTTGCTGCTGAACAATATGTGTATGCTTTTGAGTGTCGGGTTTATCATGCTATGCAGACTTGACATTTCGACGGCGACGAGACAGCTTGTGATCGTTGCTGGCATCAATGTGGTGGCACTGATCGTTCCGGTGTTGATCCGGAAAATGAAATTCCTGAAAGATCTGACATGGCTTTATGCGGGAGTTGGTATCGTTCTTCTGGGAGCGGTGCTGGTGCTTGCGCAGACAAGCTATGGTGCGAAACTTTCACTGATGGGGATCCAGCCATCCGAAGCGATCAAGATCACATTTGTATTTTTTATGGCTGCCCTGCTGAGAAAGGGAGCAGATTTTAAGACGGTCGTGCAGGCGACGATCGTTGCGGGCCTTCATGTAGGTATCCTGGTATTGTCGCGAGACTTAGGAAGTGCGGTGATCTTTTTTGCTGCCTATCTGGTGATGGTGTACGTGGCATCGAGAAATATCGGTTATCTGGGGCTGGGCGTAGGAGTCGGAGCTGCCGGTTCTGTCGTAGCATATCATCTGTTTGGTCATGTGCGCCAGAGGGTGAGCGCGTGGAAAGATCCGATGGCAGTTTATCAGAACGAGGGCTATCAGATCGTGCAGTCTCTGTTTGCGATCGGGACTGGTGGCTGGTTTGGAATGGGACTGTGCCAGGGCTCTCCGGAGAAGATCCCGGTTGTCAAGAATGACTTTATCTTCAGTGCGATCTGTGAGGAGCTTGGCGGTATCTTTGCGATCTGCCTGATCTTGGTGTGCATGAGCTTCTTTTTGATGATCGTGAACATTGCCTTGAAGATCAAAAAGCCATTTTATAAGCTGATCGCGCTGGGACTTGGAACAGAATATGCATTCCAGGTTTTTCTGACGATCGGTGGTGCGACGAAGTTTATCCCTATGACAGGTGTGACCCTTCCGCTGGTCAGCTACGGAGGCAGTTCTGTTGCGAGTACGGTGCTGATGCTGGCGATCATCCAGGGTCTGTATATTTTGAGAGAGGATGAGGACGAGGAAATTGAGAGACATCGAAGAAAGGGAGCGGCGCAAAGATCTGCGGAAGCGGCAGAAGCGCAAGGCTCAAGAAATTTCTAAAAAAAGAAAACCCCGCAACCGGGAATATACCTTGGTATCCTGTTTTTTTGTGCTGATCTTTGTCAGTATGATCGGGTATCTGATCTATTTTGATTATGCAAAGAGTGATGATTTTATCAACAGCCCTTATAATACTAGACAGGATACGTTCTCTGACCGTGTGGTGAGAGGGAAGATCATTTCTGCGGATGGACAGGTACTTGCGCAGACGAATGTCTATGAGGACGGTACGGAGGAGCGTACCTATCCATATGAGCATATTTTTGCGCATGTGGTCGGATATGACTCGAATGGTAAGAGTGGATTGGAATCGGAGGCGAACTTCCAGCTTCTGACTTCCCATGAGTTTTTCTTGAATCAGATGAAAAATGAGTTTAAGAATCAGAAAAATACAGGTGATTCTGTGCTTACGACGCTGAATGCGGATCTGCAGACGACGGCATATCAGGCGCTGGGAGACAGACGTGGAGCTGTTGTCGCGATCGAGCCTTCGACAGGCAAGATTCTGGTAGAGCTAAGTAAGCCTGATTTTGATCCGAATACGATCGCGGATAACTGGGAGGCTTTGATCAATGATTCCAGCAACAGTAGTCTGTTAAATCGTGCGACGAACGGAGCTTATCCGCCGGGTTCTACCTTTAAGGTGGTGACTGCGTTGGATTATTTCCGCAAGAAGGGCAGTCTGGAGGGATTTTCTTATCTCTGCGAGGGCAGTATCACGAGGGAAGATCATACGATCCGCTGCTATAATGGAAATGTCCATGGGCAGGAGGATTTTTACAGTGCGTTCGCAAGCTCATGTAACAGTGCGTTTGCGGAGATGGGATCTATGCTTGGCGGTGGATCTTTGAGGGAGACAGCAGAGGAGCTGTTGTTTAACAAGAGCCTTCCTTTGACTTCCTATAAAAAGAGTACGTTTACTTTGGATTCTGGATCTTCTGTGCCGGAGATCATGCAGACTGCGATCGGGCAGGGAAATACGCTTGTCTCTCCGATGCATATGGCGTTGATCACGAGTGCGATCGCGAATGGTGGAGAGTTGATGAAGCCTTATCTGATCGATTCGGTGGTCAGCACAGATGGAAATACTGTGAAGATGACGGAGCCTGAGAGCTATAAACAGCTTATGACGGAAAATGAGGCGAATATCCTTGGCAAATTGATGAAGGGGGTAGTGGAGAATGGTACTGCTTCTGCGCTCAATGGAAGGGGATATACGGTAGCAGGCAAGACTGGTTCTGCGGAGTTTGATGAGAATGGTTCGAGCCATTCGTGGTTTATCGGGTATTCGAATGTGGATGATCCGGATCTGGTGGTTGCGATCATCGTGGAAAATGGAGGTACTGGAAGTGAGGCGGCTGTGCCGATCGCTGGAAGTATCTTTGATGCGTACTATTTTGATTGAAAACATTAAGGGAGGCAAGAACGCAAAAACAGGTCTTGTGACCCGCTTTGTGTTCTTGCTAAAAATCCTTCATTATAATGATGTTTATAATGGGGGATTTTTTTGGGTTGCGGGTTTCTTAAAAAAGGGGTATACTATATTCAAGTTTAACAGGTACGCTTTGGCTTACCTGAAAGTACACACGCGGACAGGAGGGATTGCACGATGATAGAAGCAACGAGCTGTGGCGGTGTGGTAATTCATCGAGGTAAGATTCTTACATTGTATAAATCTTACAGGAACCGTTATGAAGGCTGGGTATTGCCGAAAGGAACTGTAGAAGCTGGAGAGACACACGAGCAGACTGCATTGCGGGAAGTGATGGAGGAAGCTGGTGTTAAAGCGACTATTGTGAAGTATATCGGTAAAAGCCAATACAATTTTACTGTTCCGGAAGACGTAGTTACCAAAGAGGTACATTGGTATCTGATGACTGCGGATAATTATCATAGTAAGCCCCAAAGAGAAGAATTTTTTGTAGATTCCGGGTACTATAAATTTCATGAGATCTACCATCTTCTGCGATTTTCAAATGAGAAACAGATCGTGGAGAAGGCGTACCAGGAATATCTGGAGATGCGAAGCAGCGGACTCTGGAATAAGTGGGGAAAACAGCATAAGTATTATTAGGAAGAGAAGGGCTGTGTGTTTGCGCAGCCCACTTTGCTTCATTTAGAAGAAATCTTAAAAAATAGAAGGATTTTGACTGAAAGTGGGTGTAAACATGGCGAGAATGACCGTATATCATGGTGGATATAAAGTAGTAGAGCATCCGGAGATTAGAATTGGACGCAATACAAAAGACTTTGGAAATGGTTTTTAT
>CAZSTD010000114.1:0-8195 GCA_964609645.1 uncultured Blautia sp.
TTATCATTGCATGTGTAAATAAACTTGGAGAAATAGGTTTTGTCGATGCATTTGTTGATGGTGCTGATGATATGATTGGGGTTATTTTAGTTATCGCTATTGCTCGTGGTGCTAGTGTACTTATGAGTCAAACTTACTTAGATAACTATATCATTATTAATGCTGCAAATGCTTTAGCAAAAGTTCCTGAACTTGTGTTTGTTCCCCTTAATTATTTACTTCATGTTGTTTTATCATTCTTAGTTCCATCTTCAAGTGGTCTTGCAACATTGTCAACACCAATAATTGCTCCGTTATCTCAACAACTTGGGTATAATGTTGAAGTATCAATTATGACAATGGTTTCTGCAAATGGATTAGTTAATTTAATTACTCCAACTTGTGGTGCTATTATGGGTGGACTTGCTCTTGCAAAGGTAGAATATTCAACATGGTTTAGATGGGCTTTTAAAATTGTAATTGCTATTGCCTTAGTAAATATATTTGTTTTAAGTGTATTTAGTATCATTGTTTAAAGAATAGTTCATTAAAATAACTATAAAACATTTCATAAAAAAACTCCGTTTTGGAGTTTTTTAAATTGTTCTATTCAGCATCAATTATCTTTTCAAGTTCTTGACCTATTTTTCTAACAATTCCAACTACAAGAGCATTCCCCATCATAAAATATCTTCTTTTATCAGTCATTCCCGTATCAGTCCAATTATCAGGAAATCCATTGATTCTTTCGCATTCAAGTGGAGTTAACAATCTTAACCTTGAAGTTTTATAATCTTCTATCACATGAGACATCCGACTTAAACCACTTTCCGAAGTTAACATTGTCCTTGCAGGTGCATCTAAATTATCCGGAAAAGACATTGCTCCCTCAGAATACATATAAACATCTCCATTTGGTTTAGTTCTTGGAATTCTTTTACTGCCCTTTAAATATCTAAATTTTTCAATTTTTTCATCTGCCAAGAAATATTTTTTATCTACTTTACTTTCTTCTCTAATATTTCTTAAAGGAAAAACAGGTTCAACCAATGCATTAACCTTAGAAGTATAAACTATACCATCAATCATAACACCTGAATTATAAAATTGAGCTTTAAATTTATCACTAAATTCAGCCAAGTCAATATAACTATCTTTAGAAATATCAATTGAATTATTATCTATTACTTCTGAAATTGGAAAAAGTCTTGTAAATATTCCTTTATTATTTAAAATATCACCTAATTCTAAACTTTTCATTTCCTTATAATATTTTGTTGACTTATGATAAGCAATAATATATGTTCTTCTTCTCTTTTGAGGTTCACCATATTCTCCAGCGTTTATAACTCTCCACTCAACTGCATATCCATTATCAAGTAAACTTCTTAAAATTAGGCCAAAATCTCTTCCTCTTTGACTAGAGGGAGAAATCAACAAACGATCAACATTTTCTAAAAATAAAAACGGAGTCTTTTTTTCTTTTATTGTATCTATTATTGCCCACCACAAAACACCTTTTTTACCTTCGATACCTTTGCTACCAGATAAAGTTCGAGCAACCGAATAATCTTGACAAGGAAACCCACCAACCAGTAAACTATGATCAGGAATATTTTTTTTATTAACTTGAAAAATATCAACATTTGATGCATCCTTATCTCCAAATCTCTTTATATAACAATCATATGCTTCTTGACTTCTTGTTGATGGTTCCCATTGATTAGCCCAAACAAAACTCCAATTACCATTTTCTACTGCTTTACCATCAATTAAACTTACATTATTTAATCCACATCTAAATCCACCTACACCAGCAAATAATTCAATAACTGTTTTTCTCATAAAACTACCTCCAAATAATTGTTAAATTCACATAAATATACTATAATATAAACAAGTGAAAAAAACACTTACTTAACTATTATATAATGTTTTTTACAAAAAAACAAGATCGAAAGGAGAAAAAATGACAAAAATTTACACAGAAGAAGAAATTCGTACTATTGCTATCTCTTCAATTGGCAAAACTTTTAAAGAACTAAAAAATATAAATCCCATAACATTTACTAGTGAAAACTACGACGAAAACGAAGACAAACTAAATAAGGCTTACTTTGGACACATATTTGAACAAGATGTATATGGATACGATATTAATTCTAATTCCGAACCAGATTTTATTGATGCCAACATTGAACTAAAGGTAACCCCATATAAGAAAAATAAAGATAATAGCTTGTCTGCTAAAGAACGACTCGTACTAAATATAATAAATTATATGACTGAATATAAAAATGAGTTTTTTTCAAGTCACTTTTGGTATAAAAATAAAAAAATTCAAATAATATGGTACTTATATGAACCCAATAAAAATAAAAATGAATTTATTGTTACAAATGAACTATTATATACCTTTCCAAAAGAAGATTTACAAATTATTAAAAAAGACTGGGAAACAATCATTAATAAAATTAAGCAAGGTAAAGCTCATGAAATATCCGAAGCAGACACAATGTACCTTGGTGCATGTACAAAAGGAGCTAACAAAAACACCTTACGTGACCAACCTTTTTCTGAAACAAAAGCTAAACAACGAGCCTTCTGCTTTAAACAATCATACATGACAAATCTTGTTCGAACTTATATCGGCGATTATAAAGATGTTGAAAAAATACTTAAAAACAACACTTCATTCGAAGATTTTATTACAAATGTTATTAATAAATATAAAGGTAAAACTCAAACTGAACTAATGAAAGAATTAAATGTTGATACAAACGCGAAAAATATAAACTCTATTTTAATATCAAGAATGTTCAATGTAAAATCAAAATTAAGAGACACTGACGAATTTCAAAAAGCAAATATAATTCCTCGAACAATAAGGATTGAAGAGAACGGAAGAATAATTGAATCCATGCCGTATCCTTACTTTAAATACAAAGATATAATTAACGAAACTTGGGAAGAATCAAATTTTAAAGAAGAATTAGAAACAACTAAATATATGTTTTTTGTTTTAAAAAGGAAAATAATGAGTACACTTTTAAAGAAATTAAACTTTGGAATATACCTCAAACTATTATAGATAATGAAATTAGTAAAGTATGGAATAAAACTAAAGAAGTAATAAAGACTGGTAATATTGTAAAAGAAATAAATGATAATGATCAAAGAGAAACAAACTTCCCAGGAATGAGTTATAATAAATACTGTCATGTAAGGCCTCATGCTAGAGATTCAAAAGATGCTTTAGAATTACCAATTAAAGATAAACTAACAGGAGCATCAAACTACACTAAACATTGTTTTTGGCTGAACAACAAGTATTTAGAAGAAATATTAAGAGAATACACAAATTAAAAGTGCTAGACCAAACTCTAACACTTTTTAACAATTACCACCATTATTTTCAAAATAATTTTCAATGTATTCAATCATATCAGAACCATTTAAAAAGTTCTGACCATCAATAATATTAGAAATATAATCACTACCACTATATTTAAGAATTGAATCATCTTTATCATAAGTAATAGTATAATTATAATTTTCTTCATTTAAATTACACTTCAAATTAACTTGTGTATTTCCTTTAGATACACTATAATTTGATTTAAATGCACTAAATAAGATTAAAGATATAATATCAATAACTAACAATACTATAAATATAATACCTATTACTTTTAAAACCTTAATTATAATTCCAGCTAATTTTTCCGTATTACTAATTTTTTCAACTAATATTCCACTTACATCATTACCTACTAAATCATCAATACTAACTTTGAAAACTTCCGATAACTTTTTTAGCTGTTCGACATTAGGTTGTGTTTCTCCAAGTTCCCAATTAGAAATTGTTTGTCTTGTAACACCAACTTTTTCCGCTAAATCTTCTTGTGATAATTTAAAATCTTTTCTTAACTTCAAAATATTTTCTTTCATTCTTTCTCCTTTCAAAAACATTTTATAATAAAACTCCAATATAATCTACCAAAAAGATTAGGAAGTAACGCAAACTTTTTTAACATTTTAACAAACTACTCGATTATATTTATTTACAAGTTCTTTTAAAGCACCCACAAAAACACAATTAAGTTCAGGAATAACCATATAATCACTTGGGCGCATCAAAGTTGTCTCTTTAGGTAATTTTAAAGCTTTACTATTATTAAGAATTTCTCCTACAAATTGGGAACAAAAATACTTTCTATCTCTTCGAAATGAAATATTCATTCCACAACACATAAGTCCAAGTAAATTAAATCCATATTTATCAGCATTTTCAATAATTACTTCGACATTTTTCTTTGCTTCATTATATACTTCCTCACTAACCTTAAGTTCATATAAAGCACATGGAATTAAAGGATGTCTTTTTAAATATCCTCGATAAAAATTTTCAACACAAGGTCCAGCAGGTAAAATTGTTACCCCATTTTTCCTTGAAGAACTATACATAGGTTGTAAACATTCTTCAAAAGACATAGAAACATGAGTATATTTATCTTTTGTAAATAAACTTACTAATCTTGAAACAATAGTGCCAGACTTAGTTAATAAAATGTATATCTTTTTCAATTTACTTCACCACTACCTTTTAAATACATCTTTATTATATCATTAAATTTTATATTTTAAAAGAAAAATTTGCACTTCCATAACAACATAAAAAATGCTATAATTAAAACAGTAAGTAAATTACTGTTAGGAGGTATTATGAAAAAATTTTCTATATTACTTGGTATTATTTCACTATTTCTAGTAACTGGATGCTCTAAAACACCTGAATTAAGTTATAATGGCAATGACTTATTATATACATGTACTGATGAACAAATAAATCTATTCAAAGAAGATGTTAATGTCAATATAACAGATAAACAAAGTTTTGTTTACTTTAATAATAATTCAGAAATGAAAGAATTTACTGATGGCTTACTTGAGTTCAATGAAGAAAATCGTCCTGAAGTCTCAAAATGTTATTTTGTAAAAAAAGATGATATTACGGAAAATGAATTTAGTAGTAAAACAATTGCTTTTAAAGATTCAACCGAAGGAAGTATGAAGTTAAAATTAACTGGCACTTACTCATATAAAATAGTTGATAGTAAAACATTTATTGAAAATTATACATCAACAAAAAATATTGAAAATGCAATATATACACAAATTAATGCAATATTTATTACCAATATGGGTTCAAAAACTTATGCAGAACTATCAAGTAAAAAAGAATATGATGTTGAAAATTTAGATGCACTAAATTCAACAATAACTAACAAATATGGTATTGAAGTAATAAAAGTAAATATTAATCTAGAAAAAATTTAAATTTTAAGAGGCTGTTAGAAATTAATTATTTAACTTCATAACAGTCCCTTTTATTTTATTAAAAAAATATTACTCTTTAATACAAAGTACTTCCCACTATTATATTAACTATTTCTTCAACACATAGCATTATTTCATTATAATCAATATCATTTGCATATTCATATTTTTTCTTGTAAGAATCCCATCTTCTTTTAATTATTTTGCTATTCTTTAATACTGTTATTGTATCTTCAATATTTCCAACATAATTTCTCTTTTCAAATGTTTTATTTATAGCCTTACATAAATCATCAACTTTAACATCTTTCCATCCTTTTGTATATATTAAATATAAGTCATAATAATCTCTTATTCTACTATTAGCTTCTGCTCTTCTTAAAATTGTTTCCAATTTCTCAGCTATTACAGTTTCTATGTTATATGACCAAACATTAACATAACTATCACCTAATATAGGACAACACTTATACATAACTGGTTTTGGAGTAATGGGATCTCCCGTAGCTATATCAATTTGAAAGTTTTCTCTAATTGAATCAACTTTAACATTCAGACTTACTCTAAATCCGCCATATTGATCTTCTTCACGTATATTTTCAATTTCTAAAAAGTTTATCAATGCTCCATCATTTATATCTATTGAAATAACTGATTTAATCATCTCTTCAACATTTTCTTTAGTAAAATTTGCATCTTTAATTGCAGTATCTATATCTTTAGTAGACCTACTTTCTAATCCAAATAATGTACTCAAGTAAAATCCACCTTTTAAAATAAAATTATCACGATACTTACTTACAGCTAATCTTTCAATAAATCTATCATACATATATAAACGAAGTAATGTATTAAAATTTAGATTTCGCTTAATTGCTATATTTTTTAATTTGTCTTTAACTTGCATACTATTCATACATCATACTCACAAAATCCATAACTTCTTCTTTTATACCAAAAATATCAGCATATTTAGAGAGTTTAATTAGATCATTGTCCTTTCTTTTAAGGTATTTTCTTATTGCATATTTTACATGTTCAAGATCCATTCTCTTTTTAGAACGAATAATATCACATATACACCTTTCTATATCATAGGCTTTAACTTTATTTCCTTGTGGTGTTTCAACATCAATAATTCCAACATTATAGAATTTATCATCAACATAAAAAACATTGTGTTGTTTTAGCTTTGGATTATTATATTTTTTTGTAACAGTTATATCAAAAGAACTATCTGGTGCCTTAATTGAAAGATTATGAAAATAAAGTGCAGTCATATGTGAATAAATTACTTTTGGTGTACTAACACTAAGCACATAATATACATCTTGAATCTTAAAAGAATCCAAATAAATTCCCCTAGCAACTTTTTCTATCATATTTTTTTTAGTCATAATAGATAGATAATTCCTACTTATATCAAACTCTTCAAGTTCTTTTGTAGTAATATATCCATTATTTCTTTTCATAAGTTTTTGAATAATTTCTATATTATTTTCATTTATAAATTCATCTTTTGTTATAAAATCCATAACTTCACCTCTTTGTTCATTCATACGGATATTATATCACCTATCCGTATGAATGTCAATAAGTCTCATCACTTTCTTTAATTAAAAAAAAAAGATAAAATCATTCTCCATCTAAATAAATTATATATGATTGCATATCAACCATTATATAACCACTACTCTCTTATTTATTTTCATACTTAACATATTGAATATTATAATTATCTAAATCTTTCATAGTTATTGTACCATATTTTAAAGCATCACTGACTTTTTCTTTATATCCATTTTCATATTCTACTATAACATAATTATTTTTTATACAACTCCAATAATAAGTATAATTATCATCTTCATAAAAACTTTCTAATGCATCAGCACAAGCAAAATCTTTTATATCTTTAGAAATATCTTTAATACTTACTACCTTTCCAACATTTATTTTTATGAAAGAACAACTAAACTTAGTACCCTTTAATTTAACTTGAGGAACACTATATTCACTACAAATATAAGTATCATAAAATAATCCATTGTAAACGTAACCAGACGCATCTTTAATAGCAAATATTGGTCTATTAATGGTAAATATTAAAACAATATCAATTAAAAATAACAATATTATAATACCAATTAATCCAAGAATTATTTTAAATTTCTTTTTCATTTATCCTCCAAATTATCTTTCATTTTATCAAGTTTTACCATCGAGTAAGTATTATATCCTTCATAATAGTAACTTGCATCAATACATTTCATATATAAAGTTCTATCATTAATATCATAAGCCAAAGCATCCTTTAATAAAGCTTTTATTTCAATATCCCGAATAGGACTTCTTTCAATTGCTAATAAATAATCAGTTTTATCAATCTTACTCCACTCAACAAATTGACCTACTTCTTTTTTTAACATCATATCAAGCCAAATACGAGTACTTCTACCATTTCCCTCACGAAAAGGATGAGCAATATTCATTTCAACATATTTTTCTACAATTTCATCAAAAGTCTTCTGCAGCATCATATCTATTTTTAATAATATTTCTTCTAAATATATTGGAGAAGCAAATCTAAAATTACTTTTTGAAATATTTTCTTTTCTAACCTTACCAGCAAAATAATAAATATCTTCAAACAAATATTTATGAATTTTTGTCAAACCTTCAAATGTACCAACTTCGAACTCATTAATCTTATTAGTGTCAAATAATTCTAAAGTTTTTAACTTTGTAATTTTTTCTTCTGCTTCATTTAATTCAACATCACTAGTAATTCTTAGTTTATTTTCTAACATTTTTAAATCCTTCCCCCATATGAAAAAACAATTTAACTTATAAGCAAAGTTAAATTGGCATTATCA
>CAZSTD010000115.1:0-3955 GCA_964609645.1 uncultured Blautia sp.
CACTCGAAACGTCTTCCAGCAATCCTCACACTTGAAACATCTTCCAACAATCCTCGCATTCGAGACGATCGCAGCACCTTACCGCAGCACAGCAGCGGTATAAAAACAGGTACGCAGTGACCATTGCAAGGCTTTCGTCGCGAGGGCACGCGCTAATTTCCGCCACCGAGCGAACTGTCTGAGCCGTCAGGCGAGTTTTCGCGAATGGCGGATAACCGATGCGCGGACCGAGCAGAAAACGAAGCAGGTCACAAGACCTGGCATTTTATACTGCTGCGTCCGCTTACGATCAGCCAGAAAGATCATTATCTAAACACCATTGAACTTTTATCGTTTTTATAGTATCATAAGAAATATCATTAGTAAAATTAATATATCTTATATTTTTTATTAATTATACTAATAAATAATAAAATCTGAAATATAGATTCGCATCCAAATCGATACTTAAATTAAAAATCCATATTTCAAAAATAAATCCAAACACAAATATCTACTTCCCCAAAGAAAGGAAAACCCTCATGGACATCAATCTCGAACTCTACAAAGTCTTTTATTATGTGGCAACAACCCTCAGCTTTTCCGAAGCCTCCCGTCAATTATATATTTCCCAATCCGCAGTCAGCCAATCTGTCAAAACCCTAGAAAAAAAATTGGGACACCCTCTTTTTATCCGAAGCACCAAAAAAGTTCTCCTGACACCCGAAGGTGAGATCCTTCTTCAGCACGTCAAACCAGCTCTGCAGCTCTTATCCGAAGGAGAAACACTCCTGTCCGGAGATTTTATGTTAAAAGGTCAGCTTCGTATCGGTGCCAGCGATACGATCTGCCGATATTTCCTTATCGACCACCTAAAACGCTTTCACCAGACTTACCCCGATGTGCGCATCAAAGTCACGATCAACACCTCGATCGGCTGTGCGGAATTGCTCGAAAAAGGACAGGTGGATCTGATCGTATGCAACTATCCAAACTCTGGTCTAAATGGACAATTCCAGATAAAGAGCCTAATCGAATTCCAGGATACCTTTATCGCAAACCCAGAATATTTCCCGTCGCTCCCTCCGGTTGTAGAATTCAAAGACCTGCTGAAATATCCGGTCTTAATGCTTTCCTCCAAAAGTACGACCAGCGAATATCTTCATCAGGCATTTGCCTCCCAAAATCTCAAATTGATGCCAGAGGTAGAGCTGAACAGCAACGATCTACTTATGGACCTGGCCCGTATTGGACTGGGGATCGCCTGCGTTCCCGATTACATGCTCACAAACACGACCGACGTAGTCTCCCTGAATTTAAAAGAATCCCTGCCAAAGCGCAAGATCGTTCTTGCCAGACCAGACAGTCTCACAGCTTCTCAGGCGTCTGAACGCTTCCTGGAAATGTTTTAATATGCACATAAAAAAGATCACTGTATCCCTCAGACCTACTCTGAAAATACAGTGACCTTTTATCTTAAAATCATTTGTTTGCAGGTCTCTTACTCAGAAACCGCTTTATCCTTATTTATTTCGGCATTACATTCAATGCATCTGTGATATATTCATTATTGATCGCTGCAAAGAATCCACCGTCTGCTTTTGTCGCATAATCCATATCGATCGGCATTTTTCCTAATACCGGAACTTTCAGTTCTTCTGCGATCTCGTCAATGTGGCTCTCACCAAATACCTTGATCTCTTTGCCGCAGTCTGGACATTTCACATAGCTATAGTTCTCCACAATACCCAGTACCGGGATCTTCATCATCTCAGCCATATTGTATGCTTTCTTCACGATCATCTTTACCAAATCCTGAGGAGAAGTTACGATCACAATACCCTCGATCGGAAGAGACTGGAAAGCAGTTAACGGAACATCGCCTGTTCCTGGAGGCATATCCACGAAAAGATAATCCACATCGCCCCAGATAACATCGGTCCAGAACTGTTTTACCATATTTGCAAGGACCGGTCCTCTCCAGATAACAGGAGTATCCTCTGTCGGAAGAAGAAGGTTGATGGACATTACTTTAATGCCATTGTCTGTAGTCATCGGATAGATGCCATAGTCATCAGCCTTAGCTGCACCTTTTAATCCGTACATTTTCGGGATAGACGGACCTGTGATATCTGCATCCATGATACCTACCTTATATCCCTGTGCTGCCATCATATTTGCCAGAGATCCAGTAACAAAGGATTTACCAACCCCACCCTTGCCGCTGACTACTCCGATCACGTGTTTTACGTTGGACTGCTCATTCATTTCAGCCAGAAGGCTCTGTTTCTTCTGTTCGCATCCTTCACAGCTTGATTTGTCACATGAACTGTTGCTACATTCTTTTGCCATAATTATTTCTCCTTTATCTTCACGCACGATCTTCGTGCGGTGATCACTTACTTTATAGACCGATCATTTCATAAACCGATCGATCGCGATCTCAAGCTCCTTGATCGCGTCCTTATCTCCATGCTCCACCGCATCCACGATACAGTGTTCGATATGATCCTGCAAAATGATCTTACCTGTATTGTTGATCGCAGATTTCACCGCGGAGAGCTGTATCAGAACTTCACTGCAGTCACGACCGTCCTCGATCATCCGCTTGATGGATTCGAGATGCCCGATCGCTCTTGAAAGTCTGTTCAACACTGCCTTTGTATGTGCATGACTGTGATGATGTGTATGATCCCCATGAGAATGTTCGATCACGGTCCCGTCCTCCAGTCTATGCGTATGCGGCTTGTATTGTTCGTTCATCACATTCTCCCTTCTCTCAGCCATATCCGTCTTGCAGCACGTCATTTAAGGTCCACCTCTGCAATTTTCTTTCAAATGATACTAAATCACAGAAGTATTCCTTTATTTTGCTGCAGCATAAGTTATATTATACCACAATTATCTAATTTCTGTAAAGGAGCAGCGCTGTTTTATTTGAGAAGTTGTGATGTCAAAGATCACCGTCCCATCCTCCAGCACCGTTTTTTCATAGGAGACTTCCTTACCCGCAAATTTATCCTTGATATATTGCTCCGGATCTTCCAGTTCCAATTCTTCCACAAATACATCCCGCATCTGATTTCGCGGACATTGATTAAAGATTTCCCAGATCAGTTCATATTCTTTCATCCTGCTTCTCCTTTCAATCGAAATATCGTACTTTTTTCATCTATTATAAGCACTTTGGGATTTTTTGTCAAAAATAATTGCATAAAAGTAAATTATGGCGTATCATAGATATAATTATTGAATAAGATTACACATATATAAAGGAGAAAGACATGAAACTTTTAAAAGACCGCATTCTTAAAGATGGAATCGTAAAACCGGGAAACATTTTAAAAGTAGACAGTTTCTTAAATCATCAGATGGATATCAATCTCATCAATGAGATCGGCAAGGAGTTCAAACGCCGTTTTTCAGACTGTCCTATCACTAAGATCCTTACGATCGAGGCATCCGGCATCGGCATCGCCTGCATTGCAGCTCAGTACTTCGACGTACCTGTGATCTTTGCCAAAAAAGCACAGAGCCTGAACCTTGACGGTGAGATGTACACGACCAAAGTGGAATCCTTTACCCATAAGAAAGTTTATGACGTAATCCTTTCCAAGAAGTTCCTCGGACCAGACGATCACGTGCTTCTGATCGATGATTTCCTTGCAAACGGATGTGCCCTCTTAGGTCTGATCGACATTGTCAAAAAATCCGGTGCAACTCTCGAGGGAGCTGGTATCTGTGTAGAAAAAGGTTTCCAGCATGGTGGTCAGGAGATCCGCAATATGGGAATCCGTCTGGAATCTCTGGCGATCATTGAATCTATGACAGATGATTCTTTAACTTTCAGAGAATGATCCTGTTTTTATACAAAAAAGCGAAAAGATAAGCAATCTCTCTTATCTTCTCGCTTTTTCTTTTTATTTACTCGTCGCTGTGGAAGCTGGTGTCGGTGTCACCGTAGCCTCCGGTGTGG
>CAZSTD010000115.1:4055-8122 GCA_964609645.1 uncultured Blautia sp.
ACCGGGCTTGGTGTCGGGTCCGGACGGATCTGATCCTCCGTATAAGTTCCGTTGTCCACCAGTATCTGATAATTATCTTTGTCGATCATCTGCGCACCGCAGGTAAAAGCTCCCACGATCTTCACGCCATTGTCATACTGAGAATAATCTGTGACTTCCACCTTTTCGCCTGCGAGGTCATCCAGAAGGATCTTCACACATCCTTCTGCCAGCTCCTTTCGATCCATAAACATGGTAAAGGATATCTGATGCTCTGCCACAGCCTTGACAGCCTCTGCTTCACTTCCATAGCCCGTGATCATCGGCCATTCCTCACTTCCCGGCACGAGTCCGGCATCTTTCAGGAAGTCTGCTGCCTCACACGCAAATCCATCGTACGCTGTGCAGACGATGTCCGGTGTTTTCTCCTCACGGTAAAATTCATTCACAATGTTCTGGAATCTGCTGCGTGCGGCACTGCTGCTCCAACGCAGGATACCACTGGAATCAAAATCCGCATTTCCGGATCTGCACACCAAAGTTCCATCGTCTAAGTATTCCTGCAGAACCTCAAGGATTCCGTTGCATAAGAATAATGCACCGTTGTCATCCAAAGATCCCATAAGAAATTCAATTGTATAAGAAGTTTTTTGTTCTCTGGCTTTCTCCAGATCCATCTTCTTTACGATCTCTTTTCCGATATCGTTTCCGATCGCACGCGTATCATACGATGCATAATAGTCTACTTCCGCTGTATTTCGGATCAATTTGTCATAGGCAATGACCGGGATCTCTTTTTCAGACACCACATCCAGGATTTCCGTCAGACCGTACGGATCCACCGGATCGATGATCAGCGCACAGACATCCTGCTCGATCAGTTCCTCTATCTGAGAGATCTGAACCTGTGCATCTCCCAGCGCATTTCTAAGCTCTGGCTCATATCCTCCGCCTAAGATCTCATCAGACAGTTCTTCTGCATCTGTCACCGCAGTCTCGCTCTCCTGCGCCAGCAAGATCCCTATCCTGCCTTTTGATTCTTCTTCGATCCCAATCTCATCCACAGTTTCTGAACTATCCTGCGCCTGGCTGTCATCGCTTTTTGTATCCGAACTTTCTGCATTTTCTTCCTCAGAGGATGCATCTTCTGCCTCTACCTTTTCGCCTTCCTCTGTACGTTCGCCTTTTCCTTCTTCCTCCACCAGCGCACTCTCATTGGCCGCTTCCTTGGCATCATTTTTGCCGCATGAAGTCAGGAGCAAAGAAGATACCATCACTCCCAGAAGGATTTGTGCTGCTCTTTTTTTCATAAATAAGATCCTTTCACTGATCACTTATCGCTTTTATAATCTTTTGCAATGTTTTTCAAAAATTCCCGATAAGCTGCTGCTACTTTCTTTGGTTTTACAATACGGATACTTCTTCCCATAGAAGCCAGCCAGCCATAAAACTTCCTGTCCGGCTGTGTCTGGATGATCACACTGAAGCATTCCTCACCTTTTGCCTTGCACGGAGCATCCTCACCCACTGCCGCAAGGATTTCCTTTTTCAGAGAATTTCTGCACAAAAGTTTGATCTCTTTTCCCTGCTTGTCCAATGTCGGAGCCTGTGGACGCAGATCCACGATATTTTCTTTCGCTCCATCTGCTGTCTCTGAGCTCTGCATAGCCGCAGCCTCACTGCTGCCTGCAGATCCTTCAGACGCTGCATCTGCAGACGCGTCTGCACTTTTCGTATCAGGTGCTTTATCCATAATAGGTTCTGGCTGTGTGATAAAATATCCTCCCTCACGGCCTCTCCTGTACTGGATATCCATTCCAAACTCACGCAAGGTCTCCATATCATCGTAGATACTCTTTCTCTCTGCTCGGATCCCCACCTCTCCCAGTTTCATCAAGATCACCTGCATAGAAATAGGAGTCTGAGGAGTCGTCTCATTGAGCATCCGTTCAAGGTATAGTATTTTTGCTTTCTGATTGTATGATTTTGCCATAATTATCCCCTTACAAATTTATCATTTTACAAATCTGTGGTATACATAATCGTTCGCTTCTTTTTCGTGGCTGTCATCCAACGGTGCCAGCTCGATCTTTTCTTTGTACTTGCGTTCCAGCGCACGGGCGATCAGCCAGTCTGCAAGCTGTGGATTTTTCGGAAGCAGCGGTCCGTGAAGATACGTTCCTATCACATTTTTATAGACAACTCCTTCATAACCGGATGTCCCGTCATTTCCTGCCCCATGGAGCACTTTTCCCAGAGGCTTGTTCTGATTGATATACGTGCGGCCTCCATGGTTCTCAAATCCCACGATCGGCATCTCAAACAGGTCGCTTTGCAGGACGATATTCTGGATCAAACGTCCCTCCCCCTGCTCTGTATACATATCTACCAGTTCCAGACCTTTGATCGTTCCCTGATCTGTCTTATAGTAATTTCCAAGAAGCTGGTAGCCTCCGCAGATCGCGATGACAACACCATTGTCCTCCACATACGCCTTGAAATCCGGCTGGATGCTCTTTAATCTCTCACACACCAGCATCTGCTCTCTGTCAGATCCGCCACCCAGAAGTACGATATCCAATTTAGAAAAATCAATGGTATCATCCAGTTCGAACGGTATCGTTTCCGCCTCAATGTCTCTCCACTCACAGCGTTTTGTCAAGCACTGAATGTTCCCTCTGTCCCCGTAAAGATTCAAAAGATCCGGGTATAAATGTCCGATCGTAAGTTTCATGCTTTCTCTCCCTCCAGTTTCTTCAGGATGTTTCTCGTGCTGAACAGCGCTGTGTAATTCACCAGTACATAGAGATTGCCCACTCCGTCCTCTACGCGTCCGCGGATCGCTTTCTCCACATCACCTTCCAGGATAGACGGAATGTCTACATATTTCAGTCTCAGCCTCATATCCTGGCATCGGATACCGCTGACAGTGATGGAACGAATGCTCGGATCTCCCAAAAGGTCAAAGTCTACGTCCCAGAGCCAGGAAATATCGATCCCGTCCTGTGCATTGTCATTGATCGCAATGATGATATCCTTCGGTGAAGGATCCTGCATCACTGCGGAGATATTTTGGTTAAAACCTGCCGGATTCTTGGCAAGGTTCAAGGTCACACCGGTCCCTTTGATGCGGAACTGTTCCATTCGTCCATTTTCCGGGTTAAATTTGCTCAGCATCTCTCCAAAATGCTCTGCTGAAAATCCTGCTGTGCGCACACCTGCATAGGCAGCCAGGATATTATATACATTATAAAAGCCTTTGTAGTTTGCGACCACATGCTTATCTTCCACGCGAAAGCTAAGCTGGTCTCCCACTTTGACATCCTCCGCATCGAAATCTGGTTTCGGTCTTGCAAATCCACATTTCGGGCAGTAATAATCTCCAAGCTGGCTATAATGGTAAAAACGATATTCCAGCTTTTCGCCGCAGCACTTGCAGAAGCGTCCCTCACGGATCTCATTTGCCGCAGATTTGATCACCGGATTGCTGATACCATATGTGACATAAGGATTTCCACTGTCCATAGCCAGATATGCGGACAGCGCATCGTCTCCATTTACGATGATCTTCATATTCGGGACTTTGCGCATCATATCCTCCAGGATCTTCATCGTAATATCGATCTCTCCGTATCGATCCAGCTGATCTCGAAAGAGATTCGTCAGAAGCATATAATCTGGCTTGATCCTTGGGAAAATATATTTTGTAGATGCCTCATCCGCCTCAATACATGCGTAATCCGCATCGATCTTTCCATTCCATTTCGCAGCCAGCACAAAAGCTGATACCACACCATTGAGCATATTTGAGCCGGTGTGATTGCAGATAACCTCCTGCCCCTCTGCCTCCAAAGCTGCACAAAGCATATTATTGGTGGTTGTCTTTCCATTCGTTCCACAGGTCGCAAAGATCGCTCCTCTCACCTGTGAGGAAAGCTGTTCCAAAATATCCGGACAGATCCTCAGTGCTACCTTTCCTGCCCAGGTCACACCCTGCCTGCCCATCTTCTTACATACAAATCCAACAAATTTTGCTGCACTGACAGCAATCATCACTCTTATCTTCATATTTATTTTTGTTCCCTTTT
>CAZSTD010000116.1:0-8066 GCA_964609645.1 uncultured Blautia sp.
ACGCACAGCGTTCCCCACCCCACCTCCTCATTGGGATACTGCTCATATCCGGGCAGTGGTCTGGCTCCGCGCCTGAGGTATGCCTTTACTTTTTCCCCGTAAAGATAAGGATCGTTTCCTCTGATGATCCCCCATTCCATCAAAAGTGCCGCACTTCCGCTGACAAAAGGTGCCGCAAAAGAAGTACCTGTCACTGCGCGGTAGCCGCCTCCCGGCACAGGTGCCACAATGTTCACGCCCGGTGCTGCCAGGTCTGGTTTCTGATAAGGCAGTCTGCGGCTTCCTCTCCCGGAAAAATCTGCATATGCGTTTAAGATCGAATCGTAAGCTCCCACCGTGATCACACGCGCAGCGGTAGACGGAATCGTCAATGTCCCAAAAACTCTCGGCTCATAAAATCCAGTTCCCCGATTTAAGGTATTTCCACCCGGAAGCCACAGATAGTATTCCCCTCCCCTGACTTGTTTTCCACGCAAGATCAATCTCCAAGAGCCACTGTCCACATAATCCTGCGCAGGAAGAAAATCGACATAGATCTCCTGTGTCACATGATAAGGCCCAGGCTTTCCATAGTAGATCAGCAATTCCGTGTTTTCTATCTGATATCTCTGTGCTCCCAATTTCTCATCCAAAGGACCGATCCTTGTTCCAGAAGGATGCTCTATCGAGATCTCAATCTCGTCCTCATACTCCTTCCAGAGCTGTACATTCAGCACCGGCTCCCTGCTGCCGACAGACAGCTCGATCTGCCGACTTTCTCCCTGCGCAAGGATCCCTCCGTCATGCAGCGGCTGATTTCCATTGTTTCCGGTTCCTGCGCAGATCACAAGCCTTCCCATAGAAGAAACCATATCCAAGTAAGTCTCCAACAGGGAATCTCCCCTGTGAGAACCATAATTATTTCCAAAGCTCAGATTGATCACCATCGGTTTGGCCATTGCAAGGGACTGCCGTACCAGATAATCCACTCCCTGTATCAGCTCGGTTGTCCTTGGAAAAGAATTTTCTCTGGAGCTTCTCATCTTCACCACCAAGAGATCGCTTTCGTATGCCACACCTCGGTTCACACCCCCAGAAGCCCGACCATTTCCAGCAGCGATCCCGAGCACAGAAGTTCCATGCCCCCGGTAATCCACAGACGGCACAAGGCGCCTGCCCTGGTCTTCTCCCAGTGCAAGCGCCTCATCGATTTCTTCTTTTGTATATTCTGTTCCCACTGCATATCCCTGCGGCGGTATTCCCTCTATGCTCTGATCCCACAGTCGCAAGATCCGGCTGCTGCCATCTTCTTTTCTGAAATCCGGGTGAAAATAATCCACTCCGGAATCCACGACACCGACCAGCACATCTTTTCCGGTCAGTCCCTCTCTTCCTATCTGCAAAGCTCGGATGCAGCTTGCTCCCTTTGCCTGAAACAGTTCAAAGTAAAGCCTCTTTGGTTTCTCCATAAACTCCACCTGCACTCGCTTCGAATACGCATCGATCTGTGACTCTGGCAAAGTTACGACCGCATATCCGCCAAGCAACGGCACAACCTCGATCCCTTCTCCTGTCAGCCCACTCTCCGGACCGCTGTACTTTACAATGACATCCCAAAGTTCATTTTCCTCATCATATCCTGTATTAAGATTTTCAGATTTTCTGCGTTCCTCTTGCGTAGCGTCCATAGCAAGGTTCAATAGATTATCTATTTTTTGATCCGGCATAAAGGGCTCTTTTCTTTTTTGTTTCTATCTATTCTATGATCTTCTGCACACAGACAGAATCCAAAGGCCACTTTTTACATTTATATTCTTCCGTATGTCTGGCTAAGTGCTCGGATCTCTTTTGCCAGCTCGCTTGACATATCCTCCGCTGACATTCTCCAGCGCCAGTTTTCTCCTATTGTAGATGGGAAATTGATACGTGCGCTGTTATCCAATGTCAGATAATCCTGGAATGGAATGATACACAGATCTGCGACAGAAGCTACTGCTGTGCGGATCAGCTCATGAGCCAGCTCTTCATCAGATGCTTCATGTCGGTTCAGGTATGTGCGGACCATCTCTTTCTCAACATCCTGAATACTGGACAGCCATCCATAGATCGTCTCATTATCGTGAGTTCCTGTATAACATACACAGTTATGAGGGTAATTATGCGGAAGATAATCTCTCGCACCGCTGGAATCTCTGGAGTCAAATGCAAACTGCAGAACCTTCATGTTCGGATATCCGCATTCTCTTACCAGCTCTCGCACGCTGTCCGTAATGTAACCAAGATCTTCTGCGATGATCTCCTTTTGTCCCAGTCTTCCTGTGATCGTTCTGAACAACTCGATCCCTGGTCCTTTTTCCCAATGTCCATTCTTTGCGTTGGAATCCCCGGAAGGGATGGAGAAATATTCGTCAAATCCTCTGAAATGGTCAATACGCACAACATCATACAATTTGAAGCAATATGCGATGCGTCCAACCCACCAGTCATAGTTTGTCTGTCTGTGGAACTCCCAGCTATAAAGAGGATTTCCCCAAAGCTGACCGTCTGCAGTAAATCCATCCGGCGGACATCCAGCCACAGCTACAGGATTTCTCCTTTCGTCAAGCTGGAACAGGAATGGATCCGCCCACACATCTGCACTGTCAAAGGCAACGTAGATCGGAATATCTCCGATGATCCTGATGCCCTTCTCATTCGCATACGCTTTCAGGCTTCTCCACTGTTTTTCAAACAGATACTGCAGCCACTGGTAAAAGTTGATCTCATCTGCATAAGTTCTCCAATAGTATTCCAAAGCATAGTCGTATCTGTATCGAATATCCTCTGCCCACTGATCCCATGCAGCTCCTCCGAAGACATCCTTTACCGCCATAAACAGTGCATAGTTTCCAAGCCACCATGCATTGTCTCTCTTGAAGTCCTCAAAAGCATGATCCTCTCTTTTTTTGCTTTCTGTATATGCCTCTTTTAAAAGAGCCATCCTATCTATATAAAGTTTTCCGTAGTCAATATCCTGTGGATCTTCCACCTTGGCAAATTTTTCCAGCTGCGCTTCTGTCAGATATCCTTCCTTCAAAAGCTCATCCAGATCAATAAAATATGGGTTTCCTGCATATGTAGAAAAAGACTGATACGGTGAATCCCCGTAGCTTGTTGGGCCAAGAGGAAGGATCTGCCAATATCTCATTCCTGCCTCTGCCAAAAAGTCAACCCACTGATATGCTTCTTTTGAAAAACATCCGATCCCATATGGTGACGGAAGGCTAAATATCGGAAGCAAAATACCGCTGGATCTGTTCATAGTCTTGTTATCCTCCATTCAAAATTTTGTCTTGTGCTATTTCAAAGGATCTTTCGCTCAACACTCAATGAGGTATGCCTGATGTGGCTCTACATTGATCCAGATTCCTTTATCGTCTGCAGTTTCATACTCAATCTTAGTTCCGAATAAATCGGTAGTCTTGTCCAGTTTTTCTACACCCAATGCTTTTATCGGGAGACGTACACGCTGTGCTTTGTCATTTGTGGACATGATCGCGATATAGACTTCATTTCCATAGAAACGGGCAAGCGCAAGGATCTGATCTTGTGCACACAAGAATTTCATTCCACCTTCCTGCAATGCCGCCTTTTCTTTCTTCAGATGGGCAAGTTTCTGATAGAATTCATAGGTCTGCGGATTCCTTCCCGGAATCTGAGACCATGGCATTGTATGGCGGAATCCTTCGTCTCCAAAGATGTCTCCGTCTATACCGATCTCATCTCCATAGTAAATGGACGGTGTACCTGTCAGCATAAACTGCATGATCACAGCGCCTTTATGTTCCTGTGGGTTCACAGTCTTAAAGTTATGGATACGAGGAACGTCATGGCTGTCCATAAGGTTAAACTGGTTCTGCCAGATCACATATGGCAGTTTTGCAAAGTGTTCCATGATCCTTGCCTTCGCATCTTCCGCTGTCATTTTATAAGAAACCTGTTTCAGGATCGGATTTCTTTCCAAAAACAGATCCGGCAGTCCGAGGAACTGGCGGAATACTCTTCCGCAGCCAAAATAGTTCATTGGAGCATCCCACTCATCGCCCTGCATATACTGTGCGCAGTCGCCCCAGTCCTCCGCAAGGATGTATGCCTCCTCATTTTCTTCACGGATGCATTTGCGGATCTCCGGCCAGAGCTCATGATCCAGTCTGATCTCATTATTCTTTGCAAAAACGTCTGCAACGTCGAATCTCCATCCATCAATATTATATGGCGGTTTCAGCCATTTGCGCAAAACAGAGTCCTGATCTTTGTAAATACTTTTTCTAAGTTCTTCTGATGTATAATTCAAGGTCGGAAGGGTCTGGTGTCCTGCCCATCCCTCATATTCCTGACTGTCTGGTTCAAAAAAGTAGTAGCTTCTTTCCTTGCTGTCCGGATTATGATAAGCTCCCTGTGATTTATCAAAGAACTCACAGGATTTATTAAACCAAATATGTTCTGAACCAGTATGATTGATAGAAATATCAAGCATCAGCTTCATGCCGTTTTCATGAAGAGCTTCGGACAGCTCCGCCAGAGCTTCATCACCGCCGAAATGTTCATCTACATGCATGTAATCGATGCAGTCGTATTTATGTAAGGACGGTGAACGGAAGATCGGATTCAGATACACGGCTGTCACTCCGAGTTCTTTGAGGTATGGGATTTTTTTCTTTATACCCTCAAGGTCACCTCCGAAAAAGTCCAGAGAAAAACATTCATCTGCGATCAGCGGTTTTTCTTCCCATGTTTTGTGCTGGATCGAAGGATGTCCCTGATAAGTGTACTCTCCGTCTTTCACATCGTTATCTGGATTTCCATTGCAGAAACGTTCTGGGAATATCTGATAGAATACAGAACGCTTCACCCAGGATGGCTGGCGGTAATCCGTCAGCAATTTAAAGTCATATGTATGATCCGGTATATATGTCGTGATCTCTTTCTGATTGTAATAATATATGATATCATCGCAGACCAGATAAAAATGATAATGCATTCTTTTTTCTGTCATCTGCAGTTCTGCTTCATAATATGCAAGTCCGTTCTCAACTTTATTTTTTACAGCCTCGATCAGGTTCTCTGCACCGTTACGGACTGTGCGAAGAAACACATGTTTTACCGGCGCATCCTCATACATTCTGATCGAAATCTTGACTGTCTCCATAAATTCCGGCTGCGGATTACTTACAAAACACTCTGTGCCATCACTGTAAACACTCTCTAACCACTCTCTCATATTGTCCTCCAAATTTGCAGTTTCTTCCGCAGGCAAAAAGCCTCTCGCCTGCAGAAGTCTGAATCTCTTAATTAAAAATAATGTTTTCTGTAGTTTCTGTATTTATTTCAAATTTTCCTTCTTCACCACTCTCGATCTTTTCACCGAGAACTGTAAGCCCTGAGATCGTCACATTGCTTACCTTATGATCCTCATCATACCCATTGATACGAGATGGGCAGAACTTGCCGTCGAGCACATTCACCTGGTCGATCGTCACATTCTCGATCGTACCTCTGTCTTCTGTACTTGACCAGCTGCCGCTCTGCGCAATGTTCAGATCAATGAGATACGGCATCACATCTCCATCACCGCTTCCCATCTGCGCGTCCTCTACTGTAATATTGCGGAACGTGATATCAGAAACAACCGCATCATCTCCATTATGAATCGAAATTACAGGCTTGTGATAATTGTGCAGAACACAGATGTCCTCAAACACAATATCTTTGATGGAGGAGTCCTCCATCCTTCCTTTATTTGTTTCGTATCCCACTTCCATGGACTGTGCAAAATCAGTCCACAGCTGCATATTCGTAAATGAGATATTATTTGAATTCCTGTAATAATTCTTTACAACAAGTGAATCATCCCAGCTTCTGACAAAGCTGTTTTTTACATCTACATTCCTGCAGGATTGCAGCGATATACCGTCCCCATTCGGCCGACAGGAGATGATCTTCAGGCCATCGATCACCATATCTTCTGTCTCATAGCCCTGGCATACCCAGCAATTAGGATTTAATACGATAATGTCTTTCACATTCACATTGCTGCATGCATTTATTTCCAATGATACAAACGGTGCCTGTGCTTTCCAGCCTGGGAACTTGGAGCCGTCAATGATCCCTCGTCCCATGATCGTAATATCATTCGCACCTTCTGCCAGAACTCTTCCGTATACAACTGCACCACCTGCAATATACAGAGTCTGCCCTTCTTCCAGTACGATAGTGCCCTTATCCCATTCACCTGGTCCTATGTAAACAACATTTTCATCTTCCAGATCCGGCACATTTTCTTCCAGCGGATTTGCAAAAATATGAACCGCTCGTTCCGGCGAATCGTTAAACAATACTGTATAGGTATCTGGCTCTGTCACAGTAAAGGTAACCGTATGATTCTCCGCATCGACCTCCGGTTCGATCTCATAGCTGAGCGGACTGACCGTCACCTGCTCCAATTCGATCTTTGGCACTGTCACTTCAATCTCAACTTCTCCTTCAAAGTCAAAATAGGTGATCGGTGTTCGTGACAGTTCCGGCTGATAATCCGGATTCCAGGAACGGCTCAGATTAACATTCGTGTCATAGACATAGCATTCCTGCCCATTTACTTTTATCGTCGTATCCGTGCAATGTTTCAGTTTGATATCCCTGTTCGCTTCCGATGCTGCAACTATGTCTTCTTCTGTTGCATCTGCAAGTGTAGATGGCCCATCGTACAGCACCACTACAGGATCTTTTGTGACTTCCTCTGCCTTACTGACATTGCTTATGCACGCGCTAACCAGCAAAGCACCGATCACTGTCTTCATCACTCTTTTCTTCATAAATCACTCATCCTTCTCTTTTAAATCTTATAGATAAACGACAAGCAGCCGCAAAAGTAGCCATAGATGGACTGCTTCTAGTTTATTTATAAACCCCTTTTAATCAATGTGGATGGATCCATTTCGGAACCATCCACATCATTTTTGATTTATTTATTATTTATTTTCCATATAGGTGTTGTATGCGTCTGTATGCATCTGCATAAAGCTTTCTAATCCCATCATGTTCAGAGTTCCCATGTACTCATCCCACTGATCCATAATTCCACCTTCTGTTACCCATGTAGCCTGCATTGCGGATACATAAGAAAGAATATCAGAAGAAATGATCGCCAGCTGATTATGCTGATCTACTGTGTAACTTACGTTCGGATATGCTTCTGTTGCATACTGTTTCATTTCTTTGTCCAGCTCAAGCTTAGAAGCATCGCCGTTTTCACCTGCATAAACAACTTTATCATTGAATCCTTCTGCTACATATTTCGGACCAAAGTCACGCAGAGAGTTGATCCATGCAAATGTGTCTGCAGAGTTTCCATCGTTTGGCTCAAGAACTGTATAAGTACCTGCTTCTTCATCCTTCTCTACACCAATGCCAAAGGAACCATAGAAGTTCTGGATAGAAGCATCTTCTGTGTAGAATTTATCGATCCAGGAGAGAAGTTTCTCTGGGTTTTCACAGGAAGAAGTAACAAGGAATTCATATCTTGAATAATTCCAATGTTCCGGGTCAGAGGAAATGTACTGATTTCCATCTGGGCCAACAAGTGCCGGAAGTGCTACATACTGATCAGAGTTTGCACCAAATGTAGAGTCTGCTGTCCATCCCGGTGCTACACCGATGATCGGAGTCTCTGCCATAAGTTTTGCATCTCTCATGGAATCGTCCTGTGTAAAGATCTCTTTATCGATCAGGCCTTCTTCGAAGCACTGGTGCATCCACTCGATACCTTCTTTGTATTCTTCAGATGTCGGGATAAATACTACTTCGCCATCTCTTACAGTCAGAGAAGATGTTCCGTCTGCGCCAAGAGTTGTTCCGAACGGTAAGCAGAAGAACATTGCTACGTCTGCATAACCTCTGCCGTATGGGATCTCATCTGTCGGGTCACCGTTTCCGTTTGCGTCCTGCTCTTTGAATGCTCTCAGGACATCAACAAATTCCTCATAAGTTGTCGGCATTTCAAGTCCAAGGTTGTCCAGCCATGTCTTGTTGATAAACATCTGGTTTGCAAC
>CAZSTD010000117.1:0-7970 GCA_964609645.1 uncultured Blautia sp.
AAAGGTACTCAAGATAATCAGGACGTGTGTTCTGATTATTTTTTTTGCGCAATTTGCAGTTCTGGGATGCTACTTAAAATTGCAGTTTTTGTACTGAGGCTCTTTCGGTTTCTGAAATAATGTCCCTGTGTACAGGAAATATTTGTGTGTCCCATCTGTTCGATTGTAAGTTTAGGGTCTACATTGTAATCAGAGAGAAGAGAAGCATAAGTTTTTCTCAGCTTATGAGGTGATTTAGGATAACAGTTAGTTTTCTTACAGATTTTATATTGTCTGTTTCTGAAAGATACCGTTTTCAGTCGTTCGCCTTGCTTCATAAAGATAAATTCTGTGAAAGGATTCATTGACTTGAGCTTTTTCATTATCCATAAACATTCCTCTGGAATAATGACGTATCTTGCACCTGCTGCCGTTTTCGGAAACTCTTTGACCTCATAGGCATTCTGTCCTTGTTTAACCTTGTATTTGGTTTCTGTTCTACGGATTCGTAAACCTTTACCGTCATAATCTTCCCATTTCAGTACAGCCAGCTCACCTACACGGATTCCTGTTACTAACATAAGCATGATTCCTAAATTTACAAGGTCAATATTATCAACGAGATACTGAGTGAATTTTGGAAGTTCTACCTCATCGAATACTTCTTCATAATCTTCTTTGATAGTCTTTTTAAAGGTGCTGTCTCTTACATCCAGATCGTCCAGAGTTTCTTGGATATTGAAAGAAATATACTGTTCCCTTTTGGCATACTTGAGAAATCCAACAGTGATAGATTTTAGATTAGAGAATGCCTTGGAAGTTAGCTGTTTCTGTCCGATTTCACTTTCGAGGAAATTTTGAACATCACGCGGCTCTAAAGATTTGATCTTTCTTTTTCCGAAATCAGAGTAATGTCTTTTGAATACCTGCTGATTTCTTTGCTGAGTCGATTTAGCAATATTACCTAGATCAGCTCTTCGGTCATTCCATTCATTGAAAATTTCTTCGACGGTAGGGTTAAAGGATTTATCTTTCCAGTATTTAGCTAGAAAGTCCTCTAAATCCTGTTTGTTTTTTCTCTTTACTCTTTTCCCTCTCTGTTTTGGGTTATCCTCAGAAGGAAGATAGACGTACCAAACAGAATCTTTTCCCTGATACATTTTCCACGGGTTCATATTTATTAATTCTTGTTTCTTCATTTCTTGTGCTTTTTCCAGCACATCCGCTGTATTTATTGTACCAGCATCAATAAGGAATTGTAAAGCATCAATAACGTTAGTATTTATAGTAGATCACTCCTTTATATAAAAAAGGCAAGGGCTAGAAATAGCCCTCACCTGTATTGTTAGTGTTAAAGTGGACAGGTACACAGGATGTATCTGTACATATTTTTTAAACGCTTGTATAATCAAGCGGAAATTCTTTTGTTTCAAGCATCCACTGTCGCAACATATCTTCTTCTACTCGGTACGCTCTGCCGATTTTGATGCTTGGAAAATCTTCTGTGCGCATTAAAGCCTTAGCCTGCTTTTCAGAGAGTTTTAAAAGCTCTTTTAGTTCTTCTGTTGTATAAAATTTCATAGTTACTCCTTTCTAACTTTGTTTTTGCTGTTTTTGTCTTTTTTAATCTTGATCTTGATGTTGTTTGATTCATAAATTTCATAGTTGTTTTCGATTTTTTTCGGGGAACGACGGAGAAGTTGATAGATAGAATAGTCAGATGTATGATAGTAATCAGCTATAGCTTGAACGTCTGAGACATAAAACCAATTTCCAGAAGGTCTTTGTACCTGATAGCTTTTTATATAATCTATAGCTTTATGATGAGGTCTGTACAAGTATTCTAGGTTCATAGCAAAATTAACATTGACCGTAGAATTTCTGAGAACTTTTAGTTTATGATGTACTTCCAGAGGACAGCCAGGAAGTTCGAAGTCTGGTTTTTTACACCAAACCTCAGCCACTAACCTGTGAACATATTTTTTCCTTTTCTTTCCATGTTTGCAGAGGGATACAGATAGATAGTAGTTAGACTCAAGATAAGGTGAGAGAAGATGAGGGGTTTTCCCTGTTGTAGAGATGATGTTTGCATATTGAGATACAAAGATCTTTGGATATTTTGGATATTGGTAAAATCTTTCGTCAGGAAATAGTTTCATAAACGGTTTGCCTTTACTTGTAACAGTCCTAGCAACTTGCTTTTCTGATAATTTTTTTGTTGTCGGTTCTTTCATCATAGGACTTTACCCCCGATCATGTAGCCTAAATCTTCAAGTAGCGCTTGATGATAGGTTTTGGAAGCAAGTGACAGGGACATTTTTTTGTGCGTAGGAACTACTTTGATGAAATTTTCGTTGATCTTAGTGATTTTGTACAGTGTGCTTCCTGTGTAAATGTAATCATTTTTCTTCATAGGTTTTTCCTCCTTGTAATATAAAAAAGAAGCTCTTGGCTTCTTCTCTTTCATAAATGCAGAATTTAAAAGATTGCGGAAATGCTTGCTATTGTTATGCTTGCGGAGATTGAACTTTTTTTGTGTGTTCCACAAACACCCATAAATACATCCTCTTTCATAATATACAGAATTTAACGAACGGCGAAAGTGCAGCAGTAGAAGGTGTTTTGCGGAGACTGAACTTTTTAGGCTAGCGTTATTTTAGTTATTTTTTTGAAAAAGTATTATATAATGCGGAAATATGAAAAAATGCATGAAAAAATGTTCTCAAAATTCCAGAACTGTAATATAGAGCGTAGATTTTAAAATAGATAAAAAAACACAGTATTATGTTAAAAAAATATCAAAGTATCGAAACTGTATTTTTGAGCTTGGTATCGAAAAAGACCAGCATACAGGATTTTACTGGAATTTTGTTCACTGCCAGGGCATAAGTACCCCCTACCAGATTAGACGCGCAAAGATAGCAAAAACCTTCATCTACAGCCTGATTTAAAACCTGTCAAATAATGCTGGCTTATTTCAATTTGAGCGTCCAAATTTTTGCTTTTATTCTCACAGTGTACAAATTGTCCACTTGCTGTATTAAAATTGTTTTTAGAACTTCCTAGCGCCTAAAAAGCCCGTAAACTACAATAACAAACTAAGAGTGTACAGCTCATTTTTGTGTCTGCTAAAAACCTATCAAATAACAATAGCTTATTTCGATCTGAAAGATCAAATTCAAATTAGAATGCTTTAGTGGACAATTTATACACCTGCTGCCGTAAAATTGATTTTAGTACCTGTTTTCGTAGAAAAAACCTTTAAATCGCTACTGCTGGATACGCAAAACTATTTTTGTACATATATTCTAAGTCAATTTCTTTACATAAAAAAAAGAGAGGTATATAACCTCTCTTACTCATTCAATATATAGTTAACTGCTTTCTCTGCGTTGCTACTTGCTGATACAATAAACCTTACATCATTTTTTAAAACCTGTAACCAGTTTTGGATATAAGCAGCAGAGTTTCTAAAAGTTTTTGTTGTTTCGATCCCTAGCAGATTCATAAGTGAAGCACTTCCTATTTCTGCTATAAGTTCTTCTTTGCTGTAGTCCCCTGAACCAAAAGCAGCGGTTGCACCTGTGTGCAATCTGTCTAATCTGCTTTTGTGTCCTGTGCTGTGTGTCAGTTCATGAAATGCTGTGCTGTAGTATTCATTGATATTTTTATACTGTTGTTTCAGAGGAACTACAACTTTATCTGCTACAGGGCTGTAATATGCTTCATTGCTTACACATTCTTCAAAAGTGATCTGCTCACGGTGAACATAGTCTTTTATGATCTTGTCTGCTGTTTCTATTGGTTCTACTTCTTTAAAAGGTATAGACAAAGGTTCAACACCTGAAACCTGTGAAATATGGAATACATTATAATATCTCAGCATTGGTATTTTTTTAATTTCTTTTTCACCTGTTTCTAAAGTTTCTTCTTTTTCGAATATCTTCCAAAATACTACCATCTCAGCCTTTTCGCCTTTTTTGATGTGTCCGCCTGCTGCATTCCATTGCTTAAAGGTTGCATATTCACCTTGGTGCTTTAACATCATTTGATTGATAAGGCTATAAGGCTTCTTGCTTACTCTGTTGTATGCGCCTGATCTAGTGCCTGTCCACGGCTTTTCCCACGGGATAATACCTTTTTCAAGTTCTTCGATGATTCTTTCTGTTACTTGTTCATAGATACTTGTCATAATCTCATAACCTCCTATGATTTTCCTGTGTAGGAATGTTGTTTAGTTGTTTATGAGACTATTATAATACTGTACCCAGTATAAAGCTACTGACGCAATGTACAAAAATAGATGAAATAAATTGTACAAATATACTGAACCCAGTATATTTTGCGTATAAAAAAACTGCTATATAAAGTATATAACAGTTTTATTCTCTGATTTGTGGTATTTCGTTTTCTAATAATCGGTTTATCATGCCATTAACTGTTTCATTATTATTGACAGCATATTTTTGAATAATTTCTTTATTACCTTTTTTTACTCTTAATTTAATCTCATCATAAGATTTTTCATTATATTTTTTTACTGCCTTTTTTTGGGCTTCACTATATGCCATTGAATCCTCCCGTTAAAAAAAGTTCTTGTTACTAATGATAACACAAATTATATTTATTTACAATACTGAGCCCAGTATAAAAAATAACAAAATATACTGGGTACATTTGTGCAAAATCCCAACTTGTATTTATACTGTACCCAGTATATAATAAAGCCATAAACAAAACACAAGCAGCAGCGAAGGTTGATACAAAGACTACCGCATAACGTCGAAGCAGGATAAGAGAGAGTGAGACGGACACAGTATCCTAGATGTTTAAAGCCTGTCGGGGCTGTTGCTCTACTAAAGAAGAAAGAGGGTAAAAAATATGTGTAAAACAATAAAAGAACTTGAGAGAACTGTAGCAGATTATAGAAGTTTAAAAGCTATGAAAGAGCAGCTTGACGCAGAGCTTAAAGATCTTGAACGTGAAATCATTGGCTATCTTGATTTTAATGAGAAGCTGACAGAGACGGGTAATGATTTTACAGTAAAGATTTCTACTTGTGAGAGAAGAACAGTAGATACCAAGCAGTTAGAAGCTGATCTAGGTTCTTTAGCAGAATATCAAAGAGTTACTCGATACAGAAGATTATATGTAAGATAAGTGGCTTATGAGATCAAGTACAAGAATGAAAGGGGTTTTAGTTATGAATAATGATACATTAATGACTTATGAGCAGTGGAACGAAGTATTTAAGAAACAAGTAAAAAAATATGTTCATCGTAAAGTGAATGAATGTATTTATGTTTGTATTATGTTTCTTATCTTTGTTGCTCCAATGTTCATAATGATCGTACATTGGGTTGTTGTTGGATATTAATATAACTGCTGACCTAACGGCACGACGGGGAGAAAGGGTATTTTATGTTAGAAAAATTATATGAATTGTGGAGTACAGAAGAACCGGTAATGATTACAATTGAAGGTATGGGAGTAAAATGTATTTTGTATACTCATATTGAACAGATCAGAGAAAATAATGGTAATGTCTATCTTGAGTTTGAAGATCATGTTCTAGGATTGAGTAAATTATGTGAATGTGAGATAGAAGAAGATGAAATGACTATTCTATTTCTTGAACGTACAGGCATACGTGAAACTCACGTTGTATATACAGCAGTAACTATTAATTGGTCACGTGAATTTTAAATTAAGAAGCCCTCTTAACTGAGGGCTTTTTTTGATCTTATGAGAGTTGACTTAGATATTCCTGTCATTTGCTCAACTTGTTTGTACGAATGACTTTGTAGTAGCTCTAAGGCGTGTTCTACCTGCTGCCGTGTGTATTTCTTTGGTCTGCCCTCAGTAAAATCAGGATTCTGTCTTGCTATAGCTTTTCCTGTCTGACAGCGTTCAACTATCTGATTTCGTTCCAGCTCTGCAACAGCTAGCAGAGTAGTAATAAAAAACTGTCCCATTGCTGTGTTTTCGAGTAGTCCTACATTGAGCACATGAACAGAACATTTTTTATCAAATAGAGCTTTTACTATTGAAATTCCTTCTTGTGTGTTTCGTGCTAAGCGATCTAATTTGGTTACTACTAGAAGATCATTTTCTTTCATTTCTTTTATGATCTCACTGAAAATAGGTCTATCTGTGGTTGTTCCTGTGTATGCTTCTTTATAAATCTGTGCTTCACTGTACCTCGATAAAATCTCTTGTTCTTGTGCTTCTAAACTGTTGCCGTCTTTGGCTTGTCCTTTTGTAGATACTCTACAATATCCGTAAATCATGCTTATTTTCTCCTTTTGTTAGTGACACTAAGTTATGACACCTTTCTATATTGCTATTTTACGTTGCTTTTGTTAAGGTGTCAATACTTTTAAGTTATGAAACTTTCGAGAGAAAGAAAAAAGCCTGCGGATGCAGACTTATAAAACTTGATCGTTATTTGAAGGAGTGTATTGACAAATATCTTGTATCTGACAGTTGAAGATACGACAAAGATCATTCAATGTTGTAGTGTTCATTGGTTTGTTCTTGCGTAGCTTATCAATAGTAGCACTGGAAATATGATGCTTAGTAATCAGTGTATAGGTTGATTCTGTAGAATTTTTTAAAGTGTTCCAGAACGGGCTATATTCTATCAACGTTGACTCTCCTTTCTCTTAAACTAAGAATAAAGAATAGTTATACTATTGACTATAGTCATTAAAACGACTATAATTATTGTAAGAAAGGATGTGATAGGATGGACGAGTCTAAATTGGTTTATATACTTGAGAAGATCGTACAATACAGTGAATATGAAGAAACGCCCGAAGAAAGACAAGAACATTGGCTACAGTTTCAACAGCGGTTGAAAGAAAAAGGTATCTGGCGTGAGGATGATTGAAAAATGTCGCTTGATAAGCGACCAATATTTTATTAATTTAGCTATTATATGAAATAAAGATTGATAAGTGACTAAAAATTTAGCTAGAAATGAGGTAGAAGATATGAAATCATTTAGTAAAGTATTAGGCTGTATAGTTCTTATAGTTGGTTCAATAGGAAGTATTGTATGTGCTGCTTTGGGAGGTATAGAAACAACTACATATTATACTTTTAGAAATTGGGGTACAACGTTAGGAATATTTGCAGGTTGTTTTCTTAGTATAGCAATTTTGGCTGTACTGCTTTTTGGATTAGCAGAAGTTTTAGAAAATCAGGAAGTTATAAAGAAGAATCAGACCGAAATAAAACAAATAGTTCAAGATAAGAAATAATATATTACATATAAGGTTTTTTTTAGGTCATATAGTCGCAAAATCAATTTTTATATAATAAGTGATAAAATACTTGTCTAAAGATTAAGATTGAAATTTGACGCTGAGAGAGTAAAAAACACAGCGCTGAGAGAGAATGAGTTGTTAGAGGTTTTGACGGCTCATTTTTCTTGTTGTGAGAGGGTAAAGTTTAGATGTAAAAAATGTCGGTGTATGACATTGATTATTTTAAAATGTTCCGTTATAATGTAATAAGAAAAATAAGAGGTGAAAACATGGCATTGTCTGAAAGTCAAAAAAAAGCTAGTGAAAAGTATATTAAAAACAAAACAACTCAAATATCTATCAGATTAATAAATAAAGAGTATGAGTTATTTGAAAAATATTGTAAAGAACATAACATTTCAAAATCAGGTTTGTTGAGATCAAGAATATTAGATATAATTAAACCTGAAGAATAGTAATTGTATATACGAATTAACGCAGGTATTATATAAAGTACATAAATTTAACGAGAAAGCTACTCGTTAAGTTTGTGCTTTGAAGTCATTGCATAAGGGGTTATTCCTTCTATAGATTTACTGGGTTTATTTGAGTATACAGATCAAGAATCATTTTTTATGCCTCAAGTGATAAAATACTTAGCTGTGACAGCTCAAATGATTTTAAGATGATATACTCAAATAAAGTCAGTATTATTTGATAAACTTTTGAGAGCTAACTTAC
>CAZSTD010000118.1:0-4221 GCA_964609645.1 uncultured Blautia sp.
TTCATGATATTCCGGGAAGTGAATATTTCGCAGTGATCCAGATCGACCATGAATATTATTAACAGGGGGTGTTTTGGATACAAATTATAGTTCTTTGTAAAAAAGCTGGCGATAAATGCCAGTTTTTTTGTTTTAAAAATACTTTTTTTATATTTAGAATAAGGATATAGACCTAAATAAAATTTTCGATTATAATAGTCATAAAAAATAATTATTGAAAAAGAAAAAAATTTAGGTAACAAAAGGGAGAAAGCGATATGAAAAAGTACAATACATTGTTGTTGGCTTGTGAGACCATGGAGAATCGCAGATATATAAGACATATTCTGGAGGCAGATTATTCTCTGTTAGAAGCAAGCAACATAGAACAAATTTTAGTGCTGCTGCAGCAAAACAAAGAGGGTATCGCGGCATTGGTGATAGATGTTTCTCAATCTCAAATGCTGGATATTGAGTTGTTAAATAAGCCTGAATATTTTCAGGAAATGAAACGAATGCCGATCATTATATTAGCAAAAGAAGATACTCCAGAGTTGGTGCATAGAGGATTTGAATTGGGAGCATCTGATGTGATCCCTTTAAATTACGAGCCGTTTGCTATGTTGAGGAGGATTGAAAATATCGTTGATCTGCATTTACATAAGCAGCACTTGGAACAGATGGTTCAGGAACAGGCAAATGCGCTATGGCAGTCCAATGAGACGCTGGTGGATGCTTTATCTTCGATCATTGAATATCGAAACACAGAGTCTGGACAACATATTATTCGGATCCGACATTTTACCAGAATTTTATTGGAGGAAGTAACCAAAAGCTGTCCAGAGTATGGATTGGATGAACGGACGATCGCTATTATTTCAAGCGCATCGGTTCTTCATGACATTGGCAAAATTGCGATCCCAGATCGAATCTTGATAAAAGGAGGACGCTTGACTCCAAAAGAGCGGGAAATCATGAAAACACATTCGGATATCGGTTGTCAGATCTTAGATACGATCAAGGGAGGTGTCGATGAGGATTATCTAAGATATGCGTATAATATTTGTCGTTATCATCATGAACGATGGGATGGAAGCGGTTATCCGGAGGGACTTTCAGGAGAGAAAATTCCAATCTGTGCACAGGTAGTGGGGTTGGTGGATGCTTATGATGCTTTGACGAATAAGCAAAACCATAAGGAGGCGTATCCTTTTACACGTTCTGTCAACATGATCCTCCATGGAGAATGCGGCGCTTTTTCGCCCAAATTGCTGGAATGTTTTAAGCATGTAGCTAAAGAACTGGAGGAAACATCGCGGGTTTATATGGATGGCGCAAATCCAAAAACAGAAAACTTGGATGTTAATTTACCGTTGCCAGCTGCAACAGTAGAAAACAGTGTTGAGCATATACAGGCGAAATATATGACGCTTGCTCATTATATCAATAGTATGCTTGTAGAAGTGAATTTAAGTCAAAATCAGTTTCATGTAGTTTATAACCCATATTTGGATATAAGCTGGCTGAAAGAGATCAAAAGTTTTTCAGAATTTGTATCTTTGCTGGATGAAGGGAATGGTCGATCAAAGCAGAAATTTAGGCAGCAGTTGCTTGACTTTATAGAGCAGGATTTTCGAAGAAATACCTGTTATATCTGTCTGAATGAAAAAAATAAAAAAGATTATTTTGAAGTGACATTACTGCGTGTGGCTTATACTTCTGCTTCAAAAGATTCGTTGGCAATTCTGTTCCGGCGATTAGATGATTCAAGTGAGGAGAGACTGCCGCAGGAAGCGGAACTTTTGGCAAATAGTAGCTTTTTATGCCGTTATGATGAAAATTTCACTTTGGTTCAACTGAGTGAACATGTTCCAATCTTAGCAGGATACAGTCGCCAGGAATTGAAAACATACCTTCATGACCGCCTTATAGAACTGGTCTTGCCGGAAGACCGGGAATATATGCGAAACGCTTTTAGAGAACAATTTCAGAAAAGTAATTTTGCAGAAGTGCAATATCGGATCCGGATGAAAGATGGCAAAGTGATCTGGGTGATGGACAGAAGTATGCTGAGCGTGGGAACAGACGGAAAGGAGTATGTGAATACTCTGCTGACCGATATCACAGAGTCTAAGGCTGAGTATGAAAATCTAAAAGATAAACTTCGCCGCTATGAGATCGTATTGACGCAGACGGAAAATGTCTTGTTTGATTGGGATGCCAAGGAAGATAAGATTGAATTTTCAGAAACCTGGAACAAACTGTTTAAATATCCTCCTGCGTTTCAGTCTGCTCGAAAGATCATGCGTGATGGCTCTTACTTCCATCCAGATGATTTCCCGCTATTTACTGATAAAGTGGCTCGCTTAAAAACAAATTCAGATTACGAAGTAGTAGATGTACGTATCTCTATTGCGGGAGGCCGTTATATCTGGTGTCGTTTCCGCGCAACTGCAATACGCGATGTACAGGGAAATCTTGAAAAAATCTGCGGTATCATTATAAAGATTGATGCAGAAAAACGAGCTGAGGAACATTTGCAGGTTCAGGCAGAAAGAGACGGGTTGACAAAATTACTGAACAAAAAAGCGGCGCGTAAGCGTGCGGAGGAATATTTCTCTCAGTCTCCCGATGGAACACCGTGTGCTATGTTGATCATAGATTTGGACAATTTCAAATATGTAAATGATCACTATGGTCATTTGTTTGGTGATACGGTATTAAAGCAGGTTTCCAAAGAGATTTCAAAATTATTCCGGGATCAGGATATTGTAGCTCGTATCGGTGGTGATGAATTTATGGTATTGATGCGTGGGATCAATGACAGGAGAATTTTGGAAAATCGATGCTTGAGGCTTTTAAATATCTTTACTGGGTTATTTCATAATGGAGATCAGAAACTTCCGCTTGGTTGTTCCATTGGTATTGCACTTTCACCAGAACACGGAGTTGGATATTATGATCTGTTTAACAAAGCGGATCAGGCACTTTATCAAGTGAAGAACAGAGGAAAAAATAGTTTTGCATTTTATGAACATCATGAGGGCTCCTTCCTGCATGATAAGATCGGTATCAGTGCGGTAAACAACCCGATCGATTCTGATAAAGAACTGGAAAGTATGCAGGAAAATCTGGTAAATACGGTATTGCATCGATTACATACCAGCCAGAATATAGAGCAGTCTATCCAAGAAATCCTTGCTATGGTAGGCAAAAAGACGAATGTCAGCCGTGTCTATGTATTTGAAAATTCAGAGGATAATAAATTCTGCAAAAATACATATGAATGGTGTAATGAGGGGATCACGCCGGAACGTGAACAGCTTCAGAACATCAGTTATGAGACAGATATTCCTGGATATGCAGAGAATTTTGATGAACAGGGAATTTTCTATTGTCCGGATGTAAGTGTTCTGCCTTCGACAACTTATGAGATCGTGAAAGCTCAAAATATCAAATCGATGCTTCAGTATGCGATCCGGGATAAAAATGAGTTTCGCGGATATATTGGCTTTGACGAATGCGTGGAACAGCGTATGTGGACGAAAGAGCATATACAGGTATTGAGTGATTTCTCAGAAATGCTGTCCGTATTTTTACTGAAATATCGTGAGCATGAAAGAACACTTGCAGTCATTGAAAAACTGAACCATCTTTTAGATAGTCAGAATGATATAGAGTGATATAGAAAGGGATTTGTATGATGTGATAGTGAAGCCTACATCATTTTAGGAGGAGCGTATGAAAGAGCAGAACTGTGCCAAGGGGTATAACCGGCATCTAACAGAGGATGCTATTACAGAGCACATTTATCAGACGATAGAAAACTTTGAGCAGGAGGGGCGTTATCACCTGATCAAAAAGTATTATCACCATGGCAGTACGACCATATATGAGCACTGCAAAAATGTCGCATTTACCAGCTGTAACATTGCAAAAAAATTTCATCTCTGTGTAGATTATGACAAGATGATCCGGGGTGCACTTTTACATGACTATTATTTTTACGACTGGCATGTAAAAGAAAAAGAGCATACGCTGCATGGATTCAGACATCCTAAAACTGCATTAAAAAATGCAGATCAAGATTTTAAATTAAGTGCAGTAGAAGAAAATATCATATTATGCCATATGTTTCCTCTGACAATAGTTCCGCCGATCACAATGGAGGGGTGGATCGTCTGTATTGCAGATAAGATCTGCGCGGTAAATGAAACTAAAGAAGGAAGACTTAGGAGAAAA
>CAZSTD010000118.1:4321-7627 GCA_964609645.1 uncultured Blautia sp.
AACATTTTGATCGTAGTGAAAGATATTGAGAAATCTAAAAAATATTATCACGACTTATTCGGACTGGATGTGGTGTTGGATAGCGAAAGCAACGTAATCTTGACAGAAGGTTTGGTACTCCAGGAGAAACAAATTTGGGAGCAGTGTGTGGGCAAGGAGGCTGCAGCGAGAAATAATGCCTGCGAATTGTATTTTGAAGAAAAGGAAATAGAGGCGTTTGTTGAAAAGTTAGAAAAATTATATCCGGGAGTGCAGTATGTGAATCGGCTTACGAGCTATAGCTGGGGTAAGAAAATAATCCGATTTTATGATCTGGACGGACATTTGATCGAAGTGGGAACTCCGGTGGAATGATAAACGAAAATAAAACTATTCAATATTATAACAAAAATGCAAAGCAGTTTGTTGAAAATACAGCAAATGTGCAATTTAGTCATATGCAGGATCGCTTTTTGGAAAAATTACAAAAAGGTGCATATATTCTTGATCTTGGGTGTGGATCTGGTCGTGACACAAAATATTTTTTGGAGCAAGGATATCAAGTAGATGCTATGGATGGTTCCAAGGAGCTTTGCAAACTGGCGAGTAAATTTACTGACATGGAAGTAAAGCATATGTATTTTCAGGAACTTTCAGAAGTAGAGAAATACGATGGTATCTGGGCATGCTCATCCATTCTTCATTTAAAATATGATGAGTTGGAAGATGTGATAAAAAGGATGAGGCTTGCTGTAAAACCAAAAGGAATTATTTATACATCTTTTAAGTACGGCATATTTTCCGGTGAAAGGAATGGAAGATATTTTACAGATATGACGGAAGAAACTTTTGACGAATTATTACAAAAGGTTTCAGGACTTAAAATTGAAGAACAATGGATCACTTCAGATGCACGTCCAGGAAGAGGAGAAGAAAAATGGCTCAACCTAATTTTGAGGAAAAATTAGAAATAGAGAAATTTTATGTAGAATCAACGGACGTTATGACCGGGGATAGAAACAAAAGCAGATATTTATTTTATCAATTGCAGCTAAGTATGGCGCAGGCAAAGCAGATCGATATTATTGTGTCTTTCCTGATGGAATCTGGTGTACGAATGCTACCGAAAGATTTAAAGGCAGCGTTGGATCGTGGTGCTCGGATTCGTATTCTTACCGGGAATTATTTAGGAATTACTCAGCCATCGGCTTTATTTCTCATTAAAAAGGAATTGGGAGATAAGGTGGAATTGCGATTTTACAATGACAAAGAACGTTCCTTCCACCCGAAATCATATATATTTCACTACGAAAATATGAGTGAAATTTATATTGGCTCATCCAATATTTCAAAAAGTGCCTTAACTTCTGGGATCGAATGGAATTATCGCTTTAACAACAAGCAGGATAATCAGAATTTCAATTTGTTTTATGAAACATTTGTAGACTTATTTGAAAACCATGCCTATATAATCGATGATGTAGAGCTAAAAAGATATTCTAAGAACTGGCATAAGCCGGCGCTTGCGAAAGATCTTGCAAAATATGATCAGGAAGATCTGGACACAAAGGTTGAAATGCTATTTCAGCCAAGAGGTGCGCAGATAGAGGCACTTTGTGCGTTGGAAAATAGCAGAGCAGAGGGTGCTGTACGCGGTTTGATCCATGCAGCAACTGGTGTGGGTAAAACATATTTGGCAGCATTTGATTCGGCAAAATATGAAAGAGTATTGTTTGTTGCTCATAGGGAAGAAATTTTAAAACAAGCAGCTGTATCATTTAAAAATGTACGCCATTCAGATGATTATGGATTCTTTTACGGAAAGCAAAAAGATACCGGAAAGTCTGTGATCTTTGCTTCTGTAGCAACTTTGGGAAGAAACGAATATCTGACAGAGGAGTACTTTGCCCCAAACTATTTCACGTACCTGGTGATTGATGAATTCCATCACGCAGTTACGGATCAATATCAGAGGATCGTTAATTATTTTAAACCGCATTTTATGTTGGGGCTTACTGCTACGCCGGAAAGAATGGACGGAAAATCTATTTATGAAATTTGTGATTACAATGTTCCATATGAGATCACTTTGAAAGAAGCGATCAACAAAGGCGCATTAGTTCCATTTCACTACTATGGTATTTATGACGAAACAGATTATTCGACCCTTCGATTGGTAAAAGGCCGATACGATGAAAAAGATTTAAATAAAAAATATATCGGTAATGTTAAGCGATATGATCTGATCTATAAATATTATAAAAAATATCGTTCGAAACGTGCTTTGGGCTTTTGTAGTTCAAGGCAGCATGCAGAAGAAATGGCGAAGGAATTTTGCAAACGGGGTGTAAGATCAGTAGCTGTATATAGTAATGCGGATGGCGAATTCTCAGAAGAAAGAAATTTGGCGATCGAGAAATTAAAGAATCAGGAAATACGGGTTATTTTTTCTGTGGATATGTTCAATGAAGGTGTAGATATTGCATCTTTGGATATGGTGATGTTTTTGAGGCCGACGGAATCACCAACAGTATTTTTGCAACAATTAGGGCGTGGTCTTCGCACATGCAAAGGAAAAGAATATGTAAATGTTCTTGATTTTATCGGAAATTATGAAAAGGCTGGGAGAGCACCGCTTTTATTGAATGGCGGAGCTTATACAGGAGAAAAAACGGCATGTGATTACTATGAGATCGAATATCCAGATGATTGCATTGTGGATTTTGACATGCGCTTGATCGATCTCTTTAAGGAAATGGATAAGAAGTCTTTGTCCATTAAGGAAAGAATTAAGCAGGAATATTATCGTGTAAAAGAATTGTTAGATGGAAAAATTCCGACACGTATGGAACTTTTCACTAATATGGATGATCATATTTATGAATACTGTATGAAACACGCCAAGGAAAATCCGTTCAAACGATATATGGACTTTCTTTATGAAATGCATGAACTGTCAGAGGAAGAACTTCAGCTTTATTCTGGAATGGGCAGAGAATTCTTGCAGTTGATAGAAACGACCGATATGCAGAAAGTCTATAAGATGCCGATCTTGTCAGGATTTTATAATGAAGGAAATGTACGACTGGCTGTTACAGAGGATGAAGTATTGGAAAGCTGGAAAAAATTCTTTGACCATGGAACAAACTGGAAGGATTTTCCAAATGTGGTTTCTTACGAGGAATATCAGAAAATAACGGATAAACAGCATCTGAGCAAGGCAAAAAACATGCCGATCAAGTTTTTAAAATCATCTGGTAAGGGATTTTTTGTGGATAAGGAAGGATATGCATTGGCAATTCGGGATGAGCTGGTCGATGTGGTTAA
>CAZSTD010000119.1:0-7568 GCA_964609645.1 uncultured Blautia sp.
TTCTTTCCGTTATAGTTTTTCGGAACGGTGACTTCTTTTTTATTAACACCTTTCGTCACACGATACGCATCGATCGATTCTACATATTCATATTCCAGACCTTCTGTTCCGGTCTCCCCAGCATCTGCCAAAGCCTGCGCCGTCTTATCGCTCTCATCTGTAAAGAGATTGTCATCTGCTACATCCACATCTGTCAAATCCTCTGCGCCCGCCGCATCAGTAAATACAAAATCTTCTGGCTCTTTCATTTGATCACTTACATATGTATCCACCCCATCAGAAAAATCTTCTGCATATATCGATGCTGGTGACACAACGACGGTAAGTGCCATTAATATTGCAAGCAGTTTCTTATTCTTCATGATACTTTCCTCCTTTTTCCTTCATGTAAAATATAAGAACATCATATTTCCTACATTATACCACGCCATACATTGTATTTGTAGTATTGATTTACATCCTGTAATCTTTTTCCCCTCGTACTAACATAAAAGCACTTTTTATGTAGGATCCATCAATGAAAAATGCGCAAAAAACAGCACGGGAGTGTCGCAAAATAACTGATCTCATCAGTTATGGAACGGTGCTCCTTTCTGTTTTTACATAAGAAGAGGAGCTATTGCTCCATAGATAATTTCTTATCTATTTTACAACAGCCCCATCATTGTTTAATATGTAATCGCTTCACAATAAGAAGAATATGTATGTTTCGCACTATATGATCTATTTCCATTCGCATCTGTACGGTAACTTCTAATCATATAATAATAAGCTGTTCCTTTTTTTAAACCTGTGTCTGTATAAGCAACTGTATTCTTACTCTTTATTGTTTTAACACGGGTATAATTCTTATTATCCGTAGAACGATATACACAGTATCCGGTAGCATCCTTTACTTTTTTCCATTTAAGAGTTGCTTTCCCTTTCGTTTTCTTTGTAAGAGAAACGATCTTAGGCTGCTTCGGCCACAAGGTTACCTTTATGCTCTTATAAGAGGTATATACTCCCTTCCCATCTTTTCCAACCAAATATGCTCTGACTCTGCATGTCATCTGGCTTTCTTTATACTGTTCCGCATTGATAGTATAGGTGCAGGTATCTCCATCTTTGATCCTCTTTATCGTCTGGTATTTTCCAGTCTTACCATCTTTTACCTGGATCTGATAACCATCTGCGTAGTTTACTCTATTCCAGCTCAATATAAGGTAATCACTGTTTTTATCTTTTCTCTCAGCCTTGAGTTCTACTTTCTCCTGTGTGATATCCTGTGGAATATAGCTAACTGGTATATTATGTGCTTTCGCAAATTTTGCCACATAAGATCCTTTCGGTGTATAGATCGTCAGAGAATCACAGCCATCAAATGCATCCTCTGCGATCTCCTGTGTCGTCTCTGGAATGATCAGCTTTTTCAGATTAGTACATTTCGCAAATGCTTTTGTCTCAATGAAATAATTTTCACTTCCAAGTTGTACTTCTTCCAGTTTATCACTTCCATAAAAAGCTTTTCGTCCGATTCCTTTTACTGAATTATCGACCCGCGCAACACTGACCGAATTGTCAAAGTCTGCCACACGTTTTCCTTCGATTCCTTCATTTCCGGATGGACCCATCCATTTTTCATACCACCAATAATCCATCCCGTCTTGTTCTGAATGCGTAACTTCATCGCCATTTTCTCTAAAAAATGGATATCCCTCTTCTCTCCATCCAAGTCCGTATTCGCAAACATCAACCACTACTTTACTATCGATATCAAATGCATCATCTGCAATAAAACTTTCATTATCCGGTCCACCGATCACATAAAGTTTCGGACAATTACGAAATGCATTACTTTCGATCGTAAATCCACCCCTAATCCAGGCACCTTTTAAATTTTCACAATCTTCAAATGCAGACTTCTTTATCGTGAAACCAAGGTCTTTATAACAAGACGGCAAAGAGATCGTTTCCAGCTTATCGCATCCTTTAAAAGCATTCTCTCCAATCTCGCGGACTTCCTTTCCATTATAACTTTTCGGAACAGTGACTTCTTTTCTATTAACGCCTTTCGTCACACGATACGCATCGATCGATTCTATATATTCGTATTCCAGACCTTCTGTTCCAGTCTCCCCAGCATCTGCCAAAGCCTGCGCCGTCTTATCGCTCTCATCTGTAAAGAGATTGTCATCTGCTACATCCACATCTGTCAAATCCTCTGCGCCCGCCGCATCAGTAAATACAAAATCTTCTGGCTCTTTCATTTGATCACTTACATATGTATCCACCCCATCAGAAAAATCTTCTGCATATATCGATGCTGGTGACACAACGACGGTAAGTGCCATTAATATTGCAAGCAGTTTCTTATTCTTCATGATACTTTCCTCCTTTTTCCTTCATGCAAAATATAAGAACATCATATTTTTATATTATACCACACTCCGCATTATGTTTGTAGTCTTGACTTACCATTTTTTATACAAAAAAAACAGTGCACCCTGCCTTTCACAAGGGTACACTGTTCTACTCTTATTCCACACTTTTTAAAGATTCGACCATATCGATCTTTTTTAATTTTTTATGCATAAAGAGATTCACGACCATCGAAAATCCAACAGTCAAAATGCCGCTGTACAAGAAGCTGATCTGTTTAATATTCCTTCCGAACATGACCGCATCAACTTCCACAGTAAGAATGATATATCTATGTAAAAAGATGCCAAAAACTGCTCCTGCTGCCACACCTATCAGCGTCAGGATCACATTCTCCCTGTAAACATATGCGGACACTTCTTTATCATAAAATCCCAATACCTTCAGCGTCGCGAGCTCTCTTTGGCGCTCCGTGATATTGATATTATTCAGATTGTAGAGAACCACAAAAGCCAGCATTCCGGCCGAGATGATCAGTACCACGATAACCGTTCCAAGTGACCCAAGCATTCTCTCAAGCTGTGCTTCGAGACTGCTGGTGTAACTGATGCTCAGAGCAGCCGGATATTTCAAGATCTCATTGCCGACTTGATCCTCATCCGCCTGATATTCTTCTTTCACACTGAACACGATCGCTGAATAATCTGGTTTTTCTCCGAAGGTCTGCTCATAGACATTTCCCGTCATATAGACATAATGTCCCATATAATTTTCTGTCACCACAGCGATCTTCGTCTGGTACTCTTTTCCATCTTTTTCGATCGTCAGCATATCGCCAACTTTCCATCCGGTAAGAGAGGAAGTCTTTTCACTGATCACTACGCCCTCATCTGTCAGCTCATAGCGTTCCTTTGTGTTTCTGTCTTGCAAAGTCACATCTTTCTTAAAGTTTTCCAGATTTTCGGGAACATACACGTACACACTGATGTTTGATTTTCCTTTCGGAACTGTCATCTTCGTGAATTGTACGTGTGTATACCGATCGATCTGCGGGTTTTCTGCCAAAAACTGTTCCAGTTCTTCGCGCTCCTGATCGGATGCCTCGTCATCATCAATGATCGTACCTGTATAATGTTGCAGATCCCTGTACTGTTTCTGTGCGATATCCATGATCGAATCCCGGATCCCAAATCCGACCAGCATCAGTGCCATACTTCCTGCGATTCCAAAGATCGTCATAAAGAAACGTTTTTTATAGCGGAAAAGATTTCGCAGTGTGGATTTCCATGTAAATCCCAGACGTTTCCAAACAAAAGAGATCCTTTCTATCAGAATCCTTTTTCCTTCCTTCGGTGCCGGTGGACGCATCAAAGATGCCGGTGTTTCCGCCAGTGCCTTGTAGCAGGAAAAGATGGTTGCTCCGAGTGTACATACCAGTGCGGCCCCAGATGCGATCATGGCAAATTTCAGCTCATAATGGATCTGGATACAATTAGTCATGCTCTTATACATGATCCCATATGCATTGATAATGATATATGGCAAAATCTTCTCGCCGACCAAGATCCCAAGAACACTTCCACCTGCCGTAGCCAGCAACGCATACAAGAGATATTTTGACGCGATCGCATATTTGCTGTAGCCAAGAGCTTTCAATGTGCCGATCTGCGTTCGCTGTTCTTCTACCATTCGCGTCATGGTCGTGAGACTTACCAGCGCAGCGACCAAAAAGAAGATCACTGGGAAAACTTCCCCGATGTTCTTGATCCTGTCCGCATTATCTCCATAATCTGAGTATTCTGGAAGATCATTTCTGTTTGTGACCATCCACTCCGGCTGGCTGATCTTATCAATCTCCTCCTGAGCATCCGCAATCTTCTGCTCGCCATCTGCCAGTTCTTCTTCCGCTTCCTTTTTCCCGTCCTCGTATTCTTCCCATCCTTCTTCCAGGTCTTTTTGAGCTTGTTCAAGTTCTTCGCGGGAGTCCTTTAGCTTCTGTTCATTTTCCGTGATTTCTTTTTCACCGTCTGCGAGCTTCTTCTCATTTGCAGCGATCTCATTCTCGCCCTCTGCAAGTTTCTGTTCGTTCGCCTGAATCTGTGCTTCACCGGAAAGGAGTTCTGCTTCTTTTTCTTCTAACTGTGTCTGACTTGCACTCAGCGCAGCTTTGGCTTCGTCGATCTGTGTCTGCGCAGTCGCAAGCTCTGCCTCTTTTTCCTGGATTTCTTTTTTCGCCGGCTCCAGTTTCTTTGCCTGCGCTTCCACTTCTTTCCATCCTGCATCGATCTTTGCCTGCGCTTCTGGAAGTGCCGCCTCCTGCTGCGCAAGTTCGTTTTCTTTCTCTGCAAGCTGTGACAGTCCGCCTTCTATCTGCGTCAGATTACTCTCAAGTTCACTTTTCGCAGCCGCGATCTGTGCCTTGGAAGATTCTATCTGCGCTGCCTGGTCTGCAAGCTGCGTCTCATAAGCTGAAATCTCTGCCGCCATTGCATCCAATTCTTCCTGCGTGTAAGTTCCCGACGAGGCAGCCTGCTCATACTGTGCTTTTTGATCTGCGAGCTGTGCCTGCGCACCCTCAAGCTGGACTTGTGCTTGTGCAAGCTGTTTTTCCTGCTCCTGTATCTGAGCCAGTCCCTGCTGGCAGCTTTCCTTCTGACTGTTTAATTCTGCTTTGGAAGCCGCGATCTGCTCTTTGCCACTGGCGATCTGCGCTTTTCCATCGTCCAGCTCTTTCTGGCTCTTTGTCAGGGCTTTCTTTGCCTCGTTGATCTGCTGTTCTCCATCACTTATCTGCTTTTTGCCTTCTTCGAGCTGTTTTTTGCCTTCATCCAGTTTCTTTTGATTTCCAGAGATTTCAGACCATCCATCTTCTATCTGCGCTTTAGCAGAAGCGATCTGTGACTTGCCACTGGCGATTTCCGCTTTGGCCGCCACAATCTGCGACTTGCCATCTTCAAGTTCTTTTCTGGCTTCACTGAGCTGCTTTTTGCCGTCTTCTAATTCTTCTCTGGCTTCACTGAGCTGCTTTTCTCCATCACTTAATTGCTCTTTGCCGTCTGCAAGCTCTTTTTCTCCATCCTCCAATTCTTTTTTCGCATCCGCAAGTGCTTCCTGTGACTCTTTTTTTCCGTCTGCAAGCTCTTTTTTTGCATCATCGAGTTCTTCCTGTGCTTCCCCGACGACATTCTCATAGCGGACTGCACAGCGTTCTTCTTCGATCCCTTCTACACGTTCCTGTATCTTTTCGATCAAAGTCTCATAAGCATCCGTATAGCTGATCAGCCCTTCTGCTCCATGGACCTGCACATAGATCTGTGTGTACACTTCACTGTCAAAATCCTCTGGGATCGCGTATGCAAAACCATTTACTTCTCCTGAGCCAAGTGTCGTATTTCCTCGATTATAAGATATGTAAAGCGGGCTTTCTCCAATACCCGTGACTATATAATCCACGGTTTTGAGCAGTGTGCTGTCTCCATCCTCCTTCAGAGTGATCGTATCTCCAATCTGGTATCCGCTGCTCTCGGCAAACATACTATCCAGAAAAATCTCGCCGCTTTTTTCAGGCAGTTTTCCATCTTCCGCTGTCAGATGATTGACTGTCTGGTTGATCGACTCCACGTGGAGCACTTTCTGCGTTTCGTTCTCCCCGCACATGACATCCACGGAGTAAGCACCTTCCGCATCCTGCACGCCTTTTATGGATCTTATGGCCGTCTCATCTTCTTCGGTCAGCCCCAGTGTTCCCACAACTTTTATATCCATGAGATCTGTCTCATCGTAATAGGCATCGCCAGAGTAGCGCATATCCGGCGAGGATGCCTGTATCCCGGAAAAGAAGGCAACTCCCATTGCCACGATCAGAAAGATAGAGATGAATCGTGCCTTGCTTGTACGTATCTCCATCCAGAAATCTTTATGCAATGCTTTCATCTTCCTCACCTACCATTCTATTTCTTCTACCGGTGTAGGATGGTCATTTAGAGTCATCCGGGAAACTTTACCATTTTTGATCTTGATCACGCGGTCTGCCATTGGTGTCAGGGCAGAGTTATGTGTGATGACGATCACAGTCATTCCTTTTTCTCTGCACATATCCTGCAAAAGCTTCAAGATGGATTTTCCTGTCTGGTAGTCTAGCGCACCGGTCGGTTCATCGCACAGAAGCAGTTTGGGATTTTTCGCCAATGCTCTGGCGATCGAAACTCTCTGCTGTTCTCCACCGGAAAGCTGTGCTGGAAAATTGGAAAGTCGTTCCTGAAGTCCTACTTCTTCCAAAACTGCTCTGGCATCGAGTGGATTTTTGCAGATCTGCAATGCCAGCTCTACATTTTCCAGTGCTGTTAGGTTTGGCACAAGGTTATAAAACTGAAAGACAAATCCGATATCGTTTCTGCGATATCCAGTTAACTGACGGTCGTTGTATCTGGCAATGTTTTTGCCATCAACTTCTACGATACCGCTTGTAGCTTTATCCATGCCTCCCAAAATGTTCAATACGGTCGTTTTGCCTGCACCGCTGGGTCCTACGATGACCACAAATTCACCTTTGGCGATCTCAAAACTGATCTCGTCCACTGCGGTGATCTTTACCTCTTTTGTTCCATAGATCTTGGAAACTTTTTCTAATCTTACGTATGCTTCTTTGTTTTCCTTCATGTTGCATTGCCCCTGTCTTGATAATAGGCAGATCCGGTTGGAGTCTGCCTTTTGGATTTCTGTTGTTATTCGCCTTTTTGATCATTGATCTTTGATTTTTCTTTTCCATTCCATGAATTGATTTTATTTTATCACAGAGCTATCGCAAAACAAAATGAAAGTTTTATAAACTTATTGCCATTCTACTTTTTATTTTTTCTTTTTGTCATCAATCCACCGATCCGGCCAGTTTCTTTAGCAGAAAGGCTTTTCCAGCCATCTTTAAGTACCTGGTCTAAGATTCCCAGTTCTTGCGCGATTTCATATTTTATCTGTTCTTGCTTGCCAAGTTCTCCTGCAAGATAGGCTTCGATTTCTTTGTCTTTATTCAAAATGCCCACACTCCTTTTCTTTGGAGTATGGGCATTTGAGATTCTATTTATACATTTTGGTTATTTTTGTTTGATCATCCGTTTAGTTCTCTGTTTAATTCTTGTTTGCCTCTCTGTTTGGGTTTCCTGGCTGCGACATTATAAAGTTATAAATATCAAATGACGCTGGAGATATCA
>CAZSTD010000120.1:0-7564 GCA_964609645.1 uncultured Blautia sp.
AGCAGAGGACTGAAAATCCTCGTGTCGCTGGTTCGATTCCGGCTCTGGGCATTTTTTTATTGTGTTCTGACACTTTCAGGGGTATAATCTTATGATATTAGGGTATAAAAGATATTTTTTGATATCCTAGCATTTTACAATCATCAATACCAGAAAGGAAATAAACTCATGAGTGATTTTAAATTAGAGACCAAATGTCTTCATTCCGGTTACACTCCATCCAAGGGTGAGCCATGTGCACTTCCAGTTTATCAGAGCACCACGTACAAATATGACACCACAGATGAGATGGGACAGCTTTTCGACTTAAAAGCAGAGGGATATTTCTACACCCGTCTTCAGAACCCGACCAACGATGCAGTCGCAGCCAAGATCGCTGATCTGGAGGGCGGTGTCGCAGCGCTTCTCACCTCCTCAGGACAGGCTGCCAATTTCTACGCTGTCTTCAATATCTGTGAAGCAGGCGACCATGTCGTTGCAGCTTCTACTATCTACGGCGGAACTTTCAATCTTCTCGCTGTCACCTTCAAAAAACTCGGCATTGACTGTACTTTCGTTGACACAGACGCAAGCGCAGAAGAGATCGCAGCTGCTTTCCAGCCAAACACCAAAGTTCTTTTTGCTGAAACAATTGCCAATCCGGCATTAGTCGTTCTTGATATCGAAAAATTCGCAAATGTTGCCCACGAACACGGCGTTCCGCTCATCGTAGACAATACCTTTGCTACCCCTGTCAACTGCCGTCCTTTTGAGTGGGGCGCAGATATCGTTACCCATTCCACAACAAAATATATGGATGGCCATGCAGTGCAGGTTGGCGGTGCTATCGTAGACAGCGGAAACTTTGACTGGGATGCTTACGGACACAAATACCATGGCTTAACTGAGCCAGATGAGTCCTATCATGGCGTGATCTACACCAAACAGTTCGGAAAAAAAGCCTACATCACCAAAGCAACGTCTCAGCTTATGCGTGACCTCGGCTCCATTCCGTCCCCGACAAACTGCTTCCTGCTCAACCTTGGTCTGGAAACCCTTCCTCTGCGTGTGGAGCGTCACTGCTACAATGCACAGAAGATCGCTGAATTCTTAAATGCACATGAAAAAGTATCTCATGTAAACTATGCAGGACTTCCGGATGACAAATACTATCCGCTTGCACAGAAATACATGGAAGGCGGCAGAACCTGCGGTGTGATCTCCTTTGAACTCACCGGTGGCAGAGAAGCTGCTGTGCGCTTCATGGACAGCTTAAAGCTCGCAACGATCGCAACTCACGTAGCTGCTTCTAAGACCATGGTCCTTCACCCGGCAAGTCATACACATCGCCAGATGAATGATGCACAGCTCGCTGAGGCAGGCGTATCTCCGGGAATGATCCGTCTTTCCATTGGAATCGAAAATGCAGACGATATCATCGCAGATATCGAACAAGCACTTAAAAACGCTTAACAGCAGCTTTCAGCAATTGCAATAGCTAAAAAGGCAGAACTTTGAGAAATCCTCCCAAGGTTCTGCCTTTTTCATTTATTCCTGCAAAAGATATACATCTGTGTAATAAACACCTTTATTCTGCCCTTCCGCATGCGTAGCAACATAAATATCAATGCAGTTTTTCTTGATCGCACCTCCGCAATCCTCAGCCACATAAACTTGTCCATTGATGACTACTTTTGATCCATATGGGATCTGTGTCGGATCTACCGCGATCGTACGGTTGGTCACTGCTGTTTTCCCAGTAGAAGTGATCCCATCCGCCCAAGGGCCACAGCAAATGCTGCATGGACAATAATGTGTGATCTTAAACGTTCCCAGTGGTTTCAAGGATGCTTCCGAAGATACGGCAACTGCTGTGCCGACCTCCACACCGTCCACTTCCTTATCTCTCGATGCAGTTACACCGTCCACAGCTTCCGCAAAGATCCCTTCTCCCTGACTTTTGTGGAGCACTCCGGCTTCCTCTCCGTCCACCTTGGCGATCTTTGTCGCTTTCTTACTTTCCTTCTCAGTAATATTTTTTTCGATCACTTCTGTAGGAATATATCCGATCGCCTTTTTTCCGTTTTCGTTTGTATAGGAGATCTGGCTCCAGATATCATTTACCGTGGCAAGGCGTTTGACCTCATCTTCCTGAAGGATCTCCCCAACGATCTCTCCGTCCTTCATACCAGGATAGTCCAAAATATCACTGTCCATCAGTGCAGTGTAGGTACCCTTTGCCTCCTGTACCAGATCCGGGTCGTTGAGATTTTTGGTGGCAATATATCCGATGATCCGCTTTGTTCCTGTTTTCGCTTTCTTTTCATAGAAAACTTTACTCCAGCCATTTTCGCAGACAGCCACTCTCTCCAGCTTTGTTCCAAGATACAATTTCTGCAGTTTCTGTCCATCTTTACCCGGATTAGATCGTATATAAGTTGCCTTTGCACAGACAGAGACTTCATCCGCCAGTTCCATTGCTGTAACACTCTTTCCACTTCCATCATCGATCACAAATGTGCGCGCCGTTTTCGCATCCTGCTCATAGACATGAACCGCGCCCTCATAATCCAAAATATCTGCCGAAACAACAGACGGTGTCAATAAACTCGTACACAACAATAACATTCCTATCTTTCTTTTCATTTTTATAGTCATCCTCTATCTTATCAGAATCTCTCTATCCACGTTCCATCCACAGATTGCCTTTGTCTATCCAGCACTCTGAAAAAACCGCACATTTCCCACCTTAAAAAAACTGTCACATCTGAGTTTAACACATCATAGCATACCACCTGTATTTTTGCAATTTAAGCAAAATAATTTTTTTCAAAAAAACATTTGACAAATGTCGAATCTTATAGTATTATATATCTTGTCGCTGAGGTAAACACTTCTCGGCACAACCTTATAAATGCGATAGTGGCGTAGTTGGTAACGCGCGACCTTGCCAAGGTCGAGACCGCGGGTTCGAGCCCCGTCTATCGCTCTTGATACATCAGCAGATTTGCTGGTGTATTTTTTTATTTCCATTTATTTTTGTTTCTCTTTATTTCCTTTCCATTTTTTATCTTCTTTATTTCTGACACTCCAACGGCTAAAGCACGCTAGGTTCTTATATACATTCACTTCCAAATATACTCAAAAGTATGTAAAAAGAACGCATCCAAAATGTCATCGCATTTCAGAAACGTCCTTTTTACTCAGTTATGTCTCTTTACCCAATTTTCACTTTTTATTTGATCTCACCCAGATCAATGGTGGAACAGTCTGATACCAGTAAAGCTCATCACCATTCCATATTTATCGCAAGTCTCGATCACTGCGTCGTCTCTCACAGATCCGCCTGGCTCTGCAATATATTTCACTCCACTCTTGTGTGCACGTTCGATATTATCGCTGAATGGGAAGAAGGCATCTGATCCCAGAGTCACGTCTGTCATCTGATCCAACCATGCACGTTTTTCTTCTTTTGTAAATACTTCCGGTTTTTCTGTGAAAGTTTTTTCCCACATACCATCCGCAAGTACATCCATATATTCATCTCCAATGTAAACGTCGATCGCATTGTCGCGCTCTGCACGGGAAATCGTATCTTTAAATGGCAGGTTCAGAACCTTCGGACACTGGCGAAGGAACCAGTTATCTGCTTTCTGTCCGGCAAGGCGGGTACAATGTACACGTGACTGCTGTCCAGCGCCAACGCCGATCGCCTGTCCGTCCTTTACGAAGCATACAGAGTTGGACTGTGTATATTTCAGGATGATCAGAGAAATCTTCATATCGCGCTTCGCTTCCTCTGTGAGCGCTTTGTTTTCTGTCACGATATTCGCAAGCATCTCATCATCGATCACTAACTCCTGGCGGCCCTGCTCAAATGTCACGCCAAAGACTTCTTTGTGCTCCAGTGGTGCCGGCACATAATCCTCATCGATCTGGATGACATTATAATTTCCTTTTTTCTTTTCTTTCAGGATCTGCAGAGCTTCCTCTGTGTATCCAGGAGCGATCACACCGTCAGAAACTTCTCTTTTGATCAAAAGTGCAGTGTCTTTATCACACACATCAGAAAGAGAAATAAAATCGCCGAAAGATGACATTCTATCTGCACCTCTTGCTCTCGCATACGCACATGCCAGAGGAGAAAAATTCTCCCAATCCATATCGTTTACCCAGTAGATCTTTGCCAGAGTCTCTGTCAGCGGAAGTCCCACAGCAGCACCTGCCGGTGATACATGTTTAAAAGAAGTTGCTGCCGGAAGTCCGGTTGCTTTCTTTAAATCACGGACAAGCTGCCAGCCGTTAAATGCATCCAGAAAGTTGATATATCCAGGTCTTCCGGAAAGTACCTTTACCGGAAGCTCTGAGCCATCTGCAACATAAATTTTTGCTGGTTTCTGATTCGGGTTACATCCATATTTTAATTCAAATTCTTTCACGATCTATATCCTCCGTCATCCAAATTTGTGTCTTTTCAAGTTCCAAGATCCTCGTTTCGCTTAGCTCTTTTCACTTATCTTTATTTATTTTTATTGATGATCTTGCTCTCATATTTTCCAGTTTCAATGTCAATATATCTCACAAACAGAGAAACTTTATTATCTTCATTGAGGCTGTCCCAGAGAAGATTTGCAAATTCATCCATATCATTCGGGATACTCACCAGTTTCGGCTCACCCTCAAAACTTGGAAGCGGATTTCCATCACATTTGTAAGTGTGAATAAAATGTCCCTCTCCTGCCGCTGCATTTTCATATGCAAATGTATAGCGATTGCAGGAATCTGGATTTCCGTTATTGCTCTTTAAGATAGACATCGCATAATTAAATTTTCCGTTTTCCACATGCATCACACCGGAGATACGAGGTGTATAGTTTGGAGCATCCGGCTCAAATTCTCTGCATCTTAAGGACTGCTCAAAAGTAAGCTGGCTGTCCATTCCCGCATAGATCGTATCCGTCTGATCTCCGTTGGTCACGATCGTTTTGTTTCCCAGTACACGTACAGGTGCATAAATGATCAGGCTTGGGTCTGTCAGCTTAGATGGATCAAATGCCTGTGTGCGGATTCCTTCTCCATCTTCCACAAAAACACGGTTTCTGCTGTTCTCGCTTCTGCCCATAATGAAATAAGCTGTCACTGCTTTTTTGCCATCCTCAGAACGTCCGATCACGATACCTCTGCCCGGATAGGAATTTTCCTTCAGTTCTTTTTCCAGTGATAACATTTCCATGATTTTTCTCCTTTTCTTCTGACTTTATGTCTCTTTCCATTTTCTTAGATCCTTGACACTCCCCAGCCAAAGCTAAGTTTTTCACAGTCTCGCCGCGAAAAAAGAGGTCAAAAAAAGCCTGGGAAGCCCTTTATCTCCAGGCTGCCCAGGCGGTCGGCACTTATACGTACTGCACTCCCTGTAGGTACTCCTACTTTCCGCCAGTCATGCAGTCACTGCTGTGAAAACAGATCCTATCTTCACGCTTTTATTATAGTACAACACTTTTTTGCGATATGCAAGTATAAAACTTAAATTATTTATCATCCACGCTATAGTTTGGTGCTTCTTTTGTGATATGGATATCATGCGGATGAGATTCTTTCAAAGATGCTGCAGAGATCTTGATAAATTTACCAGTTGTCTTCAGTGCTTCGATATTCTCAGCTCCACAGTATCCCATACCGGAACGAAGACCGCCCATAAGCTGGAATACAGTGTCTTCCACGTGTCCCTTATAAGCAACTCGTCCTTCTACACCTTCCGGAACCAGTTTCTTCGCATCCTGCTGGAAATAACGGTCTTTACTTCCGTTTTCCATAGCTGCGATAGATCCCATACCACGGTATACTTTGTACTTTCTTCCCTGATACAGTTCGAAAGTTCCCGGGCTCTCATCACATCCTGCGAAGATACTTCCCATCATGCAGACATTCGCACCTGCTGCGATCGCTTTTGTGACATCTCCAGAATATTTGATACCACCGTCAGCGATGACCGGGATACCATAGCGGTTTGCAACTTCATAGCAATCCATAACAGCTGTGATCTGTGGAACACCGATACCAGCAACTACACGTGTGGTACAGATAGATCCTGGTCCGATACCAACCTTAACTGCGTCAACACCAGCATCGATCAGTGCTTTTGTTGCAGCTCCTGTTGCTACGTTTCCTGCGATAACCTGTAAATCTGGATAAGCAGCTTTGATCTCACGTACTGCTTTTAAGATGTTCTCAGAATGTCCGTGTGCAGAGTCAACTACGATCACATCAACGGAAGCCTTCACAAGTGCTTCCACACGTGCCAGCACGTTCGCTGTGATTCCTACTGCTGCACCGCAAAGCAGACGACCCTGTTCATCTTTCGCTGCCAGAGGATATTTGATCTGTTTCTCGATATCTTTAATGGTAATTAAGCCTTTTAAATTAAAATCATCATCTACAATAGGTAATTTCTCTTTACGGGATTTTGCCAGGATCGTCTTGGCTTCTTCCAGAGTAATGCCTTCTTTCGCTGTGATCAGACCTTCTGAAGTCATACACTCTTTGATCTTCTTGGTAAAGTCTGTCTCAAACTTCAGATCGCGGTTTGTAATGATTCCGACCAGTTTTTTACCTTCTGTGATCGGCACACCGGAAATACGGAATTTTGCCATTAATTCATCTGCATCTTTCAGTGTATGCTCTGCAGATAAATAGAACGGATCTGTAATGACGCCATTTTCTGAACGTTTTACTTTGTCAACTTCATCTGCCTGCGCTTCGATGGACATATTTTTATGAATGATACCGATACCGCCCTGTCTCGCCATAGCGATCGCCATACGGTGCTCAGTTACCGTATCCATTCCTGCGCTCATTAAAGGAATGTTCAGTTTCACTTTCTTTGTCAAATATGTTGCGACATCTACCTGATTCGGAATCACCTTTGAATATGCCGGAACTAACAGAACATCATCAAAAGTAATGCCTTCACCAATGATAGTACCCATTGCATTTCCTCCCTTGCGTGTATGAAATTAATTTAGTGTAATAGAAAAAGGAACTAATTATTGTTCCTTTATTTTGTAACAGTTTAACAAAAATCAGTTTGTGTGTCAATCCAAAAAAACTTTGCTTGGCGCAGAATTTTTCATAGCATGTGCCAAAGTTTCATCTGGTTCCAGGATGATCTTGCAGATCTCTCCATCCAATCTGGTGATCACTGCGAAACGTTTATTTTTTGGATTTCCAGAAGAAAAATCCATCACTTTCATCTTCTGATTTCCATTGTAATAGTCCATTCTGTGGGAATCTAACGGCGCTACAAGATCTGCATCTGATAATTTAAAACTCTTTACTTTCTTTCTTTTGGTCTTTGCCATGACCATGTCGATGTCGAAATCGCCATTGATAAACAGATATTCATATTCTACATCTGTTTTTGGGATCACAAAATAGCATGCGATGCCAAATACTACTGCCGCGATCAGCAGGATTGGGTTGATAAAAAGTCCGGCGATCACTGCCAGAGAAGTCAGGATGATAAGTCCATACTTCATCAGCGTATCTTTGGTCGTTGGTTCTCTTTTTACCAGTAATTCTGAATACA
>CAZSTD010000121.1:0-7549 GCA_964609645.1 uncultured Blautia sp.
TCCCATAAGATCCGCTCATACAAGCTCCTGTTCGTCTTGGGATAACAGACATCCACGCCACTTCCAAGCACAGCAAATGTCGGCATTTTACCTTCCAGTGCACCTTTATGTCCCTCAGAGTCGATCCCGAGCGCCATCCCACTGATGATCTGAACGCCCGCTTCGCTGAGGGCTTTTGCATATCGAAATGCCTGTATCCGCCCATAAGGGCTGCACATTCTGGCACCAATGACCGCAACGCTTCTCCTGTCCGCAGATGGCAGCCGCCCTTTGACATAAATTTTGGATGGCATTCCTGAACACTGACGCATTTTTTCGGGATACAGAGGGCTTTCCTTTTCGATGCATTGGATCTCTTTTGAATCTGTTCTTTCCATATAATAAAGTACCTCTCTGCTTGTTATTTTATGACAGCATTTTTTTCCAATGCTCTGTAAGAAAGCGCTTCTGCGATATGATGGCTTGCGATCATCTCTTCCTCCTCCATATCCGCGATCGTGCGCGCCACCTTGAGCAATCTATGATATGCCCTTGCGCTGAAAGCGATCTTATCAAAAGCTCTCGCCAGCAATCTGGATGCACTCTCTGTCACTGGACAATAGCGTTCGATCTGGCTGCTCTTTAACTGTCCGTTGAAATCATTTTTCTCATGCCGATAGCGTTCCTGCTGGAGCTTCTGCACTTTCTCCACACGCCTTCGGATCACCTGCGAACTTTCTCCCCGATGTCCCTGCTTCAATTCCTCGAAAGATACCGGCGGCACTTCCGTACAAAGATCTATTCTGTCCAAGAGAGGACGGCTGATCTTTCCCATATAGTGCGCCACCTCGCCCGCACTGCAGCTGCAGCGGTTCATATCCGGATAGTATCCACAGGGACAGGGGTTCATCGCCGCGCATAACATAAAGTCTGCCGGAAACAGATACGTACCGCTGACCCTTGCGATCTGTATCACTTTGTCCTCCAGAGGCTGCCGCAGCAGTTCCAGGCTGTTTCTGGAAAATTCCGGCATCTCATCCAAAAACAGGACACCCCGATGTGCCAGTGTGATCTCACCTGGTCTAGGATTTTTGCCGCCACCAGCCATTGCCTGCGGGGTGCTGGTATGATGCGGACTTCGAAACGGTCGTTCCTGAATCAGGGGATACTCTCTGGAAAGCAATCCTGCGATACTGTAGATCCTGGTAAGCTCCAGCTTTTCTTCAAAGCTAAGCTGAGGCATGATCGTGGGAAGTCTTCGTGCAAGCATCGTCTTGCCAGTTCCCGGCGGTCCGATAAACAAAAGATTATGAAATCCACTCACTGCGATCTCTGCCGCCCGCCTTGCGCTTTCCTGCCCTTCCACATCTGCAAAATCCACCGTATACTCCTCTTTTGAAGAAATAGTTTCTTCTGTTTTCTGATCCAGATAAGATTCCGGAGCCTGCAGGCATCGAACGAGCTCTGCAAGGCTTTTTATCCCTGCCACCGGCACATCGCTGACCAGCCGCCCTTCTTTTAGATTTTCCTGCGGGACTACACACATCCTGCATCCCAGACTTCTGGCGCATAATACAATAGGAAGAATCCCAGATATCCCGCGGATCTCACCATTTAAGCTGATCTCACCTGCCATCATCACCCCTTCTAACAATTCTGGCCGGATCACTTCGAAAGCGGCCAGTACTGCCGCGGCAACCGGCAAGTCAAAACCAGCTCCTTCTTTCTTCATATCTGCGGGCGCAAAATTTACTGTGATACGCTTGGGCGGAAACTGATATCCATTGTTTTTAAATGCTGTCCGAACCCGCTCCTGTGCCTCTTTCACCTGCGCAGATGGGAATCCGACCATAGAAAAAGATGGCAGTCCATTGCTCACATCCGCCTCCACCTTCACAGGGCGTACTTCCACCCCCAAGATCGCTGCTGATAAAACACTGGCAAACAATTTTTCTCCTTTCTGCATACAAACTCCCCGCAGTTTTGTCGCTCTGTCTTTATTTTCATTTCTTTTTATTTCTTTCCATAGTATTGGGAAATTTCAGAAGATCAGATCCAAAAAGATCAGACACCCTCAACGCCATTTATAGTCCAATGAACGCCACAAAGATCAGGTATCCAAAAAGATTATTTTTTATTGTAGCCCATTTTGCTCCAAATTTCAATAGTGCATTTTGTTCTGTTTTATACTTTTCCACAGAAAAGAGGTGAATCTATGAAATTCCAGCGTCTTCAGGATCTGCGCACAGATTCTGACCTGTCTCAGAAACAGCTCAGTGAGATCCTTCACATCAGTCAGCGTTCCTACTCCCATTACGAAACAGGCACCAGAAATATCCCTATTGAAATGTTGATCCGCCTGGCCAATTATTATGACACCAGCATCGACTATCTGGTTGGCCGCACGGATAAAAAATAACAAAATGATCGTAAATCTGCCAAAAAAGAAATAACCTGTACAGATCCTTCTCTGCGCAGGTTATTTCTTTTACTTTTCTACTTTTTTCTTTATATTTTTTTCATGTTTATGTCTGATCTATTATTCTTTTCCGTCCCAGCAGTAAGTACAAAGCTTACACGGAGACAGTCCGATAGACGCTTTCAGGTCATCCAGACGATGGAATTTCAGAGAGGTAAAGTTCAATTCTTTACGCATTTCTTCAAGCATTTCTTTATAATTTGTGGAATTTGGATCCGCATAATCTGCTAAGATCTTCGGGTCTACATTGTCACCTTCACGTTTGGCGATCACACGTCTTGTCAGCAGATCCATCTCTGACTTAGAACGTGAAAAGTTCAGGTATTTACAGCCGAATAACAGCGGCGGGCAGGCTGGACGGATATGTACTTCCTTCGCGCCATTTCTGTAAAGGAATTCTGTCGTCTCTCTAAGCTGTGTTCCGCGAACGATCGAGTCATCGATCATAAGGAGGCTCTTATCCTTGATCAATCTGTGTACAGGGATCAATTTCATTCTTGCGATCAGATTTCTCTGGCTCTGCTGTGTCGGCATAAAGGATCTCGGCCAGGTTGGAGTATATTTGATGAACGGACGGGCAAACGGTACGCCAGAGCGGTTTGCATAGCCGATCGCATGTGCGATACCGGAATCCGGTACTCCCGCTACGATATCTGGATTTACCTCACCTTTGTCTCTTCCTGCCAGCATATCTCCACAGCGATAACGCATTTCCTCTACATTGATGCCTTCATAAGTAGCAGTCGGATAACCATAGTATACCCAGAGGAACGAACAGATACGCATTTCTTCTCCTGGTTTTTGCAATGTCTCTGCGCCTTCCGGGGTCACAGCCACGATCTCGCCAGGTCCCAATTCTTTTATTTCTTCATAGCCCAGATTTACATAGGCAAAACTTTCAAAGGAGACGCAGCAGGCATCCTCTTTTTTACCCACATGAAGCGGAGTCCTTCCCAGACGATCACGCGCTGCCAAAAGTCCTTTCGGTGTCAGGATCAGCATGCTCATAGAGCCTTCGATCATCTCCTGTGCATAGCGGATACCCTCTATCATATTATCCTTCTGATTGATCAAAGATGCCACCATCTCCGTAGGGTTTACACTGCCTCCGCTCATCTCCAGGAAATGCGTACAGCCATTATCAAAGCAGTTCGTGATCAGTTCATCCATGTTGTTGATCTTACCAACTGTTGTAATAGCAAAATTACCGAGATGAGAACGAACCAGCAGCGGCTGCGGTTCATTGTCTGAAATACATCCAATTCCCAGGTTACCTTCCATCTCGCCGATATCGCCATCAAACTTTGTTCGAAACGGTGCATTTTCAATGTTATGGATCACACGGTCAAATCCTTTGTGTGCGTCATACACTGCCATACCGCCTCTGCGTGTTCCCAGATGGGAATGATAATCAATTCCGAAAAAAAGGTCCAGAACACAACTGGTCTTTGATGCTACTCCAAAAATTCCACCCATTGTCTTATTCTCCTTTTATTTATCATCTTCGAGTTTCTTCTGCTCGATTCACAACCTCCATTATATAAAACACCAAAATAGAAGTAAAGTCTTTTATTTGCAACAAAACCATATTTTTCTTGGCATAGTCTAACAATTTTTAGATTATTTCTTCTCTTTTATGACACCTTTTCGGTAGGCATCCAGAAGCTGGATCAGCTCTTGGATCCTCTCTTTGAGGGCATATCCGGTGTCCGTATCCCCCACCAGCTGACGTCTTTGCATATAGCTGACTGCCACCCGATTGGATACGATATCTGTCTCCTTGGCAACTGCATCTGCCTTGGAAGTAAATGGTTCGTGTGCCGAAAGATTCAGGCCATAAGAATTATAGACCAGCGTATATCCAGCGATCCCCGTAACCTTTCTGTATGCTTTGGAAAAGCCTCCATCGATCACGATCACCTTGCCGTTACATTTGACCGGACTCTCGCCTTCACTCTGATGTACTGGCACATGGCCGTTGATGATGTGCCCCTTCGCAGGGTCCAGACCAAACTCGCGGAGCATTCCATCTACCACTTCCTCGTTCTCCCAGAGACGATAATAGGCATTTTTCTTTTCTTCATGCGTGGAAGCATCCTTGATAAAATATCGCTCAAAGGTGCTCATTTTGCTCTTTCCAAACAATGGAGAATCCGGTGCTGACCAGAGATACCACAGGATATCCCTGCCTTTTTTCTGTTCTTCTTTGCTGACAGAATAAAACGCTCTGCGCACATAGGTTTCCAGTACATCGTAGAGTTCTTTTCCCTTGTAACTCTTACCGTAAACCTGTACTTCCCTCAGACTTCCATCTTCGTTGAGAGGAATGCTTCCGTGGAACAAAAGATTTCCATTATAGACTGTATAAAGTCCTCCTTTATCCAATAACAGACGGGTATGATTCTGCAATTTTTCGCAGTTTCTAAACGCAGAGGCCAGCTTATCCATAACCTCCTGTTCTCCCTCTGTCAACTCATATGGATGCTTCCAGTCGATCGTTGGGAAATTCGTGTCTCGCAGAGGATATTCCTTGCCGTCAGCTAATGTGATCGTACCTTTTTTATGGTTGATCCGATGCAAAAATGCACGGTCTTCCATCTGAAATTCTTTATGCTTTCGAACCAATTTTCCTTCCAGTTTAAATTGGATCACAGCGATCGCTTTGTGCATTTTTTTGCCCAGTTCTTCTTCCAGCACATTGTAATTGGAAGCACCTTTCATGGCAAAGATCTCACACGGATCATCCTTGTATGCTTCCATGACAAAGGTTGCAAGAGGAAGCATATTGATGCCGTAACCGTCCTCTAAGATATCCAGATTTCCGTAACGGATACTGTTTCTGACAACCGTCGCGATGCATGCTTTCTGCCCGATCGCAGCACCCATCCAGACCACATCGTGATTGCCCCACTGGATGTCCAGAGAATGATACTGCATCAGCCGATCCATGATAAAGTGCGGTGCCGGTCCTCTGTCATAAATATCTCCAAGGATATGAAGATGATCCACGACTAATCGCTGGATCAGCTCAGCCAGCGCAATGATAAAATTCTCCGCCCCATCGATCTCAATGATCGTATTTACAATGGCATCATAGTAGGCTTCTTTATCCAAAACCTCCGCTTTCTCTGTGATCAGTTCTTCGATCACATATGCATAATCCGGCGGAAGTGCCTTTCTCACCTTTGATCTGGTATACTTGGAAGCTGTCGTTTTACACACCTCGATCAGCCTGTAAAGCGTGATCTTATACCAGTTTTCCATATCTTCTTCATGCTTTTTGGCAAGCTCCATCTTCTCTTTTGGATAATAGATCAGCGTTGCCAGTGACCGCTTATCGCTGTTGCTCAGTGTGTGACCAAATACATCGTCGATTTTTTTTCTGATCGCTCCAGAACCGTTGCGCAGCACGTGGGAAAACGCTTCATATTCCCCATGAAGGTCAGACATAAAGTGTTCAGTTCCCTTTGGCAGGTTCAAGATTGACTGAAGGTTGATGATCTCCGTGGAAGCCTTTCCGATCGTCGGATAAAGCTCCGCAAGACGTTGCAGATATCTCAATTCCTCTTTTCTCATATTCATCTCCTCGTTTATCCATTCCAACTATAAACAACACACAATTTTTTTCAATGCGGCACTTTTTTGTGCCGCAAAACTCTCTTAGGTAAAATCAAACAATGACATCTGATTCGACTGTGGGATATCCCCAAATAATTTCATCTCGTCCATCAGATCGATCACCGTTTTGCTGACCTTGGTTCGGTCACGGAAATCATCCTTCGAAAGGAATTTTCCCTGTTTCGCCGCATCTACCACTGCATCCGCGGCCTTATCTCCCATTCCTTCGATCGTCGCCAAGGAAGGCATCAGCTTCCCATCTATGATCTGGAATCTCTGTGCCTTCGCAGTGTACAGATCGATCGGCACAAAGTCAAATCCTCTCGCATACATCTCCTGCACAATGCGCATATCTTTCAGAGTATCCTGTTCCTTTTTCGATGCAGCATCCCCTTTTTTACGGATCTCTGACATATGATATTCCAGTCGTTCCTTTCCCATGCACATCAGTTCATACGAAAAGGAAGTTGCTCGGATACTGAAATATGCCGCATAATATGCCAGTGGATGAAACACCTTAAACCATGCGATCCGATATGCCATCATAACATAAGCCGCCGCATGTGCCTTCGGGAACATGTACTTGATCAGCTTGCACGACCAGATGTACCAATCGGGAACATCGTGCTCTTTCATATCTTTGATCCACTCATCGCGCAGACCTTTTCCTTTACGGACACTCTCCATAATGGTAAATGCCAGACCACTCTCCACCCCTTTTCCGATCAGATACGTCATGATATCGTCTCGGGTACAGATCGCTGTAGAAATGGTCGCTTTTCCCTCCTGGATCAATACCTGGGCATTGCCAAGCCATACATCCGTACCGTGAGAAAGTCCTGCGATCCGGACTAAATCTGAAAAGTATTTCGGCTTAGTATCAATGAGCATCTGCATGGCAAAATCTGTACCAAATTCTGGGATCCCCAAGCATCCTAGCTTGCATCCGCCGATATCTTCCGGCTTGATCTTCAGCGCTTCGGTGCTTGCAAACAAAGACATGACTTCCTTTTGATCCAGCGGGATCTCCTTTGCATTGATGCCAGTGAGATCCTCCAGCATACGGATCATAGTCGGATCATCGTGTCCCAGAATATCTAGTTTCAAAAGATTTCCATCGATGGAATGATAATCAAAATGTGTCGTGATGATGCCACTGTTCACATCATTTGCCGGGTGCTGGACAGGCGTAAATTTCTCAATCTCCTCGCCCATCGGAAGTACAATGATACCTCCCGGATGCTGTCCAGTCGTTCTTCTGACTCCGGTACATCCAGATACGATCCGATTAATCTCACAGTAGCGCTTATGGATACCGCGTTCCTCGTAATAATTTTTTACATAACCAAATGCAGTCTTATCCGCTAGCGTACCGATCGTTCCGGCTTTAAATGTCTGTCCTTTTCCAAAGATAACTTCCGTATATCTGTGGGCATTTGCCTGATATTCTCCGGAAAAGTTCAGGTCGATATC
>CAZSTD010000122.1:0-7407 GCA_964609645.1 uncultured Blautia sp.
TCCGCCTTTTTCCTCAGTTTTTGTTATCTCTGCTTCCTGTCATTTTCTGTTTATACATATTTATAGTTACTTATATGCGTTTACGTGCACGCTATTATTTTATACTAATTATAGCAGTATCCAGATATTTTTCAACCGCCGTTTTTATTTTTTCTGTATTTTATACTGTTTTCATATCAAAAAAACCTTAGCATCTATCAGCTTTCAGTGTCAATAAAATTACATCATAAAAAAGCTACTCCCCATTCCTTTGTAGGAAATGGAGAATAGCTTTTTAGTCTTTATAATTCGCCCCTTGCTTCCCTCTCTGCAAGTTCTTTCATGATGTCATCATACTTTGTATCCAGTTTATAGAATAAAAGAACAAGGAGTACGCCGCCTGCTACGATAAGCGGGCCAAATTTGTAAATCTGAACGATCATATTCAGAGCACTTTCCGGCTGTGATGCCAGACCTGAGGATGTACTGATGTATCCAGCTAAGGACAACAATCCAGTCATCGCTGCGGAAGCCACACCTGCACCAACCTTTGTACCGATAGAGCCACCTGCGAAGATCAAACTTTCCTGGCGGACATGTGTTTTCCACTGTCCAAACTCAACTACATCACCGATCATTCCGAATACAACTGCATTTAATGGAGCTAAACCAACGGCTCTTGTCACGCAGCTCATGGTCATCCATGTCACACTCTGTGGATTCAGGAAGAATAAGATCTGACCTGCCAGTGCAATGGCACTTCCGACAAGTGCGATGTTTCTTTTTCCAAATTTGCGGATCAGCGGCGCACAGCAGAAGATGCAAACTACCATGGTAAGGATCTCTGTGAGGTACAGAGCGCTGTACAGCCAGGTGTCATTTTCGAATATGTATTTACAATAGTAAGGAAGAATTGTTCCTGACACACTGAATGAAACGCTCTGGAACATCCATAAAAGAAGCACTGCCCAGAAATACTGATTTGTCACCAGAAGTTTCAAGCCTTTTTTCACCGGTACTTTTTCTGCTTTTTCCTGCCCTGCGATCACTACGGTCTCTTTGCAGTTTACAAAGCAGATCAAAAGTAAGATCAGTGCGAGCACTGCCCACACGCTCATAGTCTTCACCCATGCTGCCTGATCATTTCCAAACAGTTTGACCAGCGGAGTGGTAAATGTTACTGCGACGATCTTTCCAAGAGGGGAAAGTCCCATTCTCACTACGCTGAGCATATCTCGTTCAGCGGATACACGTGTCATCATCGCTGATAAACTTCCGTATGGAAGGTTGATCGCTGTATAGCATACGGTTGTGCAGAAGTTATAGGTCACGAAAATGTAGATCGCCTGCACCATACCCATCGTATGCGGAACTGTAAAGAGCAAAATCGCTGATAATGCATACGGAACGCTCATCCATAAGATCCAAGGTCTTGATTTACCCCATTTGGAGTTTGTTTTCTCTACGATGATGCCCATCACCATATCGGAAACACCGTCAAAGACTCGTGATAAAAGCATGATCAGACCGACCGTTGCCGGATTGATCCCTACATAGTCTGTGTAGAAAAGTGTCAGCAGCGTTCCTACCATACCGAACACTACGTTACAGGCAACGTCTCCTCCTGCGTATGAGAGTCGGACTGGCCATGACAATTTTCCACTTTGCTGGTTATATCCTGAATTTTTTCCCATAATATCCCTTTCCCTTAAAAAAGGATCTGCAAGTCACGTTCTTGTACTCGCAGATCCTAAAATTATTTTCTCATCTGTTGTCGCTACCTTGCCAAGGTGATCAAACAGTTTTATGAAGTTCTGCGCTTACACTGTGATTTCTGAAATTTTAACCGGACGGTGTTCTTCCAGAGATTTCTTCGCTGCAAGTCCCATGAGCACAGGCTGCAGTCCATCCATAACGCCAAGAGGTGTATCGGTGTCTTTTTCGATCGCTTCGATGAAGCATCTGATCTCTTTTGCATAGGCTGCCATATAACGTTCCAGGAAGAAATACAGAGGTTTCTCACCGGTCACACCATTCTCATTACTGATGACTGCGGAGGATGTAGAATCATTGGATACTGCAACCATTCCTTTTGAACCGAAGACTTCTGCTCTCTGGTCATATCCGTAGATCGCTTTTCTTGAATTGTCGATCACTGCGATCGCACCGTTTTCCATCTTTAAGGTGATCACTGCTGTGTCTACATCTCCTGCCTCTCCGATCGCTGGATCTACAAGGACTGCTGCCTCTACATAAACTTCTGTTGCATTGCATCCTGCAAGGAAACGCACCATGTCAAAATCATGGATGGTCATGTCAAGGAAGATTCCGCCGGATACTTTTACATAGTCTGCACATGGCGGTTCCGGGTCTCTGGATGTGATCTTAATGATATGCGGATCACCGATCTTTCCTTCTGCGACAGCTCTCTGAACAGCTTCAAAGTTGTGGTCAAATCTACGGTTAAATCCTACCTGATATTTTACATTGCTGTCTTTTAACGCTTCGATAACTTCTTTGATCTTCGCAACATCATGGTCGATCGGTTTTTCACAGAATACATGCTTGCCAGCTTTGATCGCTTCCACAGAGATTGGGGAATGTGTATCTGTGGAAGAACAGATCAATACTGCATCGATCTGTGGGTCTGCAAGGATTTCTTTGTAATCCTTTGTCACACTTTCTACGCCCATATCTTTTGCCCATTTTTCTGTCGCCTCGTTCATAAATGGGTCTGCCAGCGTCTTTACTTTCGCATTTGCAACCTGTGTGCAGATACTCTCTACGTGTACCTTTCCAATTCTTCCTGCTCCGATGATTCCTACGTTTACCATAACTCTCTCTCCTTTTTACGCTTGTCTATCTTTCTAATATTTATTTCTATACTTTCGTGGTTCTTTTTCCTAGCAACGATCTTTTATCGCTGTCTGTTTTATGCCTTTATAATCCAGTCTTTTCTGTGATGAATTTTCTTGCTTTCAGCGCATATTCCAGAGGATTTGCTTTCGCCGGATCCTGCTCTGCCTCTACCACCATATATCCTGTATATCCAGATTCTTCGAGTACCTTAAAGATTGGCTCAAAGTCAATGTCTCCATCTCCCGGAACGGTGAAAGTTCCCATTCGAACGCCATCCAGGAAACTTAAATCCTCTGCTTTTACCTTTTCTACCACTTCCCTGCGGATATCCTTTAAGTGTACATGCTTGATCCTGGATGCATATTTTTTGACCATCTCCAGTGGATCTTCTCCACAGTATGCAAAGTGTCCGGTATCAAACAAAAGGCTTACATATTCCGGATCTGTATTTGCCATCATGCGTTCCACTTCATCTGCATTCTGAACGACAGTTCCCATGTGATGATGGAAGGTAAGTGCGATCCCGTATTCCTCTTTTGCGATCTTTCCAAGACGGTTCATTCCCTCACAAAAGATATCCCATTCTTCGTCATTCATCACATATTTATGGCCAAATACCGGGGTATCCAGCATTCCCTGAACACTGTAGCTCTGCTCAGAAGCACCGATGACCTTTGCTCCCATCTCCTTTAAGTAAGTAAGCTGCGCGCGGAATTCTTTTTCTACTTCCTCGAACGGTTTGGTAAGAAGAAATCCAGAAAACCACTGGTTACAGATTTCCACTCCGCGAAGCTCTAAGGCTTTCTTTAACACGGCTGTGTCTTTCGGATATTTGTTTCCAACTTCTGATCCTGTATATCCTGCCAGTGCCATCTCGCTGACACACTGCTCAAATGTATTTTCACTTCCAAGGTCTGGCATATCATCGTTTGTCCATGCGATCGGTGCGATCCCAAGTTTTACATTCTCTTTGTTAAACATTCTTTTTCCCTCTTTCCTGCGTTTTTTAATTTCCCTGTGTTTGTTTTCACGATCGTTTTTAACATTCTTATGTGCTTGCCATGCACTTGTTTTTTATCACTTGTTTTTCTTTGTGACTATATGATACTAAAGATCCGCTCTTTCCAAAATCGGTAGAATCTTTCAATTCCGTAGCTTTTATTTGGGTCTTTTCTTTTGCCCTGTTTTTCATGAATTTTGGGTCTTTTTTTTAGGTAATATTTTCATCCAGCAGTCTTTTTATAAGGCAAAATAGCGCAAAAAACCGGAACGATCATACTCAGTTATGATCATTCCGGTTTTCCTGATACATGCGTGTTTTTTATCTGCGTTCTAACAGCCAGTTCTTGTCCACTCCAATATAAAGGCACGAGAAATTTGTAATCTTTTTAAGGAATATATGTAAATAAAAGGAGGGGGGATTAGGGGGAAATTCACACGACTCAAACCAACCTGCCTCCCGCAGATAAGCTTCACTTCTTAGCAATTAAACACTTCGATATGATGTTTCACATTTTCATAGGTTCCCTGTACCATGGCTTCGTTCAGAGAGAAATAATTGTGATCTTCGGGGGTCTGAAGATATTCTTCCGCACGCATCGTCAATCTATTGAAGCTCGCAGTTGCGATGTTCACTTTTATGATCCCAAGTGAGATCGCTTTCTGGAAGTCTTCGTCAGTAATACCACTGCCTCCATGAAGGACTAACGGTACATTTGTCTTTTCATGGATCTTTTCAAGCACATCAAAGGCAAGTTTCGGAGCCACCGGGTAATTGCCATGTGCGTTTCCAATCGCTACTGCCAGCGCATCAATACCTGTGCGCTCACAGAACGTTTTTGCATCGTCCGGATCTGTGCAGCGGATGCCATGATCTTCACTTCCATCTTCGCTTCCGCCTACCAGACCTAACTCTGCTTCGACCGTCGCACCATAAGTTTTTGCCAACTCCACAACCTGTCTGGTGCGTTCGATATTTTCCTCAAATGGATAAGTTGAACTGTCAAACATGACAGAGGTAAATCCTAATTCCAGTGCTTTTTTAACTGTCTCCATAGTAAGTCCATGATCCAAATGCACTGCCACGTCTACTTTCGCTTCCTTCGCAGCCTGTACCATCATCGGTCCCATCAATGCCAGCGGAGAATGTTTCAGTCTTACTTCCGCGATCTGCAGGATGATCGGAGTGTTTAACTCCTCTGCTGCCTGGATCGCACCTTTTACCATCTCCATATTTCCAACACTGAATGCGCCAACACCCTGATGGTTATCTGCCGCACGTTTTAGCAAAGTCTTCATTGTTACCAAACTCATTATTCTGCTCCCTTCTGTCTGCCTTTTCAGCTGCAAGATTTCTGCCAAGTAAAGTCAGGCAGATAAATGCTGCCACTGCAAATCCTGCGCCGATGCCAAACACAACATTCATACCATATCCATTCTGTCTCACTACTCCGGAAATGGCCGGTGCTCCAAATGTAGCTATCACGATCCCAAACATTACAAATCCGTAATTTTCTCCGGTATGCTCGATCCCAAAAATGGAGCTGGTGAAAGATGGGAAGCTTCCCATGATCCCGCCGTAGCAACCGTACATGATCACGATCGCCGCTGTAACTGCGTATGATTTCGATACAGCCAACACCGCCATAGCAGCCATAGCAACGATCAGCACACCTTTGATACATCCGATCCTTCCAATCTTATCGGATACGGTGGGCAGCACCAGTCTCGCACCTGCATTTACGATCGAGCCAACCATAACTGCACTTACCGCCAATGCAGATGGGATTCCCAGCTCGATCTGATAAGTCTGTGATACCGGTGAAACCATAAAGTAAGAGATCAATCCGAAAAGCATAGTTCCCAGAAGCAGGTAAAAATTTTTCGTGCGCATCATCTCTGAGGAAGTATACTGTTTCTGTGTAGCCACACTCGCCTGTCCTTTTGCTTCTTTCTGATCTTTCACAGCCTTCCCAGCCACAGGAGGCGTGTCAAAAAAGATCCCACATAAGATCCAGGAGATTGTGATCGCGGTCCCTATCACCAGCAATGTCTTCTGCACTCCGCCGGCTTCCAGGATTTTTCTGCTGATCGGTGCCAGGAAAAATCCGCAAAGCCCATTAGCGGTCACCACAACACCTGACGCAAATCCTGTTCTGTCCGGAAACCATTTCTGTACAGTCGCAAGGATCGCCGTATAGATCATACCCTGGCCAAATCCCTGCATCACTCCATAAGTCAGATACATCGGAACCGGGGAAGGCAGGATCAAAAATGCAGAAGCAAGGATTCCCACCGCGAAGATCCCACCGCCTGTCCAGACGACGATCTTTGCGTTATAACGGTTCTGCAGTTTTCCTCCGATGATGTTTCCAAACACGAAGGTACTCAGCGCCAGATAAAAGCACATGGATGCCTGTCCCTGACTCCATCCGGCCTGCTCCATCACATACGGCTGATAGATGGACCATACATGGGGATAGCCTGTAAAAAATATGGCAAAGGCCCCAAATATCATCGTAAGCAGCCGATGTCTTTTCTGCGTTTTTGTTAATTCCATAGATAACTCTCTTTCATTTTCCCAATATGAACGTTTTTTCTTTTTCTCAGATCAGTCCAAATTTTTGCATTTCCTGTCTGAGAAGCTCTGTGTGCTCCGGCTCCAGCTCTGTCAGCGGTGCTCTTACCGTTCCACCGCACAATCCCATAAGTTCCACTGCCTTTTTAACAGGGATTGGATTCACTTCGCTGAACAATGCTCGGATCAGCGGAAGTGCTTTTAACTGCAGTTCACAGCTTTCCTTCACCTTGCCGTCAAGATAAAGCTGGCAGATGTCATGTGCTGTTTTTGGTGCCACGTTAGAGAGCACGGAGATCACGCCTTTTCCGCCCAAAGACATCAGCGGTACGATCTGGTCATCATTTCCGGAATACAGATCCAGCTTTCCATTTGTCAGATCCATCATGCGCGCAATATTAGAAAAATCTCCACTCGCTTCCTTGATCGCTACAATGTTCTCCACATTATTTACAAGATGTGCCACAGTCTCCGCTTCCATCTTGCATCCAGTCCTTCCCGGAATATTGTAGAGTACCACCGGCACCTTCGCTGCCTCTGCAACCTTTGTGAAATGCATGATCATTCCCTTCTGGGTTGCTTTGTTGTAATAAGGAGTCACTACCAGAACTCCGTCTACACCGTAGCTTGCAGCTTCTGCTGAAAGTTCCATTGCCGTTGCCGTACAGTTAGAACCTGTTCCGGCGATCACAGGAATCCTGCCCTTCGTTCTCTCTACAGTAAATTTTACACATTCCATGTGCTCCTGTTCTGTCAGCGTTGCTGCCTCTCCGGAAGTACCGCAGATCACAATGCTGTCTGTTCCGTTTTCACAGTGGAAATCGATCAGCTCATCCAGGCTGTTATAATCCACAGAACCATCTTTATTGAAAGGAGTAACGATCGCCACTCCAGCTCCTGTAAATATTGCCATAACCAGTCCCAACCTTTCTCAATTACCAGAGATTCTTGTAGATAGCCTCTACATCAGCCTGTGTCACTTCTTTTTGTGT
>CAZSTD010000123.1:0-2007 GCA_964609645.1 uncultured Blautia sp.
TTTCCGCGAGTTTGTCAAGTGCGATCGTCTTGCGGACGTGCGCAAAACGATCACGCAACCGTCGAGTCGTCGTTATCATCATCCGATTCGACGGTATCTTCATAGTTCTCATTGCCAGAGAGCGACTGACGGTATTCTTCGGCTGCCATCGTGCGGCGGAACTCTGACGTTGGCGAAATCTCGCGCGTCAAGGCTTCGAGTTCATCAAGTGAAACATTGAAGAACTCTTTGCGCATATTGACCTTGTTTACTCGCTTTTCATTCAGCCGCTTATGAAGCTCATTCTCAAGCCCAACTGCATCGTCTGAGAAGATAAAGCTATGTACATCAAATCCAAACGGTACTGATGCACTTCCGAGTTCGTCAACGCGCTCCTGCGGGTCAAGCCGTCTTGTCATACCGATCTTGAATACATTTTCACCGAACGAGCCGAGGTTACTGATTATATAGACATTGCCTGCCTTACCGTTCTGAAGATTGACAATATCCTCTCGCTTCTGTGTGACACTTGATAGCTGTGCTTCAAGCTCGATAAGACGCTTGCGGAGTTTATCTGCTTCTGTACCTTCGGCAGAGTTCAATTTAGTGTTTACATCTTCGATCTGATTCTTGAATTTCTGCTCCTCCTGCTCAACCTTCTTGCGCTCGGCTTCGAGAGCTTTGCGTTCCTCAGCCTCCTGACGCATCTGCTCACGTATAGCAAGCTGTTCCTGACGTGCCTTCTCTTTGCGGACATAGTAGTCATATTCGATCTTGACCGATGTGATGAAAAGATATTCGATCTCGCCTATGAACTTGACCATCGTCGGAGCTATGCTCTGATTTCCGTCGCAGGTAATCTTCAGATACTTTGCTGTCATTGCCTTGACATTCTCTATGCCCTGATCGAGCTTCTGATATTTCAAATCGTAGAGTATGTTCTGAAGTTCGGCGCGAAGAGCGATGACCATGAGCGAATAAATCGCCTGATTTGCCTTTGTTGTGTAACGTGCGCGGTAGATTTCAGTAAGCTCATCGATACGTTTGTCATTTGCTCGAAATTCTTTTTGGAGATCACGCACATCCATGCTGTGAATTTTCATCTCAACAGTCGGGCAGAGGGACAAAATTTCAGATTCAGAAAAAGCGTCAACAGTAAAATATCTATCAGGAATTTCATCACGCTTTTTGAGCATTGAAGTGAAAGCATTACAAAGCTCGATAAGCTTCGAAGCTTTAGATAATGCAGTTTTTGCGCGTTTGTCGGCTTTGTCAGCTTCATCGTTGAGTTTTTCGATCTGTTCTTGAAGGCGTGCTTTTTGCTCAACGGCTTCTGCAATGTCAGAGGAGATCTTCGACAGCTTTGCTTGAGCTACTTCATAGTCAGTAAAACCGCTTTCTGATAGTTTCTGTTCAACTGCCTTAAGCTTTGGCTCAAACTCGGCACGATAGCTATCGTATTCAGATTGCTTTTTCTCGAGTAACGATTTGTGTATTAGGAACAGACCTATTATTAAAGCAACGACATATGCTATCAGAACCGCTGGTAAACTATTTGCAATGACTCCGGCGATCATAGCTATCGTTCCAAAAATAGATAATACGATTCCGATGATTAAATAATTTGCGTTATTATTTTTCATTGTAGTTATACTCCATTTTGCGAAATTTTTTATTCGATCTACTTGATTAAAGTACAGACCTTTATTCTAAAATCAATTTCACGGTTATTTGAATTTGTGCAACGAAGAAATTCGGTCTTGAAGTCTTCGATAGTCTTGTTATACGTTTTTAACTCCGTCTGAGTACGGTCATCGGTCATCTGACGATTAAAATATATTATATACTTCCTCTCATTACTCGGACCGTACTCAGGAACAGACACACCCGGTATCACCGGATCGTAGTCAAGTCCCGTACAGGAACAATCGTAATTGATATCAAGTAAAGGAAACCGCGTATCTTTTCCGGTCAAGCTGAACCATCTACCTCGGCGTTTCGCACATTCAGCGCAACAGCCATGAAAAT
>CAZSTD010000123.1:2107-3706 GCA_964609645.1 uncultured Blautia sp.
CTTTTGGAAACTTGAGTATTTTCTATCCCATTCTTTTTGCCCCGACCGCACACAAAGATAATAAATTATATTACCAAATCCAAGCGTCAAAAAGAACAGAATAAGATGTATCATAACACTGTTCTTGGGACGTGGGTAACTTCTTGTATTGCTTTGTAAAATCGGGTTTCCATCATACTCTGAATAATTGTATTCATCAGATTCAACTCTTTTGGCACGCCTGTATATGGCATCGATTACATTTAGCTTGCCTTCCATGATAAGCAACGATCAATAACGCTGAGTCATGAAGCGAGAGGACACGCCCTTGCTTGGGCATTGCATTAAGCATACGGCTATATTCATATATATAAATATCAGTTGGTATTCTCTCAGCGAAAAGGTAGTTTTTAAGCTTCTCGACATTTTCCTGACTGACAAGCATTTTATTGTCGATTGTGTATTGAGTCGATGTTACGTTTATCTGATAATAAAGAGCTTCACTGATCGACCATATTGCACAGTCATATCTTTTTTCATCCTCAAACAAATTCGTCATTTGTTCCTTCACAGTAACATACTCGGTGGGGTCTCGGAAAATGCTGAGATTTGCACGCCGGGTCAATTCGTTATATATAACCTGATCTGTTGCCATTCCCGGATTCTGAGAGACGAGACGCGACATGGTACACATTGAAATCCCATAATTTCTGTTACGATGTGCCTTAAGAACCCATTCCTTCGAGTCGATTTCTTTCATACCTCTGTCTGTAAGCATATTGTTGCTAATATACCCACGCAATGTGAGTGATGCTATGAGGTTATCTACATCAGGCACGCCGTAGGTATCGTTCCAGAATTTGCATACGGCTTTTTTAAGATGCCTTTCTCGATGTAGATAAGTAAAAGAATTTCGTGTGGATATAGCCCGGTTGCACTCATTCCACAAAATTCCGGCTTGTAGCAATAATCAAAAAATGTGTAGTAATTTGCCATTGTCTTCTCTTCGTTACCTCTCCCCAAAATAAAACGTAAGAGCCTTATTCATAAACTCCTCAGTAACGTCAAACCATTCAGAAAGCTCCCAGACGCTTATCTCGCCGTCGCGCTCTTTGATGATTCTTTTTAACTCGTCCTCATCGACGAGTTTTTTTATTGCGTAAGCGTCAGCGATCTTCTCATAACGCCTGCGCGGCATGATCGGGCAGTACATATTGTACATCGCGCCGGTAACGCAGTGACCGAGCTCGTGAGCGAGGTGAACGCGCTCTTCGGCTCTGGTACGCATCGCAGAGTCGTCGATTCCTATGAACATCTCGCCGTCGGGAAGCTCAAGTGAGATAGATTTCGTCTTCGGAAGCTCCGCGCCGCAGAGAACCGTGATTCCCGATTGCTCAGCTTCGAGATACAGCTTGTCCGAAATCATTTTTCGTCCTTTGCAGAATGTTTCGATCTGACATACTCAGCGAAGCTCCGCACCTCATCCCACATCTCGTCAGTGACCTCGCCGTCGCCGCCGAAGAGGGCAACTTTGATGTCGGTGTCGGAAACCTTCGGAGTGGCTTTTTTCTTTGGCGTGTCGGTACGACCGAGGAGATAATCAGTGGATACGCCGAAATA
>CAZSTD010000123.1:3806-7245 GCA_964609645.1 uncultured Blautia sp.
TTCGACTGGCAGAGATTCTACGAGGACGAGACCGACGCGGTGGACGAAAGGAGGTGAAGAGATGGAAAAGACCACAACAACGATCCGCCTCCCGGACAAGCTCAAAGAGGAGCTTCACCGAGAGGCGGGGGAGAAGGGATATTCGATAAAGGATTTGATAATGTTTATTCTCCATTATCATTGTTACGGAGCCATTCTTCCAGAATGAACTCAATCTGCTTTGCGGATGAGCGTTTGTTAAGCTTGGCAAAGTGCTTGATACGCTCGAATAACTCAGAATCAATCCTCAGCGTGAAACGAGTTTCGCTCTTGCAGCTTTCGTTATCGATTTCGTTTGGCATGATCACACCTCCATATCATTAAGAACATTATACCACATTGGAAGCAAAATGACACCACATAGGCAGTGTAATTTACAAAGAATTAACATTCACCATATTGACACCAAAGGCATGACGTGGTATAATAGAGATAAAGGAGTGACACCAAATATATGACAAAAGACACAAGAGAGCGATTCACGTTTAGAATCCCAAAAAAACTTTTGGAAATGCTAAAATCCGAATCCGAGAAAAAAGGCGTATCGATCAACGCACTCATTCTTCAGATTCTCTGGGAATGGGTGGAAAGGAGGTGAACCTAATGATCAACATTCCCCCGATCACGAGCGTAGAATCTGCGCTCGAAGTATACTACAAATTCCCACAGCTCGGGAATAAGGAGATCAGGCTGATCTTCGGACAGATCGGCTCAGCGAAGATATGTCAGCTCAAGGTCATCGCGCGTGACAAAATGCACGAGCGCGGCGAGATTCTTTACAACGACCGACTCGTCGGCACCGATGCCGCTTTCAAGGCATGGGGAATCGACGTTGCCGACCTCGAAAAGCGTTTTACGCGACTCAGACGAATGGAGGAAATAAATGGAAAAGAACATACCCGGACTGAAGAAAGCGTATCGTAAGCATTTGGCGAAGCTTCGTGCAGATCAGCTTACGGTCGGTGAAGCTAATCTGCTGGTCAGGTACTGGGATTCGAGATACCGTCAATTAGTAACATCTGGCGACAGCTTCGATGCCGGCGACGGTGTTTACGGTGCGATCCTCGATGCTTATGCGAAGCGCGAGGCTTTGAAGCAATATATAGAGGAGGTGGAAGAAAATGACACAGACGGTGATAACGAATGAAAAGCTCAACCAGCTCCAGCAGGAGATGATCCGCAAGCAGGAGCGCGAAATCAACGAGCTGCGCGAGTCCAAGAGGATACTCGAAGCAGTGAATCAGACCCTCGCTGAAGCTCTGGCACGGGCTCTGAGCCGCGAAGGACGCGACCGCGTATTCGTGCCGATCAAGGAGATCAAGCCGACGGGCGCGTCGTTTCGAGTCGAGCGGACCATCGATGGCGATGTGCTTCTCATCAGAGCATGAGAAAAGCCCACGCGGAACTGCGATTCCATCGTGGGCAAACCAAAAATATTATACTATAATTATACCATAAACAAGGAGAAAAGTCAAGATGGTTTTTATGAACAAGAAGGAGGTTTTCGAAAATGTATGATCTTCCCGATCATCCCGTGATCCGGCTTGCAGAAAAGACCGGGTATGGTTCAGCAAAAGAACTCAGGTTTCCGATCTGCCCGAGCTGCGGTGAGGAGCTTTCGATAAACGACGATGTGTACACCGATTTTATGGGAAGGATCGTCGGGTGCAGTAACTGCTTGATCTGCCATGAGGCTTCGGAGGTGTGTTTCGATGAATAAGAACTACATCTCCACGATCGGCATGAGTCACTCGGACTGGCTCAAGGCGCGTCAGAACGGTATCGGCGGGAGCGACGCTCCCGCGCTGGTATTGCCGTATGATGTCTACAAGTGGCATCGTCCCGCCGATGTTTATGCGTCGAAGGTAAGTGAGCCCGATGAGCTCTCACCGCTTGCCTGCCGCGTTGGAAGCTTCCTTGAACCCTTTGTCGCCGAGCTTTTCACCGAAGCGACCGGACTGAAGGTTCACAAGCTCAATCGGATCATCCTTTCGGAGGAGCATCCGTTCATGTTTGCGAACATTGACCGGAAGCTGCGCGGAGAGAATATCGGACTTGAGATCAAAACGACCGAGGTTTACAATGCAAAGCGTTTCACAGAGGATGAATATCCGTATCAGTATTACGTCCAGATGCAGCACTACATGGCGGTCACCGGCTGGAAGAAATGGTACCTCGCCGCGCTGATCGGAAACCAGAGGTTCGTCTGGTACGAGGTTCCGCGAAACGACGAGGACATAGCAGAGATCATTGAAATAGAATCAAAATTCTGGAACGATATAGTCGTTCCGAGAAACACGGAGGAACTTGAAAGATGGGCATGAGTTTACAATTATTCAAAACTGCGGAAAACGTTTCCGAGTTTGCGTTCGACCTTGAAACTATTCGCGACGCTTATTCGGAAATACTCGAGGCACAGCGCGAAGTGGATGGAATGGTGACCTATCGTGCCAAGGTCGCTACGGGCGGCGGAAAGGCATTCGACATCATCACCGGAGACGAGGACAGCGATACCAGTGTTCCGACCTTTTCGGGGGTAATCGTTTACAACCACAACTGCAACGCTTATTTCGATGAGGACAGCGAAGGAAACTCTCCGCCGATCTGCTCCTCGATCGACGGAATAACAGGTGTTGACACCGAATGCGGTGAATGCTTCAACTGCAAGACCTGTTCGAGGAATGTCTACGGCTCAGCCAAAAACAAGCGTGGCAAAGCCTGCAAAAATATGCACAGGCTTTACATCATGACCGAGGGATCGCCAATCCCGCTGGTTCTCTCGCTGCCGCCCACATCGCTTAAGGGCTTTCAGAATTACCGACTCTCAACGCTTGCCGTGAAGAAGCTGAAGCCCTGCGAGGTGGTCACCGAGTTCTCTTTGACTGCTCAGACATCGAAGAGCGGTCAGAAGTACAGCGTGGTAAAGTTCAAGCTTCTCGGAAAGCTTCCCGAAAACGAGGCGGCAGTCGCGAAATATTTTGCCGATCAGCTTCATGCGGCAGCTATGAGATCGGAGATGAGTGCGGAAGACTATAACCGAGTAGATTCGGAGGATAGAAATGAAAATGTGGAGAAATGAGTCGCAGCTGCTCAATGCGATAATTAGGGTGCTTTACCCCTACTGTACTCTCCACCGTGTAAATGTCGGGCGTGTAAGAACGCCCGACGGGCGGTATTTTACGACCGGAGTTCCCGTCGGCTATCCCGACCTCTCAGGCTACCGCAGAAGCGATGGACGAGCCGTCTATATCGAATGCAAGGTTAAGCCGAACAAGCCGACACCGAAGCAGCTCGAATTCATATCCGAGGCACAGGAAGCCGGCTGCCTGGCTGCCGTGTGCTACAGTCCGGATGAAGCTCTGAGACTGGTTCTCCCAAGGTTCGAAGAACCCTTCGACGA
>CAZSTD010000124.1:0-7221 GCA_964609645.1 uncultured Blautia sp.
CCGTCTCCACACCCATCGTCGCATAGCCGCCGTCCGTCGTCTGCATCTCGGACAGCACCGCCAGCGCACGGTCGATCGCCGCCGTCACATTCTCATATCCCACCTTCTGGTAATACGGCGCAAGCGCCTGTATCGTCATCCCCGTGATATCTGAGTCCGCATTATTTCCGATCAGCGCCCAGCCGCCCCCGGAAAGCTCACTCTGCAAAAGGAAATCCACCATCGCACTCTCCGAGTTTTGCTCAACTGCATCCGGATTCTTCGGGATGCTGTACTCCGGATGACAGTTCAATGCTAAAAGCGCCCAGATCGGGCCATTCAGCCCCTGCTCCTTCACCAGGCTCAGATCCGACAGATAGGAAAACAGGTTATAGCCTCCCACATCCCTGGCATCCTTGCCCGCAGCCGTCAGCGTCAGGATCCTCTTGGAATACTCCGTATATTTGGAGGTGTTGGTCAGAACCCCTTTCTTCTCCTCGATATAGTTTGCGGTATGATTATAATAGGTAGAAAAATATTTCTCCTTCAAACTCAGACCGCCCCTTGCCAGCCCCAGCACAAACCACTCACTTCCCACCGAAGGGTTCGTATCCACGGAACGCATATACGCCTTCGTCTCCGCCATCACCTGACTCACCGACTTCGTCAGCGCATTCGCCCCCTGCATAACGGTCACCTTGCACGAGGCTGTGATCTCCGGATGTTCCTTCACACTCGCAGTGATCGTAGCCTTGCCGTTCTTCACAGCCGTAACCACGCCCTTCTTATTTACCTTCGCAACCGAAGTGTCACTGCTCTCCCAAAGGACCGTATACTTCTCCGTCACGGAATCCGGGATCGGTGTCACTTTCAGCGTATGCTTCTGTCCCTTATTGATCTTCAAGGACTCGCTGTCCAGCACGATCCCGCTCAGACCCGCCGGAAAATCCGCCACCAGAAGATGCGTCAGCGTACGCGCACTGTCCAGGTAAAAAACATCCTCCTGCCTCTGCGGACTCAGTTCCAGAAAAGAATCCGAAGCCGCACGCAAGATCCTTCCATTTGTCAGACTCTCATATCCCTCCGGCACAGGAAAGGTAAGCTCCAGCATCGTCATCGGCTGATAGCTCTCCCCTGTGCGGATATCCGTGTATGAGATCCGCACATCATAGAGCAGCTTCGGGGAAGTCCCCTGATACAGCAAAGCCAGGGAAGCCAGTGTCTCCTCCTGCTGAGTATCCTCCTGTACATGGATCTGCACATACCACGGATTTCCCATCACCGTCACACCCTCCGCAGAAGATATCTGCTGTGCGATCCGGTCTCTGACACTCTCCAGCGCATCCATATCCTCCTGCGAGATCTCCGCCAGCTCCTCCTGCGTCATCGCATCAAAGGCATCGCTTGCCTGCACAAAATTTGCAAAGATCTCCGATGACAGATCCAGCTCCTGACAGGCTGCCGCCTCACGGATATATGAAAGCCAAGCATCCAGGGAAGCTGTCTGCTCCTCCTTCGCAGCCTCCTGCTCCAGCTCGCCAAGCTCCGGTTCTGTCTCCTCTTCCTCTGTCTCCATTTCACCTGGAAGGAACTCCTCACTCTGTGCATTTACATCCGTGTCCACATCCTCCCCGGAACTCTGTGTTTCCTCCTGCTCACTCAGCAAACCCTGCGCTCCAGGGACCGGACAGCTCGTCACACTGATCCCGGCACACAAAAACAGTGCCATCCATTGTTTCTTTCTCATTGGTCGCCTCCAATTTTATTTTTCTCCTAAAAAAGTGCACACAAAAATCCCTTCCTGCCTAATGCACAGATGCCGCCTCTCCCCGTATATCATTCAGGAAAAGACGGCATCTGCCTTGTCAATATTTAATAGGATACTCCTTATGGCACACTATTTGATCTTTACTCCTTTTACTTCGGAGAAAGCTCCATAAACCTTCTTTCCATCTACAAGCTTATAGGCGCGCACTTTGTAATAAAGTGTCTTACCTGTCTTGAGCTTCTGATCGTCATAGCCAGTCTTTCCAGTCGTCTTCACGCGGGTAAACTTGCCATCCTCAGAAGTACTTCTGTAAACCTGATAGCCATCTGCGCCACTGATCTTCGTCCACTCAAGAACGGCTGTCTTATTGGTAGATCCAACTGCCAGTGTCGGGGTAGCCGGAACTGCTTTCGCCTTCGCTGCTGCGGAGGAAGCCCCGTATACCTTCTCACCTTCTACATTTCGGTATGCACGGACTTTGTAATAATATACCTGTCCAGTCACTGCCGTCTTATCTAAGAAGGTCGTTGCACTGTTTTTCTTCGTAGTCCCAACGCAGACATACTTGCCATTCTTTGTTGTGGAACGGCAGATACGGTAACCGTTTGCTCCGGATACCTTATTCCATGTCACACGGATGCTCTTATAGCTGTTGGAAGCTGCGGATGCGATCTTCGTCTTGTCAAGTTTTGTCGCATCGCTGACTCCATCCGGATGGTACTGGCTTTCTGTGAGTCCGCCCCATACATAAGAATATGCACTGACTGTATAATGATAAGTCACGCCTGTCAGCGCTGTCTTATCCTGATAAGAAATGCCTGTCACATCGGATGCGAGCTTCTGCCACTCACCGTCATCCGTCTTTCTGTATACGATATAGCCATCCGCATTCTCTACACTGTCCCAGCTGATCTGGATCGTCTTGTAGTTGAGCACATCGGTCTGCAATCCAGCCGGTCTGTCCGCCTTAAATGTTTCCTGCTTACCGATCAGTTCAATGTGGTAGTCTGCCACGATCGCCTTTACAAGCTCTAACTGTTTCATATTTGACATGTAGGATCTGCTCTCTGCGGTCATGCTGTCCATAAACTTGCTCAGACCTGCAAGCTCTGTCTCCACACTCTTGATGTTGTCCTTGGTAACTGCTGTCGGAAGGCTCAAGATCCACTCATCTGCCTTCTGTGCATCTGCGATATCTTTGCCCGCTGTCTCAACCTGAGCAGTCAGCGCAGCGATCACCTCTGCAAATGTCATCTCCTGATCGCCGACCTTCACTTTCAGACCTGCCATCGCAGACTGATATGGTTCGTAATCCTTCGCATAGCGGTCAAGGAATGCCTTCACAGACGGATAGGAATCCCTGTCTACCGGATCGTTCTTCACTGCTGCGTAAACCTCTGCTGCCTCCGCTGCAAAAAGTTTCAGGTATTCGCTCTGTCCTTTTTCATAGGTCAGCGCCATGGATACCAGTTTTTCCAGATTTTCTACCAATGCGGTATTTTCACTTCTGAACTTCGTCTCTTCCTCTGCGGAAAGCTGATCATATGCGTGTTTCGCCTCAGCGATCTTGGTCAGCTCGCCATCGGTCAGCGCACGTGTTGTCTGCGCCTGCGCTTCCGGTGCTTCCTCCTCGGAAACAAACTCTGCTGCCTGCGCGGTCTCTTCTGTCTGTACAGGGATCTCCTGTACTTCCTCTGCCGGTGCTTCTTCCACCAATACAGCTTCTGATGTAAATACATCCTCACTGCCGTCAGAGAAATCAAAACCAGCTTCTGATGCCTGTACTTCCTCTGCCTGCATCAGATCTTCCGCCTGCGCAGCTTCCTGTGCCGGTGCTTCTGTCGGCTGTGGAGTCTGTGTCGGCTGCGGGATCTCCTGTCCATGAACAGTCGCTGCATCCGGAAGTGCCTTGAGCATCTCTACCAATGCATTTGATCTTAACTGGTAGATATAGGCTTCTGCCTGTGTCAGATATTTCACATTGCTTACCTGTGCCTGCTGCTCCTGTGTCAGGTCATCAAACAGTGCACGTGCATTTACTACATAGTCTTTCCAATCATCCCAGATCTTCTCGGTAGGTTTTCCATTTGCCTTCTCGGTCAGTTTCAGAGGACCATCCGTAAATGTTCCGTCTTCTTTCGTTGTCAGATACAGCTCGTCAAGGAAGCGGATCACATGGACAACGCTCTCATCTTTGTTCTGTCTGTTGATAAACAGTTCTGCCTGTTCCAGATCAGAATAATTCGTCACATAAGATTTCTGTGTCTTTGTCAAAGCATCGTAAGCGGTACGTGCCTCGATCACTGCCGCCTGCTTCTTCTCATAGTTCTCAGAAGTCAGTGTACCGATCGCACGGATCTTCTTCACCACAGATGCAGATGTGCGTACATCTGAGATCCTGTCTCGCAGATATTGCAGAGTACTGTAATTGGAAACCAGTGCCTTCTGTGTATCTGTCAGCGCATCATACTGTGCCTGTACACGGTTCAGAGAATACTGTGCCGTCTCATAGGAATCTACAGTGACCTCATCCTCCAGAGGAAGCGCCTCGATCGCTGCGATCACTTTATCAGCCGCGATCTTGTCCTTATCGTTCTCCAGAGTCTGCAGTTTCTTTTCTGCTGCTCTTAAAACGTCATAATAATCGCTCACTGCTCGTCTCTGTTCGTCGGTCTTCAAAGCATCGTAAGCAGTTCTTGCTCTCTCGATAAGAGCTTTATCTCCTGTAGTCAGCTCATCCAGCGCCGGGATTGCTTCGAGTGCTTTGAGCGCTGTTTCAACCTCTCCAGCCAGCTTGTTTTCTGCTTTCAGAAGTTTTCTCAGAGTTTCCGCATTGAAGATTTTCTTATGTGTATCATCCAGTGCATCGTAAGCGGTACGTGCAGCCTGGATCTGCTCTGCGGTGCTCTGGTCATTCAATGCCAGGATCGCATCGTTTACAGCTTTTGTCGGAACAGTTACGTCGGAAAATACCCAGAAAGCCGGAACATTTTCTTTATTCTTAATATTTCTTTCATAAGAACGAACAAAAGAACACAAGCCACGCGCTATCTGAGATGGATCATAATTGAAAAATCCCGGGATCGTACCATTACCATAACTTTTATCTTCAAAATTGATCTGGTCAAATACCGCATCAAGAATGTTATTGCCATTCTTTGTATATCCACTTGCATAAGCCAAAACATTTACGTCAAACTCACTTGCAAATAATAACGCCTGTGCATTATTCCATGCATTATTCCCAAATGTAGGGCACTGGGTTTCAAATCCCGAAGTACAAAAAGCACCTGTTGCTCTCTGACCAACCTGTGGATATCTCACTTCTGCCGAATCGATCGCCTCTTTCACGTCTTTATTCGTATGATACCAGTAAATCAACGGCTGCCATCCCATAGAATTATCCGCATTAGCAAAAACATTATCTGATGCATTTTTCAAGCCGCTTGCATTCTTTAACGCCCATTCGTCCATATCTTCATCTGTAAATGTTTTAGATGTTGAAGTATATCCACCTGCTTTGAGTGCGTGGATCATATACTCATATTTATAATGCAATCCTTCATCAGATGACTTAACTGTTCCAAGTGCTGTCAACAGATCTACTGACGAAATATCTCTTAGATCATACCCAATCGATTCGATCGCCAATGCCAATTTTGCAATATCTGTCACTTTTGTCTCTTTTGCAAAGTCAAAACCACTATCTTTTAACTCCTGCAGATATGTTTTGGTATTAGCAAACCATCTGTCGAAATATGTTTTATCATTGAATGGAACATAGCCACATCTGGCAGCAGTAAAGATCGCCCATACATCTGTATTTTCATAGGACGGGGAACTCTGTACTCCAAATGCATCGTTTTTCTCACAGTATTTCATGATAACCTGAATGGCATCTTTTGCTTTTTCATAATAAGCATCCCACTGGTCTTGAGAAATCCCATTTTCTGTTCCTTTCGCTTCTGTAACTTTTGCAGTTCCATCTACGACTTTAACAGAAAATCCACGTTTATCTTCTTCAGCTTTATCTTCATTCCCTACTATTATGGTCGGTTCATTTTTCCAAACAACTGTAACTGGTCTGTCACCAAGGAAATTCATATCTATCTTCACAGATTCCACGTCTTTGGTCAGATCACAGCTTATTGATAAATCATATGTTTGTACATATTCCCTCTGTTCCTCTGTTAATCCTGTGAACTCTACACCTGTCACCGTACCGTTATCATCACCACAATATGGATAATAATAAGTATCTGTTCTTCCATATTTATTCTTATCTTTGGTATTTGTTGTGTTCCATTCTTTATCCGCTATAATAGGTTTCACATTTAAAATAATGTTCTCTATTTTCGGATCATAATAAGGATATCCTCCATTTATCTCAGGAGAAATTGACCATATTTCATCAAAATCAAATCCCTCATAGGTGCTCTGTTTTTTCATCTGCTCTGTTGTTTTAGGAAAAGAATCTTTATTTGTGAATTCTGTAAAAGTTCTGTCAGAACATACAGCAAGCAATTCAGGGGCTAATGTAGAATCATAATAACATGAAGTTGCAGTACACCCACTCTTTGTTCCAATAAATTTCCCAACAATTCCCGTATGAACGTCTTCTATATCCCATTCCTTTAGTTTTTGTGCAAGTTCTTTCAAAGAATTCCCATATGTCCCAGCACTATAACAATTAGTATATGTGTTTCCTCCTGCATTATATTCCTGTCCAAATTGATACAGATTCAAGTCACCCATATCTCCCCAAACCCCACCAAGAGTTTGGGTTTTTATCGCTTCAAAAATTTCTTCTGCACTTGTCGATGAAGCCAGATCATAATTGATAGATATACTACAATCTTGAATTTCAGTTTTACTTATTTCTGCGAAAGGAGCTACAAAAAATCCTAGGCAAAAATCTCCTCCCCATTTTAACTTAACCTCAGCATTCAACTGAACGCCTTCAAGGTGTCCCTTATCATTATTAATATTCACAAAGCCAGCACCCAAAATACCAACGTTATCAGGAATAATCTCATTGTTCAGATCCACCATTGCTGAAATATTACACTGATCAATAGTTATTTTTACATTTTTCAGTGTTCCATTTGTAAATTTAAATGGAAACACGCTTGTTTTACTTGAATAATTCGTTATTTCATTTGCCTGATATGTAATCGAATGATTTTTCCCATCAAAACATCCAGAAAAGCTTTTATATTCGTCATACGCAACTGCATCAACTACAATATCTTCAGTTAAAATAACTTTTTTGTCTTTAAATTGTTCTCCTCCATTGTTGTTAACCATATTTACAAATCTACGAAAATCTGCACCTGAAGATATTAAGTAATTTCCATGAGTATCTTGTGATAATTGAGCATCATCTGCCCAAACAGAAAATGTACATGTGCTCACTGCCATAAACAAAAATAAGATCATGATCTGCAAACTATTGCGCAAATATTTTCTTATCG
>CAZSTD010000125.1:0-6942 GCA_964609645.1 uncultured Blautia sp.
TTTCATCGCTGGATATAAAGTGCGGAATTTCTGATATTTTTCTTCATACTTCGCAACCAACTCTGGATCTGGCTCTACTGTATCCACAACCTTTGCAAATTTCTGTCCGATCGTTTCTACATCCGGATATTCTCCGCAGCCAACTGCTGCCAGCATCGCGCCGCCCATAGACGGACCTTCTTCGTTTTCCAGAACATCCACTTTCAGATTCATAACATTGGCAATGATCTTTTTCCACAGCGGGCTCTTAGCACCACCGCCGCAGATCTTTGTTCTCTCGATCTTGATCCCAAGGCTTCTCGCAACTTCCAGAGAATCACGAAGGCCAAATGCAACACCTTCTAAGACTGCCTGAGTCATATCTGCTCTTGTACTGTCCATGGACATTCCAAAGAACACACCTCTTGCATCCGGATTATTGTGCGGGGAGCGCTCTCCCATCAGATACGGCAGGAAGAACACATGATTCTCACCAAGTTTCTCGATCGGTGCCTGCTCTTTAACAAAATCTTTGGTCTGAAGGATCTCTTCTGCCCACCATTTATTGCAGGACGCTGCGCTTAGCATGCATCCCATCAGATGATAACTTCCATCTGCATGGCAGAAAGAATGGAGCGCATTGTTCTCATCCACGCCAAAGTTTTTGCTGGAGATAAATACGGTTCCTGATGTTCCAAGAGAAATGTTACACTGTCCGTCGCCAACAGTACCTGTTCCCACTGCTGCCGCTGCATTGTCGCCAGCTCCTGCAACCACTTTTACATTTTCACCAAATCCGAGTTCTTTTGCGATCTCTGGTCTTAAAGTTCCAACTACTTCCCAGCTTTCATAGAGTTTTGGAAGCTGTTCCTCTGTGATACCGCAGATTTCCATCATCTCTTTAGACCAGCAGCGATTTTTTACATCCAGAAGAAGCATGCCGGAAGCATCTGATACGTCTGTACAGAAAGAACCAGACAAGCGATATGCCAGATAATCCTTCGGAAGCATGATCTTGACTACCTTTTTGAAGTTCTCAGGCTCATTTTTCTGCATCCAAAGGATCTTCGGTGCTGTAAATCCTGCAAATGCGATATTTGCTGTGTACTCGGAAAGTTTCTCTTTTCCGATCACTGTGTTGAGGTATTCCGTCTCCTCTCCTGTACGACCATCATTCCAGAGGATCGCCGGACGGATCACATTGTCTTCTGCATCCAGTGTGACAAGTCCGTGCATCTGTCCGCCAAAGCCGATTCCTGCTACCTGAGACTTATCAATATCCCTTGTCAGTTCTTTCATGCCTTCCATACTCTGTGTAAACCAATCTTCCGGTTTCTGTTCAGACCAGCCCGGATGTGGGAAATACAGAGGATACTCTTTTGACACGATGTTACAGATCTTTCCTGATCCTTCCATAAGCAAAAGTTTAACTGCAGAAGTACCAAGATCAATTCCAATATAATACATAAAATTCTCCTTTCATCTTTTGGATATTACTTTTTAAATGATATACTTTTTGTCTGACTGTGATCGTTTACCGCAAGACATCCCGGAGTTTCCCCCAGGATGTCTTTTTCATTATTTTCATTGTTTTTGCCAGCTCTTATCCCCAAGGATTTTCTGTCGGATATCTTACGCCTGCCGGCTGGTTATAACCAATCTCATCTACCGGAACTCCGATATATTTGAATACTTCAAACAGAGCTTTTCCGTAATGTCCGAATGCAACCGCTCCGTGATGCGGATATCCGCCTTCGATCAGTACGTGGCGATAGAAACGTCCCATTTCCGGAATTGCGAATACGCCGATGCCTCCAAAGGATTTTGTTGCTACCGGAAGGATCTCTCCCTGTGCAATGTATGCGCGCAGTTTGTTATCCGCGGTGCTCTGCAGACGGTAGAATGTGATGTCTCCAGGAACGATATCTCCCTCAAGAGTACCCTGAGTCACTTCTTCCGGAAGACTTCTTGCCATGATCATCTGATATTTCATTTCACAGGAAGTCAGTTTGCTGGAAGCTGTATTTCCGCAGTGGAATCCCATAAATGTATCTTTCAGTGTATAATTGTATTTGCCTTCGATGGATTCTTTGTACATATCCTTCGGTACTGTATTGTTGATATCGAGCAGTGTAACGATATCATCACTTACAACGGTTCCGATAAATTCACTTAAAGTTCCATAGATATCTACTTCGCAGGAAACCGGGATGCCCTGTGCTGTCAAACGGCTGTTTACATAGCATGGAACAAATCCAAACTGTGTCTGGAATGCTGGCCAGCATTTTCCTGTGAGGGCCACATATTTGCGATATCCTCTGTGTTCTTCCACCCAATCTTTCAAAGTCAGCTCATACTGAGCAAGTTTGGAGAGGATCTCTGGTTTCTTGTTGCCTTCTCCAAGTTCTTCTTCCATCGCTTTTACAAGTGCAGGGATCCTTTCATCTCCAGCGTGTTTGTTGAATGCTTCAAACAAGTCAAGCTCAGAATTTTCTTCGATCTCAACGCCGATATTGTAAAGCTGTTTGATCGGTGCGTTGCAGGCAAGGAAATTTAATGGACGCGGACCAAAGCTGATGATCTTTAAGTTATTCAGGCCTTCCACTGCTTTTGCGATCGGAAGGAATTCGTGGATCATATCTGCACAGTCTTCTGCGTCTCCAACCGGATATTCCGGGATATAAGCCTTGATATTGCGAAGCTGTAAGTTATAGCTTGCATTTAACATACCGCAGTACGCATCGCCACGTCCCTGAACCAGATCGTTCTGTGTTTCTTCTGCTGCTGCGCAGAACATTTTCGGTCCATCGAAGTGTTTTGCAAGGAGTGTCTCAGAAATTTCCGGTCCAAAGTTTCCAAGATATACACACAGTGCGTTACATCCTGCTTTCTTGATATCTTCCAGAGCCTGGACCATATGGATCTCACTCTCTACGATACAGATCGGACATTCGTAGATGTCTGCTGCATCATATTTCTTTGTATAAGCATCTACCAATGCTTTTCTTCTGTTTACAGAAAGGCTTTCCGGAAAACAATCGCGACTTACTGCTACGATTCCGATTTTTACTTTTGGCATATTGTCGATCATAATCTTTCTCCTTTTCTATGCTTGATCTCTTATTCCATTCGTTTTTCTCTTACTTTATTTATCGCTTATTTTACTTACTTCGCTTGCTTTACCTATTTCACTTATTTTTTGGTCTCGCTGTCTGTCACTTTATCCTCTATCAGTCGATCGTGATATTCTCTCCGCGAAGTCCGTTTACCGCTCCCTCGATCGCCGCATCCTCATGTGCGATGAGCCATTTATTTTTCGCGGTCATCAAACTATCCTCACCTGTCTTTGCAGTCTCAAAAGTGAGCTCTGTGTTCGTTCCTCTCGGAAGCACTACCACACACTGAAAGCCACCGTCAGCAACGTTGCACGGCGCATAGTGCAGAGTTGTCGCATACACTTCGATACCCGTTCCTGCAGGCACCAAAAACGCTTCGATCTTGGATGTATCATAAGTAAGATCATCCTCGATATCCTGCTGCATTCCAATGAGCAGGACCAGATCTGTCACAGCCACATTGATCTCCGAATTGCGGTGATATTCAACTGCGTTTAACTTTTTATTATGTCCATTGCAGTAACCAATCTGGATCGGGATCCCTCCGAATCCTTTATTCTGCAATTCTTTCGCTACATCCAGCGCTTCCAGTTCTTCCGCTGAAGGAACATAAACCACATCATCCGGCACTGGTGTGTGTTTCATTTCTTTGAGCAAAGCACTGAAATCATACCCCTCAAGCACCTTTCCGTATTTGCGGAAAGAAGCATCTGCTACATTCTGGATCTTCACCTGAAAACCTCCTTTTGCTTCCATAAGCATCGTTGATCTATTTTTCTGTTACATATGTTCTTTTTTGTTTTTTCTGTAACCTGAGTATAGCAAAAGAGATATGTCATTTTCGCCAGTTTTCTTGTCTATTCTATAGCGTTTTTTTGACCTTTTTGATCTTTGCGCCTACGCATTTCACTCGGAAGGATGTGGTATCTTTTCTGAAATTCCCCAGAAAACGCTCTGCTGCTGCAGAATCCATGATCCAGCGCGATCTGACTGATCGTGTGGTCCGTATTCAACAGATCTCTGTACGCATACGCCATCCGAATGTCTTGTAAATAAGTTTTATAATTGATCTTTGCATATTTTTGAAACATTCGCGACAAATATGCCTCTGAATAACCAAATGTCGTCGCCAAATCTGCAAGTTTCAGTTCTTCCCTGTAATGTTCACGCATATAGGTGGTGATCTTTGACAATGCATCCAGTCTTCGGCTATGCCGGATCTCTTTTTCCTGCACCTCTGTGACACGATATTTTTTGACCAAAAGATACATGATCTCATAAAACAGGGACATCGTCCGAAACTCATATCCCGTCTCTTTCTCCGTATATACCTGGTATAATTTGCTGATCAAAGACATCAGTTTTTTGTCCGTCAGTTCTTCCTGTCCACGAAAACGTATAAAGCGTTGTGCAGTAAAATAGTTTTCAAATTGTTTGAGCGGAATCTGAAGGACAACCGTCTTATTCTTTCTGGGGGCATGGATAGAATGGATCTCATTAGAATTGATGATGATCTGTTCTCCTGCCTTCAGAGGATATTCTTCTTTATTGATAAAAAAATCCAATCCCCCTTCCAAAACTGCAAAGATCTCAATGGATGTATGCCAGTGCTTTTCCCTGACATAGTTTCCATTTCCTCCTTCAAATAGGAACATTTTAAAGGGCAGTCCCTCGTTGGGAATGATCAGTTCATGCTGAAATTCCATAATACTCCTTTCCTAAAAAGCAGCTCTCATTCTTTCCATGTCCAGCAGCAAAAAACCGCAGTGTCAGGAACTTACTATCGCTTCCCTCTACTGCGGTTTTTATCGCTATTGAAATGATCGATCAATTCGCGTGGAAATTAAATTTATGCGGAAGTTCTCCTTCTTTCTGATAAACACTGCGGTAAAGCTCCTGCCAGATATCTCCGATCGATTCCTCACCCTCACGTACATCCACCGGAACCAGACCATCGTTGCTCTCCAGCAGCTCCAACGCCTCTTTATCCTGTTTTAAGCCATGAAGTGCCTGCACATATCCAAATTTCAATCTTCCATCTTCCTGTTCCTCCTGATCCAATTCACGGTAGAAACAGCTTAATTCCTCATAATGCTCTGTCAGCAACAAAATCTTAAATCCATCTTTTAAGTAGGAAAGCTCTTTACGTTCCAGCTTCATTCCTTTCAGGATCGCTGCAGCCGCATTTTCCTTATCCTCCATCGCCAGTTTCGCACAGCTCAGAGCGTGATAAGCCCATGCGTTTTCTTCCAGTTCCAAAGATTTCAAAAATTCTTTTTCTGCTTTTGGATATTCTCCGTTTACATAGTATCCAATGCCCAGCTGGTAATGCGCATACCAATTCTGCGCATTGTCTGTATCCATATGTTCTTCCAGGAAATGGATATTTCCGCTGTTGATCATAAATTCATCTGGTATCTCAGTCGGTGACGGGCAATGCAATTTTCCAGTCTCAAAGAATTTCTTCCAGTTCTCTAAGCCATTATCTCCATCTACAAACTCCAGATGAGATGTGCTCTCGCCGCGCACAACGTCTGCACCGTACTTGCTTCCTGTGTACACAAGTTCTGCCGGTTTCTTAGCAGTTGCTCTGGAAGTTTCCAGCTTCTGGCGCATCTTTTCATGCAGCCCTGCAGACAGAACGTTCTCTGTCACCCAGGCAGTGCGCTCCTTGTAATCTTTCGCCAGGATGTCCTCTGAGATCTGAACAGAACCATACTGTTCCATCCACTCCCAAGCTGTGTGCGGTGCCATCGGAATACATCCGTACTGCGTCTTTGCAAGACCTCCCTGAACCTCCAGATAGCGTCCTGCCTGGTCGGTCAGATATTCCTGCCAATGATCGGAGCCGTCCTGTTTTCCCCAGGAAAATAACTTTCTGCTTCTGAGACGATCTGTGGAAACCTGCAGAAGACCGTATCCTGTCTGGTCCACATTTGCGATAAATTTCGGCACTCCGTCCGGAATATCAAAGAAATAATCTACAGACTTTTCGATATTTTTGTAGGCAGTAACATCGATTCCATTTACTACTGGGATATCTACCTTTGTCACAACCTTTCCATCACTGGTAAATGCATGGATCGCAGGCACGACCACTCTGCCGTTTTCATATTCCGGAACCGCCATATTGCTCCACCAGTACATCGGAACTACATCTTTATTTTCATTTACCACACGCATCCTGCAGTTCAAAAAGCTGCTGTCTTTTTCCAGCCAGAAGTCCATCTGATAAGTCAGCTTACGGATACGCTCATACTCGTACATACGAAGAACAGGTTCTCCATCCTCATTCACAGTCTGCGCTGTGTAAAGCTGTTCTGTCGTAAAAGGTGTGTGCCCAATGATGCCGATGTTCCATTCTACACCGCCGCTGAACCACGCATTGCGCACTGCAAGATTGCTGAACTGCAGGACATCATTTGTGTACAGAAGGTTTCTTCCCGTGTATTTATCCCACAATTCCCACAGTCTTCCTCCGAACTCTGGTAAAAATACAGCTTTCAGGTATCTGTTTTCCAAAACTGCTGTTTTTACTTCCCGTTCGGTCAGTTCTCTCGTATAAGTGTTGCGCTGTCTGTACGGATAAGCACTTTTCACTCTGCCGTATCCTTCGTAGATCTCATCTGCTTCGCCGAGATGGAAATCCAGCGAGTTCTGTGTGGTCAGTTCCCCCAATAGATCTGGCACACAGCTTTCGGTTCCAAGATCAGCAACTCTCATTTTCTTCGTTTCGAACCTTAATTCCGATGTCATCTGTAAAAATCCCCCATTTTTTTTCGTACTTTTTCCACCTCTCAGCATACCACGATTCGGCAAAAAATTAAATACTTTTGTAAAAAATGTT
>CAZSTD010000126.1:0-6879 GCA_964609645.1 uncultured Blautia sp.
CAGGCTTCATTTTTTCTACAGTTACCTTGGAATAAGAATCGATGATATAATCGATCAGGATCCTGTATTCCAGCGTTCCTTCACACACTCTGGTGATAAAAGCTCTCTCCTGTCTTGGAAGGAACTGATATTTGGAAAGCGCATTGCGGATCGCAATGTGACTGTGCTTTCCTTCTTCCTCAATCTCGAGCAATATCTCTAATATTAGCTCTCTGGTATTTATTCCATTAGTCACGGTCTTTTCCTCCGGCCAGTATAATCAATCTCAAAAGCTGCAGAACAGACGCTGCAAGTGCTGCAACATAAGTCAATGCTGCCGCTGCAAGTACCTTCTTCGCACTTTTCAGTTCATCATTCCCAAGCATTCCGGAATTTCCAAGCATTTTCAAAGCTCTGGAGGAGGCATTCAGTTCTACCGGCAAAGTTACAAGCTGGAAAAGTACCGCCAAAGAAAACAGCACGATCCCCAATGTAAGCAACGGGCGGATAGAAAAGATAAATCCTGCAAGAAACAATGGCCATGACAAAGAAGATCCAATATTTGCTGCCGGAACGATCGCTGTGCGAAACGATAAAGGTGCATAATTTACCTGATGCTGGATGGCATGACCGCACTCGTGTGCAGCCACTCCGATGGCAGCCACAGAAGTTTTATCATACACATCCTGCGAAAGAGCAAGTTTTTTGCTCCGCGGATCATAATGGTCAGTCAAACTTCCCGATACTGGAACTACCATAACATCCGTGATCCCTGCCATATGCAGGATCCTTCTGGCAGCTTCTGCCCCAGTCATCCCGGATGCACTGCGCACTCTGCTGTAAATGGCAAAAGTGCTTTTTACCCTGGCAGATGCCGCCAAAGACAGCAGCATTCCTATGACCAGCAGTATATACGTAGGATCCCAATAATATCCGTACATTCTATCACTCCTTATGATCTGTGAAAACAGTTCCCTCTTCTATCTGATATCCACGCAGGAACACATCCGCCTCCATACGCTTCTTTCCCTCGATCTGCACTTCTGTAAGGATGAGCACTCCTTCTGCACAGGCGGTATGGATCCCTTCCTTATCTGTACGGATCACAGTACCCGGCGCTGCATTTGTGTGTTCTTCACTTACTCTGCATCTCCAGACTTTGAGCGTCTTTCCGTTGATGAAAGTGTACGCACTCGGCCATGGGTTCATGCCACGCACCAGACGTTCCAGTTCCACCGCGGATCTTTGGAAATTCAAAAGTCCCATCTGCTTTGTGATCATAGCCGCATACGGTGTCGGACTTTCTTCCGGCTGTTTCTCGCGCACTGCAGTTCCCTGTTCAATGGACGGCAGTGTTTTGATCAAAAGCTCTGCCCCTGCCTGTGCCAGTTTTGCAAACAGACTTCCGCCCGTCTCGTCCTCTGACAGCGGGATCACGATCTTGGAGATCATATCTCCGGTATCCAGTCCTTCTCCCATCTGCATGATCGTAACACCGGATTCTTTTTCCCCATCGATCACTGCCTGCTGGATCGGAGCTGCCCCTCTGTATTTCGGCAAAAGGGAAGCATGAATGTTGATGCAGCCATACTTCGGAAGCTCTAAGACTTCTTTCGGGATGATCTGTCCAAACGCTGCCACTACAATGATGTCCGGATCAAGCTCTCTGAGCGTTTCCATAAATTCTTCGTTATTTCTCACACGCTCTGGCTGATATACCGGGATCTCATGCATCAGCGCTTCCTCTTTGACCGGGGTCGGAAGAAGCGTCTTGCCTCTACCCTTCGGTTTATCCGGCTGTGTCACGACAGCCACGACCTCGTGTCCGGCTTCTACCAGTGCTTTCAATGGCGGTACTGCAAAATCAGGTGTTCCCATAAAAATTGTCTTCATATATTATGTCACCAATCCTCTTTCTTATTCTTCGTCGTAGGAAACCTGATGCAGCTCTCCCTCAACAAATTCTGTATAAATGTGTCCATCCAAATGATCGATCTCATGACAGAATGCACGTGCCAGAAGTTCCTCTCCTTCGTACTCTACCTCATTCATCTCCTCATCCAGAGCTCTTACCTTTACATAGTTCGGACGTGTCACCTGACCAGCCATTCCCGGCACGCTCAAGCATCCTTCATCTCCTGTCTGCTCTCCAGATGTCTCGATGATCTCCGGGTTGATCAGAACGATCGGGCCATCTCCCACATCGATCACAACGATGCGTTTTAAGATACCTACCTGCGGAGCTGCAAGACCAACTCCCTGTGCCTCGTACATCGTGTCCAACATATCCTCGATCAGATCCTGGATACGTGGTGTCATTTTCTCCACTGGTCTGCTGACTTTGGTAAGTACGGAATCTCCTTCTACTCTGATTGTTCTAAGTGCCATTTTTTCTCTCCTTTTAACTAAAATCAAACTGTATATAGATTTTCCGGAAACCGGAATTGATCTCTATGTATCTCTCCAGCTGATCCTTGATCCAGATCAGCGTTTCCTTTTTTTCGTGTTTCAGGTATATGACCTGCCTGTAGATATCTTTAACCTTACCGATCGAAGCGTAGGCAGGTCCGATCACATGCAGATCCTTTTCTTTATAAATACGTTTCACATAAAGTCCCAGATAATGCATTGCCTGTACCAGAAGTTCTTCCTCTGCACAGGAGCCTAAGATCGCCATCATGTGAGAAGCTGGTGGATAATCCATCAACATGCGATAGCTCATCTCCTCCTGATAAAAGGACTGATAATCCTGCACGGCTGCGGCCTGGATGCTGTAGTGTTCGGGGTGATAGGTCTGTATCACCGCTTCCCCCGGCTTGCCTCCCCTTCCGCCTCTGCCAACTGCCTGGCACAAAAGCTGAAAGGTCCTCTCACCGCATCGGTAATCCTCTGCATTCAGGGAAAGATCTGCCGCGATCACGCCCACCAGCGTCACATCTGGGAAATCATGTCCTTTTACGATCATCTGTGTTCCGATCAAGATATCTGCTTCATGTGCCGCAAACGATGCCAAGATCTTCTCATAGCTTCCTTTTGCACGGGTCGTATCAAAATCCATGCGCAGCGTCCGTACTCCCAGAAAGATTTCTCTGACCGCCTTTTCAATCTGCTGCGTGCCCGCCTTAAAACCACCGATGTACGGAGAACCACACGCAGGACAGGACTGTGGTTTCCTGGTCTCATAACCGCAGTAATGGCATAAAAGCCTGCCATTGTTGTGCTCCGACAATGAGACATCACAGTGCGGACATTTCATCACCTGACCACAGGAACGGCAGGATACAAATCCCGCATATCCCCGTCGGTTCAAGAACAGCATCGTCTGTTCACCGGCTTCCAGGCGCTTTTGGATCCCTTCTTTTAGGACACGGCTCAGCACCGACCGGTTTCCCGCTCTTAATTCTTCCCGCAGATCCACGATCGATACCTGCGGCATAGGACGTTCCCCGTATCTGGCGTTCAGCCTTACCAGTCCGTAAGACCCTTCCATTGCCCTGTGATAAGCCTCCAGAGAAGGAGTCGCCGAGCCCAAGACCACCCTTGCGTGCTCTAACCTTGCGCGCTCGACAGCCGTCTCACGTGCGTGATAGCGCGGACTATTTTCACTCTTATAGCTTGGCTCATGTTCCTCGTCGATCACGATCAGCCCCAGGTTCGCAAACGGAGTAAACAGCGCAGAGCGCGGCCCTACCATCACCTGCACTTCCCCTCGCTTAGCTCTCTTAAACTGGTCATAGCGTTCTCCCTGTGACTGTCTGGAATTGATCACAGACACTTTATCGCCAAATCTGGCATAGAATCTGCGCACCGTCTGATACGTCAGCGCGATCTCAGGGATCAAAACGATCGCCTGCTCCCCTTTTTCGATGACCTGCTCGATCAGCTTCATATAGACCTGCGTCTTTCCGCTCCCGGTCACGCCTTCGATCAGCATAGGGCGCGGATTTGGTTTTTCCCATTCCCAAACAATCTCACGGACTGCCTGCGCCTGCTCCTTCGTCAAAGGCAATGCCTGCTCAGACGGCATATCTTGCGGATCCAGAGAGTTGCGCGGGACCTCATCGTATTCCATGCGGACAATCCCCTGCTCTTCCAGCTTCTTCACCACCGCGGCAGTTGCGCCAAGCTCTTTCGAAGCCTTTGTAAAGTCCAGCCTCTCCTGCGCAAGCAGTTCACGCAGAAGGCGTGCTCTCGCTTTAAAACGGGTTCCTTCCAATTCCTGCAGCTTCTCTTCCGCCTTTTCCTTCGAGAGGTTCAGACAGATATAGCGCTTTTCTTTGGATTTCATCTTCTCCTGGATCGGAAGCACCGTCTTCAATGCCTGGATCATTGTTGATCCATAGTTTTCCCTCATCCAGGCCGCCAGTGCGATCAGACGAGATTCCGTCGTCTCCTCTGCACTGCTGATCCCACAGATCGATTTCAATCTGGACGGTTCTACCTTCGGTTCCTTCGTCAGACCTACCACATACCCTTTGCGCATCTGATTTCTGTTTCCAAAGGGGATGGATACCACCATCCCCACTTTTATCTCCCGGACCAGTTCCTCTGGAACACGGTATTGAAAACTTCGGTCCAGTTTCTCACTGGAAATATCAATAATAATATCCGCAAAAATCATAATTATATTTATTTACCTGCAAGAATATCTGCGATCAGGACTCTCTCATCCATCGGATATTTCTTTCCTTTGATCTCCTGATAATCCTCATGTCCCTTACCGGCAAGCACAATGATGTCCCCCGGCTCTCCATTGTGGATCGCATAAGCGATCGCCTCTTTTCGGTCGATGATCTCCACATATCTGCCATTCGTCTTTGCCATGCCAGTCTTGATATCATCAATGATCGCCTGCGGTTCTTCATCCCTTGGATTGTCAGAAGTGATGATCGTCAGATCTGCCAGTCTTCCAGAGACTTCTCCCATCTCATAGCGGCGCAGCTTTGAGCGGTTTCCACCGCATCCAAACATGCACACCAATCTATGAGGATGATACTCGCGCAGAGTGCTCAAAAGACTCTCCAGCGCCATCGCATTGTGTGCGTAATCGATCATCAGCGTAAATTCATCAGATACCTTTACCATCTCAATGCGTCCTTTTACCTTCGCCACCTTCAAGGCTTTGAGGATATTTTCTTCAGACACTTTGAAATGACGGCAGATCGCGATCGCTGTCAGAGAATTGTAAATACTGAACTTACCAGGAATATCGATCTCCACAGGGAAATCTAAAAGTCCTTTTAAATGATAGGAGATTCCAAGGTATCCCTTGCCTCCGATCAGTTTCGCATCCTCTGCGCGAAGGTCTGCCTGCTCTGAAAAACCGTATGTTTCCAGTTCACAGGTATGTCCATCGATGATCTTCTCAAAATGTTCATCATCTCTGTTCACGATCCCAACTTTACACTGCTTCAAAAGAAGAGATTTGCATCTGAGATAATCGTCGAAATCTTTGTGCTCGTTTGGTCCGATATGATCTGGTTCAATATTAGTAAAAATACCAAAATCAAAGACGAATCCCTGTGTTCTGTGCAGCATCAGCCCCTGTGAAGATACCTCCATCACAACACAGTCACAGCCAGCTTCCACCATCTCATGGAAGTATTCCTGTACCATATAAGATTCAGGAGTCGTATTTTTCGCTGGGATCACCTTATCACCAATGATCGCTTCGATCGTCCCGATCAAGCCTACTTTATATCCAGCATTCTCCAAGATCGATCTTACCATATATGTCGTGGTCGTCTTTCCCTTGGTTCCGGTGATACCGATCGTTTTTAATTTCTCCGCCGGATAGCCGAAATATGCAGCCGAGATAAACGCCATCGCATAGCGCGTGTCTTTCACAAGGATGACTGTTACATCCTCCGGTGCTTCCACCGCTTCTTCGACTACCAGGACTTTCGCTCCTTTTTCGATCACATCCGGTACAAATTTATGTCCATCTACAACCGCACCTCGAATGCAGATAAAAAGAGAGCCTTCTTCCACCTTTCTGGAATCGTAGACTACATTTTTCACTTCCTGTCCGGTACTTCCCTGAAGACAGGTATATTCCAGACGTTCTAATAAGGATATTAATTTCATTTCCATCCTCCATGTTTTTGTTGCCATTCACTTTTTACACAGCAGTCATTCCCGTTTAAACAGAGGTTGGCGGCTGTTTTGTTGATACCAGCAAAAGGTATCATCTATATAGAATAGCACACCTACCCTGCCGTTTCAATCTTGATTTTCCCCTTTCTTCCGACTTTTCTGGTAACAAAAAGCCTGTACTGCTGACATTGCCGCAAAAATCCCCATCACCACAAACAGCCCAGTCTGTGCCTGATCTCCGGTCTGCGGTTTGGAGGCCGCAGCGTACGCTTTTCCTGTCTTTGTATCCGACGTATAAGTCTGGTATGCCGGGGTCGGTGTCTGGCTGATCCCCGCAGTTGGTGTCAATGCACACACATTCAGTTTCGACTGTGAACGAATCGTTTCTTCGCCCGTCTCATCGGAAGTAACTGTGACCTCATTCACCAGCTCCTGACTGGTAAAATACTGTGGGATCGTCACTGTCGCATATAGCGCAAAGGCTTCTCCCGGTGCGATCTCGGGGATCAATGCCTGTGTCTTTGTGCTGTTCAAAGTAACACCTTCTTTTGCCGTAAACTGTGCCTGGATATTCGCGTTCAGAAATCTTTCTGTGCTCAAAACGGAGTGCAGCGTTTTTTCCCCAGTGTTGCGGATACAGATCTGGTAAGTGATGGTGTCCCCTGGAAACGCCTCCGTTCGATCGGCAGTTTTCTCCACTTCAAAGGAAGCCCGCAGTGCCTGTACCTGTACGCTGGAAGAAACCTGCCCTCCAATACTTTCCTCTTTACCGGGATGTTTCGTAACTGCGTTCACTGTATGGAT
>CAZSTD010000127.1:0-3654 GCA_964609645.1 uncultured Blautia sp.
TTTTTTACGATCTTCAGTATACTGTTCGAATCATCCCTTTATCGGCTGTTCTTATGGTGTTCACATCATATCATAATTTTTCACGATTTTTTTCCGATGGCGAAATTCATATATATTTTGGCGAAATTTACAGTTTTTGAATATTTTTAGCTAGATCTACTTCAGTAATCCTTCCTTTCTCTAATTCATATACCGTATCACACAAGAATTCAATATCTTCTTTATTATGACTTGCTAGCAAAATAATTTTTCCTTGATTTTTTAATCCCATAAATAATTCCCGCATCTGAGCTATACCTTCCCTATCTAAGCCATTCATAGGTTCATCTAAAATCAGAATTTCTGGATTTTCCATAATCGCCTGCGCAACTGCCAGACGTTGCTTCATTCCCAAAGAATAACTCCCCACTCTCTTTTTGTTTGCAAAATCCAAGCCTACTTTCTGCATGGTTTCTCTTAAATGTTTAAGATTTTTCTTATTTGAAATTTCATATAAAAATTGAAGATTTTTCATTCCACTTTTATTTCGCAAAAAAGCTGGTTCTTCTATAATAATACCCACCTTTCCGTGTATGTTTGTCCATTCTTTGCCATTCGAGTCGCTAAAGGAAATTTTCCCTGTATCAGGTTTTATAAATCCGCAAATACATTTAAAAAGTACACTTTTTCCACATCCATTGTATCCTACAAACCCAATAATTTCCCCTGGCTTACAAGTAAAAGAAATTTCATTCAATACCTTATGATCTTTAAAAGATTTACTAATACTATCTATATACAACGCATTTTCCCTCATTCCATCTCTCCATTCCATTCAAAACAATTTTTATGTAAGCCCACTAAAACCAGCAACAGCGTTATCAACAAATAAGTTCCCATCAAAAAAAAGACTTCTGTTACAGATGGCATTACTTCATAAATGATTCTTTTCGTAAAAAACAAACCGGTCCGCAGCCAAGATACCGGTGAAATCATATGAAATATACGTAGCATAGAAAGTGTACATGCCTGCGTTCCAAATGGAAGTACTGCCAAAGATCCAACAACCACTAACGCCGGTATTCTTCCAAAGCAAAGCCCTAATGAAAACAGCAAAAATCCAATAAGCATAAATACCAAACTATCTAAAACTAGTGCCAATAATGCAGCCTGCCATCCTTCCATATTTTGCATAAATATATAATCCAAATCAAAAATCACATCAAATTTTACATCTGCATCTGTTACAGCTAATGTATGAATAAGATGTCCCCAGGAAAAAGTCCAATCAATTTTAGGAAATTGTTTTAAAGCCCCCATAAAAAACAGTGAAATTGTAAATGAAATGCTGCAAAGCACAATACTAAGCATTTGTGCAGTCGCCCATTTCCCCTTTCCACTCCTAATCATCTGATACATTGCGTTCCGATTCAAATAAGGTGTTCCAGCAAAAAAATAAACCATTCCCAGACCCACTGATGCACAGACAAAATCATTCGTCAAAACACTTATTATAAACCATGGAGAAGCCGGGTATTTCAATCCTTCTACCGCACGATCCAGACCCGCATAATTTAAATCAAATGCACAAAATAAAAGAACAAATAAAATTGCTGTCCTAAATTGAAAAAAACGATGGCAATAAAGTTTCCAACTATATTTAAACATTTCTTTTCCTCTTTCCATCTGTTATGATTCTTTCCACAGTTTTGCATATTATCATCAAAAGCAAAGTAAGACTCAGTATACCCACGCAAATAATTGTAATTAACGTCAGTATCTCATTTCCCATTGAATTATAATTGATCAAAAAAAGGTGATCCGGATCCATAGTATTAGAACCAGACAAAGCAATCACAATTCTCCTGATAAAATGGTGTACCATTGCAGGAAAAGCAAGCACAAAAAGACGGTTACTGCTATATAAAGAAATATAAGCAGAAAATAATGCAAGAATGGCCGCCCAAATTCCCTGACATGCGCTATGTAATAACAAATATCTTAAATAATATCCATGATCAAGCCAACATCTCCAACCATCAAAAAACGTCAATAAGGAAAGTTCTCCCACATTTGATACCCAAGGATATCGGCATTTCAGCAAAAAAATGAACAACATTCTTCCATTTATCATAGTAAACTCTGCAGATAATACCACAAAAACGCATTTTGAAATCGCATAGTTTTTGCTTCTCCCTCGGATAATCGCATATCTAATGTAGCCTTGCTCCATGTCCTCAGTAAAGCACTGTGCATATGCCAATGCTGTAAAAATATACATCAATACCATCGCATTGCTGCCCCATGCCCTGTTAAAACTCTGAAACACGGATATTTTTTCTTCTGTAATTTGCTGTGGAACAAGAAAATGAACAGCACATACTCCTATGATTGCTCCCCACATTTTTCTTGAAAAAAAGCATCTTTTAAAATCCACTTTCCAGTAAGCAGTTCTCATAATATGACTTCCTTTCCTGTCACAGCATCTACAAACATTTCAAATGTATAAATATCCTCTCCTGTGTCTTCTTCAATTTCCAATATCCACGCAGGAGACATAGTATAAGCATCCTCATTTTTTTGTTGCTGGATCAGCTGATAAATTGATGCACTTGTAACTTTATAAACTGCATCTGTCAAAATTTTATTCATTTTAGTCTCTACAGTCTCTGCAATCTCATCAAATGCTTTCAATGTCAATATTTCATCCGTAACATCAAAACTAAAAAAATAATTAATATTTAAATATTCTATCCCTCTACGTGACCATAAAATCTGAACAGGTGCATTTCTATGTGTATAATCTGGATAAATATACGAATATGCCACCGGTATTCCTTCATATTTTTGTCTCATCAAAAATAAATACGCATCATCTTCTCTTGTCCATGTCTCTTTATAATAATCTGTTCGTACATTTTCATCATATTCTGTCTGTTCTTCTGTTTTTTTGAGTGACTCATGAGTTAATGCAAATATTTCCTGTTCCATATCTGACACCGTAACTCCTATTTGTTTTAATAATTCTTCTACTTTTTTTTCACATCCTCTCCTTGTAAAATCTTCTAATTCATCTACCTGCATATACATATTTGACAATTCATCGTTTTCATTATATTGCAAAGTATTATCATAAAAATATCCATTTGGCGTGCTATAGAATATTCCCTCACTAATAGTTAAGGAATAGTTATCATTTGTAAGAATATGATAAAAGTCCAGTTCTCCATCTTTTCCCTTATCATCAAACAGTTCTTTGACCTCTTTTTCTTCCCATCCATCTGTCAGTATTTCTCTTATTTTTTCTTTATCCGGTTTTATCAAACGTATCTTAGCCCTTGTCAAAAGATTGTTCATCTCTTTAGGTAAATAAATATTTGTTTCAAATATCACTTTATCAATTGTTTTTTCATAATACTGTGGGAAATCAGGAATTTTTTCAACATTCTCCGAAATAGAGATCGGGCGGTTATTACAACCGCCCAATGTCAATACTAAAATCCCCAAGATACAGAATCGTCTTAATTTTTTCATGCGCGATACTTTCCTCTTTTTATGGTGTATAATTTCCTGTCATAGTCACCTTTGTTCGAATCATCCCTTTATCGGCTGTTCTTATCGTGTTCACATCATATCATAATTTTTCACGATTTTTTTCCGATGGCGAAATTCATA
>CAZSTD010000127.1:3754-6870 GCA_964609645.1 uncultured Blautia sp.
TATATTTTGGCGAAATTTACAGTTTTCGAACAAATTGTACTAAATTTTACACTCCATAAATATACAGCCACTATATCTTCACAAGAAAACATCATCAAAAATTTTTTCCTATAAAACAAAAATGGACTATCGCCACTGCGATAATCCACTGTTTTTATTTTTCGTGCAGATACAAAAGAATGTTCACCTCAAATTGCTGATCTGCTTTTAAGATTTCCATATCTCCGTCATATTTTTCTACTACCTTTTTTACATTCTTTAGTCCAATCCCATGTCCTGGTTCCTGTTTTGTAGTTTTATATGTACCACCATCTGCTTTTAATTCATGAGAAAAACTGTTTTTTACTTCTATTGCCAGCATTCCCTTCTCAAAAAAGATATATACCGACAGCCACTGGTCATAAGATATTTTTGCCGCTTCTATCGCATTCTCGATCAGATTTCCTAAGATCACATTCAGGTCAAACGTTGATATTTTCAAATCAGACGGCACGGTAATTTCATACTCCACATTTTGAAGTTGCTGTGTCGCTTTTCCTAACAGATAATTCATAAGACTGTCTATGTTTTTATTTCCTGTGCTGACAAACTCCTTCTGATCCTCTATCGCGATCCCCATATCCTGTATATACGCTCTTATCAGATCATTTTCCTGTTTTTCTGCCATCGCTGCTAACTCTCCCATATGTCTTTTCATATCATGGCGAAAAGACTGTATTTGGGTTTCTGAGCGCATCATAATGTCTAATTGGTGAGAATAGATCAACATCTGCTTTTCCAGCAATGCTCTTTCTTCCAATTTTTGGTATGCTTTCATTAAGATATCGTATAAGCAAAGTACCAAAAACTCGATCAACAGGATACTTATCGCCGCGGTCACCAGCAAAGTCCTCTCCTTAATGCTTTTCTCTATTACGATAAGCAACACGATGCTGGCTAAAGATATTGCAAGTATGATCCCTTTATATATCCCATTCCTGTCTTCTTTCTCCTTTTCAAACAGTTTCTTCAATATAGTGCCACTGATCCCATAAAGGAATACTGTCACAAAAGCAAATACTTCTTGATAGTCCTGATCTTTTATAAAATCTCCCACCGCATGGAGCGCTAAAAAATCACATCCCATATTAACACCGTAGATCATTAGTACGACCAGCAGCCTCTTTCTTCTCTTTTTTTCATAGCAACCAGTGATCAGATAAAGGGTTGACAGATTACTGATGATATTGATCGTCTTTGAACGAAAGAGCAGGTGTCCGCCTGCTGTCAACAAAAAGAACAGGACGTAGCAGGCTCTCTCCTGCCTTCGTTTATCTTCTTGCTTCTCAAAAAAGATCCCCATAAACCTATATGTAAAATAAGTTCGCAGGGCATTCGTTATCAGTGTTGCCATTACCAAAAACATTTATCTTCTGTTCCTCCATATTCGTTTCGCGATCTGAGCCCGTACCAATTTTCGATATGACTGGCTGATCGGCAGCACTTCTCCGTTGCACATTTTGACCGTTTCGTATGTACACTCAGAAATATGATCAAAGTTAATAATATATGACTGATGGATCTGGATAAAACTTTCCGGGATCTTTTTCGCAATCTCTTTTAGCTTTCCATTAAATTCTTTTTGTTCATTTCGTAAGACCAGTTGGATTTTCTTATTCTGACTGCTGAAATATAAGATATCACGATATTTCACTTTAAAATAATATCCACTTAAAAAGTATTCAAAGATCCCTTTTCGCTTTTCTTCCAATTGTATCCTGCGCTCTATCACGCGGTGGATCTTATTTTTGTCCAATGGCTTGATCAAAAAATCCAATGGCTGTACCTGAAACAGTTCCATGGCATAGCTGCTTTTCCCAGAAATATAGACAATATCCGTCTCCAGATCCTCCAATTCCTCTCTGATATATTTCCCTACTTTGATCCCATCTGTACTTAGCAGTTCTATATCTAAAAACAATATATCCGGAAGGTATTTCTGCTGTTTTAAGTACCTGCACAGTTCCTCCCCTGTATACCAGACCAATACATCCATCTGTATCTTCTTTTGTTCCCCATACTCCCAGAGAGTGTTTTCTAATTCTGCACAAACTTCTTTGCTGTCGTCACAAATCCCTATATGAAGCATTCATCGATCCTCTTCTTTATTTTTTATCTTTTGTATTACATATGATATAATACCTTATTATTTTTTGCAATCTTTTTATAATAACGCACATAAAGACAGCCCTTCATTATAAGCGATCATATCACCAGATAAACGTCACGATTTTCTCACGTTGAATCTACAATTCTATAAGGAATATTGAAAAATTAACAGGCTTCTAAATTCGATAGATCATAGTTATGCTCTCTCTTTTTCCAATATCTGCACTCTGCTTTCCAAATTTGCCATGTGCTCTAACAGATAACTCGTCTGTATTGTATTAATATGATTATTATGTGCTGCCTCTACAGATTCATTAAATTTCTTTACTAGATATCCATGATTCTCTGCAAGTATTCTTATGTTTCTATCAGTAACATTCTCAAGATGAAGTTTTATTCCTTGCACTTCATCTTTTAAGCTAGACATATCATTTTTCAGTCCAGATACATCTTCTTTCAGTCCAGATACATCTTCTTTCAATGTAGAGATATCTTCCTGTAAAGGTTGTATAACCTCTACCATCATACCTTTGATCATTTCAAGATCTTTTTTATCCAACACTTCCTGCACCTCCTCTCAATCCAATTTCTCGTCTTACATAACGATAACCTTAATCAAATAGGAAGCCTGTTAACTTGTCAATGTTCCTTATTTAATACAACAAATATTTGTATTTTTAATCCTCCGATGTAGTTACTGCTAAATGGATACAAGGATAAGAAAATAAATATTTTTATATAATCCACACAAGAATTGCATTTCAGAAACAAAAAAAGCCCATAAACCTACTTCTTCTTAGGTTTACAGACTTATCTTTCGTAAGTAGCGAGAGGGGGATTCGAACCCTCGACACCACGGGTATGAACCGTGTGCTCTAGCCAACTGAGCTATCTCGCCATAGTTTATTCAGTTATGGGACCTATAGGGCTCGAACCTATGACCCTCTGCTTGTAAGGCAGATGCTCTC
>CAZSTD010000128.1:0-6849 GCA_964609645.1 uncultured Blautia sp.
TGCAAAAATATTGACATTATCACACGATGATAGTATCATAAAAATACAAAGTATTTGTAAAAACTTTGTAACTATTTCGAAATGGGTAAAGAAATAGAAAATAGGATCAGAAAGGAGTGATAGCAGGAAGACTGTTGTATCAGAGGACTGATATGATGGTCTTTTTTTGTTTGGGCAAAATTGCTTTCTATTGACTGATTACTCCCACAGATAAGCCTATGGGTTTTCGCTGCATATTTACAACTGCGCATCTTTCATTTTTGAATAACTTGATATATAAAATGTTTTGCGACAATCTCTCTGTGGTACGAGATAGCATTTTTTGCAATATAATTCGCATTTTAATACATATACATAGTAAAAAATAAAAACTATAATAGTTAATAAGAATAAATGGATTCCAGAAGCTAAGTGTCTACAAATAAAGGATAAGAATGTTGGAGCATGACGTTTTCCAATGCAGAGTACCAGGTTGGATGTTTATAAATAAAGAATAAAGTGAGGATGCGATTATGATAGAGAGAATGGATGTGGAAAATATGATGAATAAAGATAATGTGGATATGATAAATACAGTAAATACGATTAAGATGAGTAAATATCAGGGTCTTGGAAATGATTATCTGATACTGGATCCTAAGAAAAATAAAGTGCAGCTTCAGGGAAAGAAGGTTGCTCTTTTATGTCAGCGCGGATGTGGACTTGGAGCGGATGGGATGCTGTATGGACCGATTGAGATTGATGGGAAATTAGGAGTGCGCATTTTTAATGCAGATGGCAGCGAAGCTGAGATCAGTGGAAATGGAGTGCGTATTTTTGCGAAATATTTGATAGATGAAGGATATGTTACGGAAAAGAAATTTGCGATCGAGACTATGTCCGGAACTATTTATGTGGAGTGCCTGAACAGTCGTGCAACAGAATTTAAGGTGAATATGGGAAAAGCATCATTCCTTTCCAGAGAGATTCCGGTTACAGGAGAAGTTCGTGAGGTGATCAATGAGACTTTTGTATTTCATAATGAGGAATACAAGGCTACATGTTTGACTGTGGGAAATCCACATTGTATTATTTTTATGGATAATGTGAGTGCAGAAAAAGCGAAAGAGCTGGGGCCATATGTGGAAAATGCGGATGAATTTCCTGAGAGGATGAATCTGCAGATATGTAAACAGATCGATAAAGGAAATCTGGATATTGAAATCTGGGAGAGAGGTTCTGGATATACAAAGGCTTCTGGAACAGGAAGCTGTGCGGCCGCAGCTGCGGCTTATAGGCTAGGTCTCGTAGAGTCCAGGATCAATGTCAATCAGCCTGGTGGGATGATCCAGATCGATATAGGATCAGATGGAACACTCTACATGACAGGAACTGTGGGATACCTTGCGGACATTCATGTGGCAGAGAGTTTCTTTTCATAAATAAATCCGTTCGTTTGTTATACAATGGATGCGCGCTCCGAGCAGAAAACGAAGCAGGTCACAAACCGGTTCTTGGCGAAGCAGAGACAAGTATAAAAAACGACACCATTAAAATAAAAAAACTGTATTTGTAATTTCAGGATAGATATGCTATTATCTTAAAAGAGTTTTGCCGATCTTTTGGCAGAAACAAAACTAAAATCTTGCTGTCTGAAACAGTGTATATCTCTCTGTTTGATAGGAAGATCACAAAATCAGAAATAAAAATAAGAAAGTGGGTGAAGCTGTGGTTGAATTAGACCAGTTCAAGAGCATTCTTGCAACTTATACAGAACCATTAGTGGAAGTGAGGGATTCACTTTGACCTCGCTAACAAAGAGCAGAAGGTCGAAGAATTAGAGCGCGAAATGGAAGCGCCTGATTTCTGGGATAATGCAGAAGTTTCCCAGAAGAAAATGAAAGAATTAAAAGACATGAAAGACGATATGGAAACCTATCAGAATCTGGTGACACAGATGGAAGATATGGAAACCATGATCGAAATGGGATATGAAGAAAACGATCCAGAGCTTATTCCTGAGATCCAGGAAATGCTCGACGAATTCCAGAGAGATTTTGACAATATCCGTATCAAGACACTCCTCTCCGGAGAGTACGACAACGAAAACGCGATCATTAAGCTGAACGCTGGTGCAGGCGGAACCGAAGCCTGTGACTGGTGCGGAATGCTTTACCGTATGTACAGCCGCTGGGTAGATAAGAAAGGATTTTCCATGGAAGTGCTGGATTATCTGGACGGCGATGAAGCAGGCGTAAAATCTGTTACTTTCCAGGTAAACGGAACTAACGCGTACGGTTATCTGAAATCAGAAAAAGGAGTACATCGTCTTGTACGAATCTCTCCTTTCAATGCAGCAGGTAAACGTCAGACCTCCTTTGTATCTTGTGATGTTATGCCAGATATCAAGAAAGACCTCGATGTAGAGATCAACGACGAAGATATCCGTATCGACACTTACCGAAGCAGTGGTGCCGGCTGTCAGCATATCAATAAAACTTCTTCTGCGATCCGTATCACACATTTCCCAACAGGAATCGTGGTACAGTGTCAGAATGAACGTTCTCAGCACATGAACAAAGACAAAGCCATGCAGATGCTGAAAGCAAAGCTGTATCTTCTCAAACAGCAGGAAGCAGAAGCAAAATTATCCGGTATCCGTGGTGAAGTCACAGATATCGGTTGGGGAAATCAGATCCGTTCCTACGTTATGCAGCCGTATACGATGGTCAAAGATCACCGTACAAATGAGGAAACTGGAAATGTAGACTCTGTACTGGATGGAGGAATCGATCTTTTTGTCAATGCATATCTGAAGTGGATCGCACTGAAAAAATAAAGATTCAAAAAGGCTGTCTGATCTGGAGGACAGTCTTTTTTCTTTCTTGCCTAATCCGTTTTTGTATGATAAGATATCCATTATATGAAAACAAATGTCTTTAAGAAACGGACAGGTGAATTGATATGCAGAAATCAGTATCAGAGAAAAAGAAATATTATGTAGTAAGGGAACGGGCAGTGCCTGAGGTGCTCCTCAAGGTTGTGCAGGCTAAGAAACTTTTAGATTCTGGCAAAGTGGATACTGTCCAGGATGCTGCGGAACGGACAGGGATCAGCCGAAGTTCTTTTTACAAATATAAAGATGATATTTTTCCATTTCATGAGGAAACGAAAGGAAAGACGATCACCTTTATCATTCAGATGGATGATGAACCGGGGCTTTTGTCGGTTGTCCTGCAGACGATCGCACGGTTTCATGGAAACATCCTTACGATCCATCAGAGCATCCCGATCAACGGAGTGGCGACACTTACATTGAGTGTAGATATCCTTCCAGGAGAAGGTGATGCGGAGAGTATGATGGAAACGATCGAACAGAGTGAAGGGATTCACTATATGAAAATACTAGGCAGGGAGTAAATGAAAATGAGCAATGTAGCAATTTTAGGATATGGCACAGTGGGAAGCGGTGTATTTGAAGTGCTGACCGTAAATCACGACACGATCGCAAAACGTGCCGGACAGGAGATCCATGTAAAGTATGTTCTGGATCGCAATGAGTTTCCGGGAGATCCGGTTGAGAAAGTTTTGGTCCATGACTATGAGCAGATCGTAAACGATTCGGAAGTGGACATCGTAGTGGAAGTGATGGGCGGCGTAGAACCGGCATATACTTTTGTAAAAAAAGCACTTCTTGCGGGAAAAAATGTATGTACCTCCAATAAGGCACTGGTCGCAAAACATGGCCGTGATCTGATGGAAACAGCGAAGGAAAAGAGTGTGAACTTCTTATTTGAAGCAAGCTGCGGCGGAGGTATCCCGATCATCCGTGCGATCAATTCTTCCCTTACGGGAGATGAGATCGAGGAAGTGACAGGTATCCTGAATGGAACGACCAATTATATGCTCTACAAGATGAGTATGGAAGGCTGTGAGTTTGATACAGTATTGAAGGAAGCGCAGCAGAAAGGCTACGCGGAGGCTGATCCGACTGCGGATGTGGAAGGACATGATGCCTGCCGTAAGATCGCGATCCTGTCCACTCTTGCCTATGAGAGATACTTTGATTTTGAGGATATTTATACAGAAGGGATCACAAAGATCACACCAGAAGACATGGAATATGCAGCGAGACTTGGCAGAACGATCAAACTCCTGGGCACCAGCCGCAAGGAGACAGATGGAACTTGCTACGCGTTGGTAGCTCCTTTCTTGATCGGTAAAGACAGCCCACTTTATAGCGTAAACGATGTCTTTAATGCGGTGTTTGTACATGGAAATATGCTTGGTGATGCAATGTTCTATGGAAGCGGCGCAGGAAAACTTCCAACTGCGAGTGCAGTGGTTGGAGACATTGTGGAGGCAGCAAAAAACCTGCACACAACGGTTGCGAACAACTGGAGCAGTACGCCGGCAGTGCTCAAGCCATTAAAGGAAGTGAGCGGAAGATTCCTGGTGAGGATCTCAAAAGATGCCGCAGAGGAAGCGAAGAATGTATTTGGCGAGATGGAAATGATCTGTTTAGAACAGCTTCCACAGGAATGCGCATTTGTGACACCGGAAATGAAACAAGGTGAATTTGATGCGAAACTTGCGAAGATCCAGGAGCAGGTGATCGCGAAGATCCGTATCAAGGACTGATAGGAAAAAGAGGCAGGAAAGTACAGGCACTATGATCTGGGCTTTCCTGCAAACTTATTATGGAGGAAATGAGATCAATGTTGATTGTCAAGAAATTTGGCGGTACTTCGGTGGCAAACAAAGAACGTATCTATAATGTTGCCAGACGTTGTATCGAAGAATATAAAAAGGGAAACGATGTGGTAGTCGTTCTTTCCGCTATGGGAAAATATACAGATGAACTGATCACCATGGCAAAAGATGTGAATGACAAACCTCCGAAAAGAGAGATGGATATGTTATTTACGATCGGTGAGCAGATGTCTGTGTCACTGATGGCGATGGCACTGGACAAAATGGGTGTGCCTTCGGTATCGCTCAATGCTTTTCAGGTTGCTATGCATACGACCAGCATACATGGAAATGCTCGCTTACAGAGGATCGATACAGAACGTATCAAACGTGAACTGGAAAATCATAAGATCGTAGTTGTAACTGGCTTTCAGGGGATCAATAAATATGATGACTACACCACACTCGGCAGAGGCGGCTCTGACACGACAGCGGTGGCTTTGGCAGCAGCACTTCACGCAGATGCCTGTGAGATCTATACAGACGTGGATGGAGTCTATACTGCGGACCCGCGTAAGGTTCCGACAGCGAGAAAGCTCAAAGAGATCACTTATGATGAAATGCTGGATCTTGCAACGCTTGGCGCAGGGGTACTCCACAATCGTTCTGTGGAGATGGCAAAAAAATACGGCGTGCCGCTTGTGGTGCGCTCCAGTTTGAATGACAGTGAAGGAACTGTGGTAAAGGAGGAAGTTACAGTGGAAAGAATGTTGATCAGTGGTGTTGCTCTGGATACAGATGCAGTGAGAATCGCAGTGCTTGGATTAAAAGATACACCGGGTATGGCGTTTAGAGTATTTGACACTCTGGCGAAAAATAATATTAACGTGGATGTTATCCTGCAGTCTATCGGTCGTGCGGGCAAAAAGGATATTTCCTTTACAGTAGATGATAAAGACCTTGAGGATGCGATGAACGTGCTGGAGACAAACAGAGCACGCCTTGGATATGAAGAACTGCATGCAGACAGAAATATCGCAAAACTTTCTATCGTAGGAGCAGGAATGATGAGTAACCCAGGTGTGGCTGCAAAGATGTTTGAGAGCCTTTACAATGAAGGCGTAAACATCAATATGATCTCCACATCTGAGATCCGTGTGACCGTGATCATCAATGAAAATGAGGGCGTGCGTGCGATGAACGCTGTACATGAAGCATTCCATCTTGCGGACAGATGATGGAATGCCGGGCTTTTGCCCGTGATAAATGAAAGGATTTAATTTATGAAAACAAGACGTGAGCAAAAGACCGCTGCGAAACATGCAATGGTAGGAAAGACTGCGACGGTCATTCTGGCGTATGTGACTGTGCAGGCGCTGGGGATGATCAGCAGTATGCTTGCCAGCGCTGTGTTTCCAGGAATGGAAACGTTGGATATTCTTTTGGGATATCTGTTTAATTTTATTTTGACACTGGTAGTGAGCGTGGTAAATGCCGGTCTGGCATATATGTATCTGAACATTGCCAGAGGAAAGCAGTATTCCTTGAGTGATCTGTTTTACTTTTTTAAACAGCATCCGGATCATGTGATCACAGCTTCACTGGCCTTTGCAGTGATCAATCTGGTCACGATGATCCCATATACACTTTATGGATATTTGGCACCGGTGGAATATACACTGCAGGGACAGATCGATTGGCTGTATAAAAGCCTTCTTTTAATGCTGGCAGGGATCCTTGTTTATCAGCTTCTGGTCATTCCTCTGGAAATGTCCTATTATATCCTTTCAGACCACCCGGATATGAAAGGAACGGATGCACTGAAAGAGAGTGTTCGGATGATGCGCGGACACTGTGGAAAATATCTGGTATTGAAGCTAAGCTATATCCCGCTGATGCTGTTATCGGTGTTTACGCTGTATCTGGCACTTTTGTGGATCTTGCCGTACATGCTGATGGCAGAGACGATGTTCTATCGTGACCTTATGGGCGAATTTGATACAGAAGCGAAAGAAAAGGACAGAACACAGACTTCGAATGCTTCCAGCGAAAGTTTTAAAGAAGCAGTGAAAGAGACAAGTGAGGACTGTGCGCAGCATCCGGAAGAAAAAGAAACTAAGGAACAGCCAAAACAGCAGTGCTGGCAGTCTTCGCCGCAGGAAACAAAAGGATCAAAGA
>CAZSTD010000129.1:0-6824 GCA_964609645.1 uncultured Blautia sp.
AAATTATTTTTCTGTCAGAGGTTTGTTTTTGATCAGCATTTCCTGAATGATATTTCTGGTGTATTCACCGATATGTTTTTTATCTTCCTTGCTCAGCTCGTCTGGATAAATTGGTTTTCCGTATTCTACCACGACTTTTGCCGGGGAGATCTTTGGAAAATGTGCTTCAAAGATTTCCGCGGAGTTGCTGATCGCGATCGGAATGATCGGGCATTTTGCCTTGGTTGCGATCTTGAAGCTTCCTTCATGGAATTCAAGAAGGTTGGTGCTGTCGGCATTTCTGTTTCTGGTTCCTTCCGGGAAAATACAGATGGAGATTCCAGATTTTACCTTGTCGATCGCAGTCAGGATCGTTTTTAAGCCCTGCTTGATGTCTTTTCTGTCGAGGAAGAGGCAGTGAAGATAACGCATCCAGATGGAGAGGAGCGGAACCTTCTCTATTTCCTTCTTTGCGACATAGCCTGTGCGGATCGGACAGCGTGAGTAAGTAAGAAGGATGTCGAAGTAGCTTCGATGATTTGCGATATACAGGACAGGCGTGTCCTTTGGGACGTTTTCCTCTCCGATGATGGTGACTTTGGAGCCGGAGATCCAGAGGATAAAACGAAATACCGCCTGAATGATGCGCAGAGAGCTGATATCTTTTTTCATAGGAGCAAATTTGCCTATGATCCATTCCACGAGAAGGATCGGGATAGACAGGATCAGATATCCGATCACAACGATACAAACTAAAAGAAAACGTATCATAAAAATTCCTTTCTGGGCTGAATCAAATTGTGACAGCCCTTGTGATTCCTTTTTTGCCGGTTTTCTGGGCGAGATCAAAAAAAGATCGTGCTTGCGCCCGGATGATCGGCATTCTTTCATTATACGGGAAGAAATCTTCCCCTGCAAGGAATAAATACGTGGCTTGTCTGCGTCATAATCGCAGATCCAGCGGCATAAAATGCCTAGTGAGGAATGGACTGGGTGATGGTTTGAAAAAGATTGCGGGGATCGCAGTGCTGATCTGCTGGATGACGTTGCTTTTGGCGGGCTGCCGGTTTATACGGATCGAGGAAGGGGAACGCACCCCTCTGGAATATTCGATCGCGAAGCAGGAAGAAATCCCTTCGGAGGCGGTGGAGCTTATGGAGCAGAAAAAAAAGCAGGAGTTTCAGATGACATATCAGGTAGAGGATACACTGTATCTGATGAAGGGGTATGGACAGCAGATGACAGGGGGATACAGTATTTTTGTGGAGGAGGTTTCGGAATCTGAAAACGGGGTGTTTTGTAAAACTAGGCTGATCGGTCCTTCGGATGGAGCGCAGGGTGGAGAACCTTCGTATCCTTGCATTGTCTTAAAAATAAAAAATACAGAAAAGCCAGTGCAGTTTGAGTAAGAGGGAAAGGAAATGGGTGTATGTTGGAATTAAAAAAAGAGAATGTGCAGATACTGCGTGTAAAAAATAAGGCTGTTACGCAGGTGACATTTGATGTAGATCACAATGTGCCGGATGCAAAACCAGATGTGGGGCGCATTGTGCAGAGCAAGGCGGATGTCTCTATGGATGAAGTCCGTCTGAGTGAGGGGAAGGCGTTTTTGAAGGGAAGCTTAAATGTGGATCTGCTCTATGTGGGGGAACAGGAAGGGAAGATCTACAGTCTCTCTGCGAAACTTGCGATGGATGAGACTATGAACTTGGAGGGGATCGAAGGTGGAGATAAGCTATGTTTAAGCTGGGAGATCGAGGACCTGAGCGTTCATGTGATCCACTCTCGAAAATTGAATATCAAGGCGATCGTGACTTTTTTTGCATCGGTGGATGAGCTGGCTGGATTGCAGATCCCGGTCTCTCTGGAGGATGCGGAGGTATCTGTAAAGAAAAAAACAGTCCGTCTTATGAGCCTGTGTGTACATAAAAAAGATACCCTGCGTATCAAGGATGATATCAACCTTGCATCGAACCGTCCGAATGTAGAGAATCTTTTATGGTACACGATAGAGCCCAGAAATCTGGATCTCAGGCCAGAGGATGACAAACTTCGGGTAAAAGGAGAACTGTCGGTGTTTGTGCTGTACACGGGAGGGGATGAAGAAAATCCTCCGCAGTGGCTGGAATATTCTATGCCGTTCAGCAATGAAGTAGAGTGCATCGGATGTGCACAGGATCTAATTCCCCATATAGAAGTTTCGGTACTTCATCAGGGGATTGAAGTGAAACCGGATGGAGACGGGGAGGAACGGATCCTGCAGGTGGATGTGGTCCTGGAGCTGAATATGAAACTTTACCGGGAGGAGGAACATGAACTGATCCTGGATGTCTACACACCGCTGAAGGAGTGTGTACTTCATGGCAAAAAGGAGATCCTGGAAAGTCTTTTGGTGCGCAATTTTTCCAAGTGCAGGGTCGCAGACCGGGTGGCAGTGAAGGAAAGCCAGGGGAAAGTCCTGCAGCTTTGCCACAGCAGCGGTAAGGTAAAGATCGATAAGACGAAGATCACGGACAAAGGGATCTTGGCAGAGGGAATCGTGCTTTTGAAGATACTATATATCATTGGCAATGATGAGATGCCGTTTTATTCTATGGAGGCGATGTTGCCGTTCACACATCTGATCGAGGCGAAGGGAGTCAGTCCGGAGTGCACATACTTTTTGCAGGCAAACTTAGAACAGCTTTCGACGACGATGGCGGATGGAGATGAGATGGAAGTTAAGGCAGCAGTGGGATTGAATGTGCTTGTGATCCGGCAGTGGGAGGAGATGCTCATCGAGGAGATAGAGGAGAAACCGTTGGATATGAAAAAGATTGAAAATATGCCGGGGATCACCGTATATATGGTAAAAGATGGGGATACTTTGTGGGACATTGCAAGGCAGTTTTACACAACGGTGGATGAGATCTGTGCGATCAATGGTATGTCGGAGAAAGAGGTGCAGACAGGGCAGCCGCTGCTCTTGGTAAAACAGGTAAAAAGCTGAAAAGATGGTAAAAATTTACTGAAAAAACAGGACTTGATATATTGAAATCATTTTTGAAATGTTTTAAAATAAGGATAGTAAATTTTGTATACAAAGTACAACATATGATACAGTTCTAAACGAAAGAGAATCGGAGGGTTTTATGCGTTTACGTGCGTTAGCGAAGATAAATTTGGGATTAGATATTTTGGGGAAAAGAGAGGACGGCTATCATGAGGTTCGCATGATCATGCAGACGATCCAGATGTATGATGTCCTGGAGATCAAGAAAAAGGAAGAACCGGGAATTTCCCTGAGCGTGAATTATCCATTTGTTCCCTGTGATGAACGAAACCTCGTATATAAGGCAGCACAGCTTTTGATGGATGAATTTCAGGTAAAACAGGGAGTCAACATGCGTCTGGAGAAATTTATTCCGGTGGCAGCTGGTATGGCAGGCGGAAGTTCGGATGCAGCGGCAGCGCTGGTTGGGATCAATCGTCTCTTTAAGTTAGGACTGAGTGAAAAAGAGCTGATGGACCGTGCGGTAAGCATTGGAGCGGATGTTCCGTATTGTGTGATGCGTGGTACAGCATTGGCGGAAGGAATCGGTGAGAAACTGACGAAGATCGCACAGGTTCCGAGATGCTATGTGCTTGTCGGCAAGCCGGGGATCAATGTTTCGACTAAGGCTGCCTATGAGAGTTTGGAACTGGATAAGATAAAGGACAGACCGGACATTGACGGTATGATCCGTGATATTGAGAACGGCGATCTTTATGCGATGACTTCCAAGATGGGAAATGTATTTGAACCAGGAATCATTGCGAGATATCCTGTGATCCAGCAGATCAAGGATCTGATGGAAGAAAATGGTGCGTTGAAAGCAATGATGAGTGGAAGCGGACCAACTGTGTTTGGCATTTTTGATGAAAAAGAAAAGATGGAGAAAGCAGCAGCGATACTCAGAGAGAGTAAACTTGCGAAGACAGTGTTTGCCACACAGGTATATTAGGTATTAAGAGAGTGATGGAACAGACAAGGAGGACACACAAATGATAAGTGATTTTTCAGTGAATATGAATGAGTATCTTCCGCTAAGAGATGTGGTATTCAATACTTTGCGCCAGGCGATCCTGAAAGGGGAATTGAAACCAGGTGAGAGACTGATGGAGATCGCACTGGCTGAGAAGCTAGGCGTGAGCAGAACTCCGATCAGGGAGGCGATGCGTAAACTGGAGCAGGAGGGGCTGGTAGTCATGATCCCCAGACGAGGCGCACAGGTTGCTAATATCACAGAGAAAGACCTGAATGATGTCTTGGAAGTGCGGATCGCACTTGAGAATGTGGCGATCGAGAAAGCCTGCACCCACATGTCTGAGGAAGAGATGAATAAACTGTGGCTGGCGGCAAAAGAGTTTGAGCATACGATCGAGGAGGGAAATCTGGTGAAGCTGGCGGAAGCGGACGTAGCTTTCCATGAGATCATTTATCAGTCTTCCGATAATAAGAGACTTATCCAGGTGCTCAACAATGTAAGAGAGCAGATCTATCGCTATCGTGTGGAGTATTTGAAAGAAGGCGAGACCAGAGATCAGCTGGTCAGAGAGCATGAGGAGCTGACCAAGGCGATCAGAGAGCGAAATGTGGAACGTGCGAAACAGCTTTCTTTCCAGCACATCGAGAATCAGAGGATGGCGATCATACGCTCTATCCGTGCAGAAAATAAAGAACGCGAGAAAAATGAAAAAGAAAAAGCGAAGGGACGCAAATAGAGCGGATATTTTCCTGAGATCAGGAGATTCTAAGAGAGGTGAGATACCTCTCTTTTTTATTTGCAAAATTTCAAATGTCAGTTATCTGTCGGAATATTTTTGATGTACGGTGAGTGATTTTTGTATAGAGAGATTCCTGAATGGTGCTTATGGATTTAGAGGATTTTGGAAGTGAAGTAACTGATTTTGGGCTTATAGAAGTTTCTGAATAAAAATGTTATGGAACAAGATCATATCTGGAGGTGAGTTGATGGCAGAGACACAAAAAACAGAAAATCAAGAAGAAAAACAGGGCAAAAAAATATCTACCAGTCTTCGGAAAAATGAGGCGTATCTAAGAGAGCGTCTGCAAAACTGCAGTGATATCCTGATACGTCCGATGAAGCTGGGAGAAACTCAAAAGGTGGACTGTCTGATGGTTTATATCGAGGTTGCAGTTTCAAATATGATGCTGGAGGATTCTGCGATCGGAAAGATGATCAATCATTTCTGGGAGATATCTCCAGAGCAGATCCGAGAATTTATCCAGGATAACAGTCTGGGGATCGCAGATGTAAAAAAGCTGGAAGATATGGAGCAGGCGATCCGCGCGATGCTGACTGGAGATGCGATCTTTTTTGTGGATGGCTATGACAAAGCTATGAAGATCTCCAGCAAAGGATATCCAAGCCTGGGTGTGATGGAAGCCCAAAAAGAACAGGTGCTGCGCGGCTCGAAAGAGGGGTTTGGAGACAGTGTAAAAAGCAACAGTGCGCTTGTGAGGAAAAGACTTCGGGATACTCGGCTGAAGGTGGAGGAGTACAACGCAGGTGTGCGTTCCCATACGCTCATCCAGGTTTTGTATATGGAAGATCTGGTGCACGAGGAACTTTTGGAAAATGTAAAAGAACGGATGGAGAGATTTGAGATCGATGGGATACTTGACAGCGGGATGCTCGAACAGCTCACGGAGGATGTCTGGTATTCTCCATTTCCGCAGTATCAGACAACAGAACGCCCGGACCGGGCAGTGCAGGAGATCCTAAATGGAAAAGTCGTGATCCTCTGCGACAACTCTCCGGAGGCATTGATCCTGCCAGGAAATTTTAACAGCTTTATGGAGAGCAGTGAGGACTGGTATCACAGATTTGAGATGGCATCCTTCTTGCGGTGTCTTCGCTATCTTGCGGTGATCATGGCGGCACTTTTGCCGGGGCTTTATCTTTCTGTGATCCGGTTTCATACGCAGATCTTGCCTTCAAACCTGATCTTATCTTTTGCGGAGGCGAGGGAGGGAGTGCCTTTCTCCAGCGTGGTGGAACTGATCTTTCTGGAGCTTTCGTTTGAGCTGATCCGGGAGGCGGGCGTGAGGATCCCCGGTGCGCTTGGAAACGCGATCGGGATCGTAGGGGGACTTGTCATCGGACAGGCAGCAGTGGAAGCAAATCTGGTCAGCCCGATCGTGGTGATGATCGTAGCTTTGACTGCATTGGGGTCTTTGACAGTTCCGAGTGAGGAGTTTGCATCGGCGTTCAGACTTTTGAAATATGTTTTTTTACTGTTGGGAGCATATCTGGGGATATACGGACTGGTGTTGGGAATTTATCTGACGGTCGGACATTTGGCTGGACTGTTAAGCTTTGGTGTACCATATCTGGTTCCGTTCATCCGAAAGGAAGACCGGATAGGAAGTGGGGAAGGGATTTTTCGTGTGCCTTTAAGACAGAGGCAGAAACGTCCCCTCTATGCAAAAAAAGAGCAGCAGATCCGCTTGCGGACAAAGAAGAATGGAAAGGAGCAGTGAGCATGCAGTTTGCAGAAAACAACCGGATCTCACACAGGCAGTTATACCGGCAGATGATATTGGGATTTCTTGCTCCTTTTTTGCTGTGTATAAGTGGGAAAGGGAAATTAAACGGGATCGATGCGGTCATAGGAATTGCAGTGGCGGCAGTGATCTTATGCTTTTATGTGGTGTTTCTGATCCGGCTTGCACCAGATTTTGAGGATTTGAGAAAGACGGCAGGGCCTGTTATGGGGCGTGCGGTGGGATGTTTTTTCTTAATTTTTATTTTGATGTCAGGGGCCTATTTACTGGCACTTTTGCGGGATGTTGTTCCTAT
>CAZSTD010000130.1:0-6823 GCA_964609645.1 uncultured Blautia sp.
GTTCCTGTTACGATGATCTCTGCGTTTGCAAAATCAAACTTGTCGATTCCCCATGTAAATGTAGTATTACCTTTGTCGTAATATCCACCTTTTCCTGAGATTGTTACACTTAAAGTCTTTCCGTTAGTTACTTTTGTTCTATCCTGGCTAGGGTTTTTATATGTTAATTCATAATCAACACCTTCAACCAGTTTTTTGCCTTTGTAGGAAACAGTAACAACTGGATCTACATTCTGTCCGCACTTGTAAGAACCATTTTCAACAGTGATATCGTCTTTTTCAAATGCAAGTTTTTCAATAGTGAATTCCTTAGCTGTAACGATATTTTCAATCTTGCTTCCATCAGCACAAGTATATGTACCTTTTACAACATCATTTCCGGTATAAGATGTATTCTTGTAGTTTCCTTTTGCTACAACAAATACATAAGCTGTGCTTGTTGAAGCAGATGCCGCAGCAGAAACACCAGATACATTTTCAGCATAAACGATCTCATAATCGTCAGATGTCAGTTTCATCGGAGAAGCAACTGTGTTTGTATATGTTGTTTTTGCAAATGTATGAGCGGTTCCATCATATTTAACCGTTGGTGCTGTGAGCACTACATGATTCTCATCAAATACTTTAAGTTCACCACCAGTTAATTCAGCAGCAGTGATATCAAATGTAAAGTTTTCAACTCCCTCAAAGTTCTTGTTGTTTTTCTTAGGAGTTAAAGTGATCTGTCCTTCACCAACATTGATATTTGCTGTTTTGGATGTCGGATAACTAGCTACAAATTCATCAGATACATCAACGCCATTTAATTTAACAGCTAATTCAGTTCCGATAACTGGTTTTTTCTGAGTTCCATCATAAACAAATTTATCTTTTGCAGATTTTACGATAGAAACTTTGATATCGCTTGTCTTAGCTGCTTCGATAGTAAACTTAGCAGTTGCTGTGGTGTTATCAAAGTCACCTTTTCCTGTGATAGTTAAAATGCCTTCACCAACATTTTTACCATTTGTGATAGTCTCTTCGTAATCAACACCTTTTTCAAGTTCTACACCGCCAACAACAACTTTATAATCAAGTTCTACTTCTTTACCTGTGTAAGTATAAGTAGTTTTGTTCATCTGAATATCTGTGTCAGCGATAGATTTGTTTACGATCTTAGTTACTGCAGATAATCCAGCTGCTGGGATTGTAAAGTTGCTTGTTACATTAGCCTTTGGTGTGATAGTTGTTCTGATATAGTTACCAGCTTCATTTTTTGCACCGACAGTAGTATATCCTGTGCCATCTTTTTTAACCAGTTCGCTCTTTACTTCATAATCTTCAGCCGGAACTGTTAATTTAATCTCTTTTCCATCTGTTCCATTATATTTTGCAACAACAGTTGGAACGATCGCATAATCTTCAGCATCCTGGTTTACACTGTTGAGAAGAATTTTTTCAGGAACTTCTACACCAGTAGCGTCACGTTTCTCAATGTTGAACTCAAATACTTTTTCGCTTCCTTCATAAGCACCTAAGCCTTTGATAGTGATCTTACCAGCTTTAGTTCCTGCATTTTTGTTCTCACCAAATTCTAATGTTGCAGAATAATCTACACCAGGGATCAGTCTTACGCTACCTTTTGTTAAAGTACCAACTTTCTGCTCAAAGTTTTCTGTTGTGATACCAGTCAGTCCTTTGGTGATCTGTTCTCCTGTGTATGGCTCAGAATCTGTAAGATTTACCCCAGTTACAGCTGCAAAGCTTGCATCTGCGATAGTTCTTGCAAGAACTTTAAAGGAAACCTGACGAGAGCCAATAACATTAGTATTTCCAGTAGCTGGTTTTACAGTAACTGTATATGTGTTTCCAATAACAACTGCCTGACTTTCTAATTCGCCCATATCAATCTGAACAACTGCTTTGCTAATATCTGTTCCATCAGCATCTTTGATCGTCAGATTATTCTTCAGATCACTAACGCTAATTATTCCGCTTGGATTTAAAGCATCTACTGTAACAGTACTCATTTCGATAACCGTATTAGTTGTATCTGCTAAATCTCTTTTTGCGATAGTTACTTTTTCAGCAGTCTTAGCACTATTTGCTGGAATGACATAGTTCTTAAGAGAGCCTTCTTTGTTTAAATTAACGGAAACATCGCTCGGAGTTGTCGTTACGTTAGTTCCAATTGTAGTATCAGTTGCTGCATTTTCTACAACTTTTCCTGTATTAAGGTCTGTAACTGTGATGTCTTCAGCTTCCACAGTGATAGCATTACCAGTGTACTGGTATGTATATTTTGGAAGCTCAACTTTGATGTTATTTCCAACATAATCTTTGCTGTTTACATCTGTAGATAACTCTTTTCTCCAGATTTCATAAGTTACAGTAAACTTACCATCATAATATTTACTTTCAATGTCTGCAGTTGCAGTTACAGTTTTTTCAGATACTTCAACAGCATTTACAAGATCATCACCTGTAATTGTGAATGCAGATAATTTTACATCAGATGCCACTCCAGCAGAAGGTGTTAATGCGCTATATGCATAGTTTCCACCATTCCATGAATAAGTAGCACCACTATTATCTGCTGTAGCTGTTGTAGGTACAGTTGTGATTGTCTTTCCTGTATAGTATACAGCTGTATCTTTATTGACTTTGTTTCCTGTTAAATCAAGAGAACCTGTTAATGTCTGTTTTGCAACTGTGATCTCTGCACTGTCTTCATACCATGTAACATTTCCTGCTGTTTCTTCATAAACACGTACACATACCTTTTTTCCAACATTTTCTGCTGTAAATAAAGATTTAACGTCGATCTCAGCATAACCATCTGTACCAGTTGTTAAACTGCTTCCAGTGTAAGCAACGCCATTATCTGTTACATAGGCAACATATTTAATACTTGTATTGATATTAGCGTTAGAATTAGCAGGATCTGTAACTTTTACTTTAAGTTTAACAGCAGAAGAATTCCACTCTGCTTCTGTTGGAACATCTTTGAAAGCTACATCGTATTTGCTGTTTTCTGCCTGAGCAGCAACAATTTCTTCTGCTTCCTCTACAACTGGAGTTTCTACCGCATTATCTGAAAATTCTTCTACAGCTGGAGTCTCGGATGTTACAGCAACATCTGTACCATCGCTGAACTCAGCAGCCCATACCGGCACATTAGAAGTAGCAAGCATTGCAACTACAAGAGACATACTTAATGTCTTTTTCGCCATGCCCTTCTTTGTGTTTTTAATCTTTGTCATGATTATAGTTCCCCTTTGGATGGTTTACAGGTTATATGCAGAAAAAAATAAGAACTTTTTTGTCATAAAAGTGAAATGATCTTATCAAAAAAATGATTTATAAATAGATCTTTTGGTATGTATAAGTGTGATATGCATAAATATGTTTGGGGCATTTGATTGTATATGATATTTAAGATTCCAAATATGATAAGGGAGCATCCCTCCATAACTTATTAGATGGTTATGGAGGGATGCTCCCTTATATTTTTAGAATTGTTTAAAACTTGATCTTAAATACAAAACGCTGCATAGAGCGGCACGATATGATAATTTTCTTTTTCTCGAAAATCTTCTGTGGACAGCAGATACATATCTTTCAGGTTTTCCAGATAAGGTGGCTTTTGTGCACTTTCAGAGATCCTTTCCTCTGTGTTAGCAATTTCCTCTGCGTCGGTCATGTCTGTTGCATCCGCCATTCCCTTAAATCGCATAAGATTTCTGCGTTTTTGGTGTGGGGAGAGACGATAGTCTACAGCAATGTACTCTCCTGATTTTTCCAGAAGGAAAGGCACTTCTGCCTGGTTTCCGCTAGACCAGTAAAAGATGTTATGACCATTTCTCAGAAAATGCTGTGTGAGGAAGGTTTCTGTACAGGCGATCAAAGCGGCATTTTCTTCCCCTGCGAGGAACTGATAAGCAGGCGCTTTCAGCATACAGGTGCACAGTCCCGTATCGATCGGATATAAATGAACGTGAGAGTAAGGCTTTGCGTCAGGGGCATTTACCTTTGGACAGGCGCAGGTAAGTCCGGACTGCACCAGCCATTTCAGTGGCTCAAGATACATTTTGGCGGTCGCTCCCTTGGAGATGCGTGTGTACTGAAATTTCCTTGTAGATTTTCCAAGCTGGGTAGGGATGGAGACCCAGCAGTTACGACAGGCTCTGGAACTTCCTTTTGGAGCAGAGTTTGTAATGTCCGAGAGGAAAAGCGACAGGATCTTTTGCTCAATATCCGGGATCATAAGCAGTGATCTCTCTTTTTTGTATTCTAGGACAGCCCGAGGCATTCCGCCGACGATGAGATAAAGTCGGAAGAAGGTAAGAGCTTTTTCGTGGAGTTCTTTGCCCATAGGGGTAAGCTCAGTAAAATGCGCGCGGATCTCTCGGGCGAGAGAAAATTCTGCAATTGCCCAGAGGAATTCTTCGAAATCCATAGGATATAGTGTTAGGATATCGAAATCATGCTGTTCAGACGCTGAAGCAGAAAAATGACCATTGTGGATGGCTGCGACGTGATACTGTGGAAAATCCAGAGCGATCGCAGCAAGAAGTGTGAATATCTGCGGGACGCACTGGATGTTGTCCAGGATCAACAGGGATGAAGAAGGGCGCAGCGGTTTGTCAGCATAGGTTTCCATGAACAGAAGCGCAGCGTGTGGGTCACGAGGGACAGAGAGATAGTCGGCAGCTGGTTTGTCTGTCTCAAAATTTATGTAAAGGGTATCTTCGTAATGCTTACTGCCAAAGTCCAACAGCAGTTTGGTCTTTCCGGTCTGGCGCAAACCTTGTAGGATAAGTGGTTTGCGGTTAGAGGATTTTTTCCACTGGATCAAGGATTCGGTACATTTTCTTCTCATATAAATTCTCCTTCCGATACTTTTTAGCAGTATCCTGTAATGCTAGTACATGCATACATCTGTCGAGTTTTCTTTCGGGACTTCTGCATGTTGTAGATAGCTAAGCATTTTTATGGGTATCTGCAGCTAGTGGTTTTCTCTTGGATTGTATACATGTTCTGCGTTTGGGTTTGTTTATATTATAACATATTATAAAAAGAAATACTTCAAAAATCTATACATATATGTCAAAAAAACAAGATTTACACAAATTTGAATATTTGTTATCGTAATTGTATTAACAAAACTGTTACTAATAGGTAGATTTTTTCACAAAGGAGGAACCTATATGAAAAGAATTAATGCAATTTACGCAAGACAATCTGTGGATCGAGCAGACAGTATTTCCATTGAGAGCCAGATTGAATTTTGTAAGTATGAGCTGAAGGGAGAGGCTTTTAAGGAATATAAAGATAAGGGATATAGTGGTAAGAACACAGTCAGACCGCAGCTGCAGCAGCTCCTTGCAGATATCCGCAGAGGTGAGGTGGAGAAAGTTATTGTGTATAAGCTGGATCGGATCAGTCGCTCGATCCTTGACTTTTCAAATATGATGGAGCTGTTCCAGCAGTATCAGGTAGAGTTTGTCTCCTCAACGGAAAAATTTGATACTTCCACGCCTATGGGAAGGGCGATGCTGAATATCTGTATCGTATTTGCGCAGCTGGAGAGGGAGACGATCCAGAAGAGGGTTAGCGACGCATATTATTCCAGAAGTCAGAAGGGATACCGGATGGGCGGAAAACCTCCGTATGGATTTCGATTGGAGGAGATCATCATGGATGGGATCCATACGAAAAAGTTGGTGGAAGAACCACAAGAGGCACAGATTGTAAGAGAGATTTTTGAGATGTACGAAAAACCGGATACCTCTTATGGAGATATCACTAGATATTATGCGGAAAAAGGAGTGATCTTTTATGGAAAAGAACTGATCCGTCCTATGCTGGCGCAGCTTCTGCGAAATCCTGTCTATGTGCGGGCAGATATGGAGGTATATCGCTTTTTCAAAAGTCAGGGAACGAACATTGTCAGCGCCAAAGAACAGTTTGACGGTGTACATGGATGTTACCTATATCAGGGCAGGGATATCATGACTGATAAACTACAGAATCTAAAAGGACATATGCTGGTAGTTGCTCCGCATGAAGGCTTGATCTCCTCGGAAAGATGGCTGAACTGCCGGATCAAGCTGTTTGGAAATAAGACGATCCAGGCGAATCGAAAAGCGGTGAATACCTGGCTTGCGGGTAAGGTCAAGTGTGGACACTGTGGGTATGCACTTATGAGTATCAAGATACAGTCCGGTAAACAGTATCTTAGATGTACGAAGCGCTTGAACAATAAGGCATGTCCAGGATGCGGGAAGGTTTACACGGAGGATGTGGAAAGATATGTATATCAGGAGATGGTAAGGAAGATAAGGGAGACCCAAAAACCAGTTGGATATACAAAGCTGAATGAAAATCCAGAAGTACATAGGATCTATAAGGATATCGATGAGATTGAAAATGAGATTGCGGTTTTGGTGGATTCGCTGGCTGGCGCAGGTAGTGTGCTGACGAATTATATCGATCAGAGAGTGGAGCAACTAGATCATCAGAGGCAGGAGAAGCTGAAGCAGATGATCGTCCTGGCGGAAAATCACACGACACCGGAACAGATGGAGCGTGTGGTATCTAATATCAGTCTCTGGGAGCAGATCGGTTTTGAGGAGAAACGCTTTACCGTGGACAGGATGATCACCATCTTGAAGGTTCTGCCGGGCTCGATCCAGATCCAGTGGAAATTTTAAGTATGATCATAAAAACCGCCGGAGGGATCGCTGTGATCCTTCCGGCGGTTGCCTGTGATCTGATTATTCTTGGAAATTATTTTTCTGTCAGAGGTTTGTTTTTGATCAGCATTTCCTGAATGATATTT
>CAZSTD010000131.1:0-6765 GCA_964609645.1 uncultured Blautia sp.
GCTTCATCCTCTGTCGCTTCTGCTTCCTCAAAAGGAATTACCGCACCGTCATATTTTTCATTGATAAATGCTTTGATCTCGTCTGATTTTAATACGTCTACCAGAGCTGTGATCTTTTCGCTGCTTTCGTTTCCTTCTTTCACTGCGATCACATTCACATATGTTTTCGCTGCCTCAGAATCAGACTTTTCATAGGAAAGGGCATCTTTTCCAACAGAGAATCCTGCCTGCAGTGCATAGTTTCCATTTAATACTACGAATGCTGTCTCACCTGTAACACGTGCCACCTGTGCAGCCTCTAACTCTACGATCTCTACATTATAAGGATTTTCTTCAATATCTTTCACTGTTGCACTTAAACCAGCACCCTCTTTTAATGTGATAATGCCGTTATCCTGTAAAAGAAGCAGTGCTCTCGCTTCATTCGTGGTATCATTCGGGACTGCGATAGAATCGCCATCTTCCAGATCATCTAAGCTGTCTTTTGTTCCAGGATAGATTCCAAATGGTTCATAGTGGATACCACCTGCATTTACCAGATGAGTTCCTTTTTCTTCATTGAACTGATCTAAGTATGGAATGTGCTGGAAGTAGTTTCCATCAAATTCATCACTCTCAACTACTTCATTCGGTCTCACATAGTCATCAAACACGGTGATCTCCAGGTCATATCCCTGTTCTTCCAGAAGCGGTTTCGCCTCCTCAAGGATCTCTGCATGAGGTGTTGCGGATGCTGCCACGGTAATGGTTTTATCGTCCGCTGCAAACACACTCACACTGCCCAAAGAGCTTACCACAAATACTCCTGCTAAAACTGCTGCCGCTAATCTTTTCATAATAATCTTCCTCCTAAAATAAATTTCTTAATTATTATTTTCTTAAATTATTATTTTTCTTATATTGCTATCTTCTTAATAAACTAAATTTTTCTTATTCTGTTCTTCTACCGCTTTTTTATTTTCTTCTGTCGATCCTGTTCGCGATCGCCATTCCCACAGACTGGAAGATCTGTACCAGCACAACCAGAAGAACTACTGTCACGATCATAATATCTGACTGATATCTATAATATCCATATCGGATCGCGATGTCACCAAGACCTCCGCCTCCGACTGCACCGGACATTGCAGAATATCCAAGGATCGTTCCGATCGCGATCGTTCCGCCTGTGAGGAGAGATATCCTTGCCTCAACCAGAAGAACTTTCACAATGATACGGAGATTGCTCGCACCCATCGCTCTGGCCGCCTCGATCACGCCCGCATCCACCTCTTTGAGAGAAGATTCTACCATTCTCGCGATAAACGGGATCGCTGCCACAACCAGCGGCACAACTGTCGCTGTAGAGCCATAGCTCTTTCCAACTACCGTCCTTGTAAACGGGATCAGTAAGATCAGTAAGATCAAAAACGGGATACTTCTCACAATATTTGCAATCGCATCCAAAATCTTATAAAGCATCGCATTTGGTTTCAAACCTTCTTTATCAGAGATTGCCAAAAGCACACCCATCGGAAGGCCGAACAGATATCCCAAGATCGTGGAAAGGAGCGTCATATAAAGGGTTTCTCCTACGCCCTGCACGATCATCATGATAGTATCGTTATCCCACATAATCTGTCACCTCCCCGATCGTCAGTCCTCTGTCTGTCAGATATTGCTTCATCTGCTCCGTATTTTTACTTTCCGGCATAAACTCCAGGATCATCTCGCCTTTCGCCACACCGCCTACATTCTTCGTATCCGCTTTTAAGATATTGACTGGCTCTTTAAACGTCAATATCAGGTTGGCAATGACTGGCTCAAAAGCAGAATTCTCTGAAAATACGATCCTTACCTTCTCACCGCTCTTGATCTCTGCCTGTGCACTTCCTGCTTCCTGTTCGATATCAGAACCTGAATCCTTGCGGATCAATTCCTTCGCCACATCCGACTGCGGATTTGCAAAAATATCAGATACAAGACCTTTTTCTACCACTTCCCCCTGATACATGATCGCTACATGTGTACAGATCTCACGAACCACCGACATCTGGTGTGTGATGATCACGATCGTGATCCCGAACTGCTGATTGATCTCTTTGAGCAGTTCCAGAATAGAAGAAGTTGTCTGAGGGTCAAGTGCACTGGTCGCCTCATCACAAAGAAGGATCTTTGGATCAGATGCAAGCGCTCTTGCGATCGCCACTCTCTGCTTCTGACCTCCGGAAAGCTGTGCCGGATATGCATTCTGTCTATCACCCAAGCCAACGATCTCCAGCAGCTCTGCCGCTCTTTTTCTGGCTTCCGCTTTTTTCTTACCTTTGATATAAAGTGGAAAACAGACATTCTCGATCACGGACTTCTGCATCAGAAGGTTGAAATGCTGAAAGATCATTCCGATCTCTGATCTCTGTTTTCTTAATTCCTTCTCAGAGAAATCTCCTAATGATTTCCCATCTATCAATACCCGGCCCTCTGTAGGAACTTCCAAAAAGTTCATACATCGCACCAACGTACTCTTTCCTGCACCGGACATTCCGATGATCCCATAAATATCACCTGACTCGATCGACAGGTTTACGTCTTTAAGTGCTTCCACCACACCGTCTTTGGTGTCAAAAGACTTCCGCACTTTTTCAATTACTATTCCTGACATGTTTCTATCTTTCCCCCGCCTTTTTTAAGCTGTTGTTACTATACCATTATTTTAGATATTGTGCCAATTCATAAAACCTAATACCAGTTATAGTTTAAACTTATAACTATAAAATCCCATTTCCTAGTACAAAATCTCGCAAAAAAAGACTGGTCTTCCCGTATTTCAGGGAAAACCAGCCATCATCGCCTTCGGTCAAAGGCTTTATTTATTTGAAATATTCTACACCGGATTCAAAGATCTGGATATCCTGTTCTCCGTAGATATTGATCGCAACACCGTCATCACGACGTTCGCTGTGTGCCATCTTACCAAGGATACGTCCATCCGGGCTTGTGATACCTTCAATGTTCATGTAAGAACCATTTACATTCCATTCTTCATCTGCACTGAATGCACCGTCTGTAGTCACATACTGAGTTGCAACCTGACCATTTGCAAAAAGTTTTGCCAGCCATTCATCGTTTGCCACGAAACGTCCCTCTCCATGAGAAGCTGGGTTACAGTAAACGCCGCCAAGCTGTGCTTTCTGCAGCCATGGAGATTTGTTGCTCACTACTTTTGTATAGACCATCTTAGAGATATGACGACCGATCGTATTGAATGTCAGTGTCGGAGAATCCTCTTTCTGTCCGCAGATCTCACCGTACGGTACAAGTCCAAGTTTGATCAGGGCCTGGAAACCATTGCAGATACCAAGTGCAAGACCATCTCTTTCATTGATCAGCTTCATAACTGCTTCTTTGATCTTCGCATTCTGGAATGCAGTTGCAAAGAATTTCGCAGAACCATCCGGTTCATCACCTGCAGAGAATCCGCCTGGGAACATGATGATCTGTGCCTGGTCGATCGATTTCTCAAACAACTCTACAGAATCATGGATATCTTCTGCAGTCAGGTTCTTAAATACTTTTACATCCACCTGCGCTCCGGCACGCTCAAATGCGCGAGTGCTGTCATATTCGCAGTTTGTTCCAGGGAATACCGGAATAAATACGCGAGGTTTTGCAATCTTATTCTTGCATACATAGACATTCTTTGCCTGGAATAATCCATCTTTGATCGTTCCTGCTTCTGTTTCTTTGTCTTCCAGAACACAAGCGGAGCTGCCAGTTTCTCCAGAAGTTGTCTTGAATACTTTTTCCAGAGTTCCTTTCCAAGCGTTCTGTGCTTCTTCCAGAGTGATCACAGTGTTTCCATAAGAGAATCTGCTGTCATTTGTCACTTCACCGATCACTGTATAAGTAATGGAAAGCTCTCCAACCTTATCAGCCGGAACTTCCATGATGATATCGCCAAATCCTGGTGCAAAGAAATCTCTCGGATCTACATTATGCTCAATCTTCACGCCCATGCCGTTACCAAACGCCATCTTCGCAACTGCTGCCGCGATACCATGACGGTCAAGTGCATATGCAGAAACCACTTTGCCAGCCTGCATATCCTTGTGAAGTTTTTCATACTGATCCATAATACCTGCATAATCTGGCAGATCGTACTGATCTTTCGGCGCACGCAACCATACCAGTTTGTTTCCTGCGCATTTCAGCTCTGGTGTGATGACATCCTGGATCTTCGCTACATCCACTGCGAAAGATACCAGTGTCGGCGGTACATCGATCTCATTGAACGTACCGGACATACTGTCTTTACCACCGATAGACGGAAGGCCGAATCCCATCTGTGCTGCATAAGCACCCAGAAGTGCTGCAAACGGCTGGCTCCATCTCTTTGGATCTTCCGTCATACGACGGAAGTATTCCTGGAAAGTAAAGCGGATCTTCTTATAGTCACCACCTGTAGCCACGATCCTTGCCACAGATTCTGTCACTGCATAAGCAGCTCCATGGTATGGGCTCCAGGAAGATAAATATGGGTCAAAACCGTAGCTCATCATAGTAACGGTATTTGTCTTTCCGTTCTGAACCGGAACCTTGGCAACCATAGACTGTGTCTCTGTAAGCTGATATTTACCACCGTATGGCATAAACACACTGCCCGCACCGATGGAACCATCGAACATTTCTACAAGACCTTTCTGGGAACAAACGTTTAAGTCAGCCAGAGTTTCCATCCATTTCGCTTTCACATCCGCAACATCCGGACGCTCATTAAAGAGATTTCCTTCTTTGCTCGGGATCTCCACTTCTACGGTTGTCTCCTGATGTGCACCGTTAGTATCAAGGAATGCGCGGGAGATATTTACGATCTCTTTGCCTCTCCATACAAGTACCAGACGAGGATCTTCTGTTACCACAGCAACTGGGATCGCCTCTAAGTTTTCTTCATTTGCATATTTCAGGAAAGTATCTACATCTTTCGGATCAACTACTACAGCCATACGCTCCTGGGATTCAGAGATCGCGATCTCTGTTCCATCAAGACCTGCATATTTTTTCGGAACTTTGTCAAGGTCTACTCTAAGACCTGCTGCCAGCTCACCGATCGCAACGGAAACACCGCCTGCACCAAAGTCATTACATTTCTTAATGATATAGCTGACTTCTTCTCTTCTGAACATACGCTGGATCTTACGCTCAGTCGGCGCATTACCCTTCTGAACTTCTGCTCCGCACACTTCGATGGAAGCCTCTGTATGTACTTTGGAAGAACCAGTCGCACCACCGATACCGTCACGTCCAGTACGTCCGCCAAGAAGGATGATGATATCTCCTGGATCAGAATTCTCACGGATGACTGCACGTCTCGGAGCTGCACCCATGACTGCACCGATCTCCATACGTTTTGCAACATAGTCCGGATGATAGATTTCTTTTACATAGCCAGTAGCCAGACCGATCTGGTTACCGTAGGAACTATATCCATGCGCAGCACTTCTTACTAATTTCTTCTGCGGAAGTTTTCCTTTGAGAGTCTCTTTCACAGAAACAGTCGGATCTGCCGCACCTGTCACGCGCATCGCCTGATATACATAAGTACGTCCAGAAAGCGGGTCACGGATCGCACCGCCAAGACATGTAGCAGCTCCACCGAACGGCTCGATCTCTGTCGGATGATTGTGTGTCTCATTTTTAAAGTTGATCAGCCATTCTTCCTCTTTGCCATCTACATCTACTGGAACAACGATACTGCAGGCATTGATCTCGTCAGATTCTTCCTGATCTGCAAGTTTGCCTTCTGCTTTAAGTTTTTTCATTGCCATCAGAGCCAGATCCATCAGACAAACAAATTTATCCTTGCGTCCTTTATAAAGTTCTTCTCTGTCAGCCAAATATTTGTTATAAGTCTCTACGATCGGCGCTTTATAGTCACCCTCGTCAAATTTCACATCTGTCAATTCTGTGGAGAAGGTCGTGTGACGGCAGTGATCAGACCAATAAGTATCAAGCACACGGATCTCTGTCATAGACGGATCACGTTTTTCTTCTCCGTTAAAATAATTCTGGATATGCTGGAAATCTTTAAATGTCATAGCAAGATTTAAAGAAGCATACAACTCTTTTAACTGATCTTCAGACATTTCCTTGAATCCATCAAACACTTTTACATCTTCTGGTTCTGGGAACACAGTCACCAGTGTCTCCGGTTTCTCAATACCAGTCTCACGGGAATCCACAGGGTTGATGCAGTGATGTTTGATCGCATCAAACTCCTCGTCTGTGATCTCACCCTCAATCACATAGGTAGTTGCGGAACGGATGATCGGCTCAGCATTCTCATCTAAGAACTGTACACACTGAACAGCGGAATCCGCTCTCTGGTCAAACTGTCCCGGAAGATATTCTACAGAGAAGACACGACATCCCTCTGCTGCCTCAAATTTCTCCAGATACAGATCATCTACAGGTGGTTCTGCAAAAACTGCTTTGCATGCTCTATTAAAAACTTCTTCAGAAATATTCTCTACATCATAACGGATCAGCACACGTACAGCTGTCACAGATTTAATTCCCAGATAGCTGCTGATCTCATGTTTTAATTCCTTTGCCTGTACAGCGAAGGCCGGTTTCTTTTCTACATAGACGCGTTTTACGTTACTCATAATATGGTAGAAACTCCTTTCTTATCTGCCGTTACTCATTTCAACTTTCTGATCTTCTAGCACTCCTCGCACTCGAAACGTCTTCCAGCAATCCTCACACTTGAAACATCTTCCAACAATCCTC
>CAZSTD010000132.1:0-6737 GCA_964609645.1 uncultured Blautia sp.
TTGTGACAAGAATATATGTTCGGGAAATGCGTGGAGAGAGGCTTGACATCCAACGGAAAATTATATAAAATATTTGTATTGTGAGATTCGAGTAAATATGTGATAAAACACCATATAGTGTCCAATGTAGTGGTATGGACACAAGATATGGTGTTTTTTCATGTTGACGGTAAAGAGAGTCTCTGCTACAATAGACGTACAGCGTTTGACAAAAAGAGTAAGATCACTGCTGGGAGGAACTGTATGACGCGGAAGAAAATAAACACAGAAAAAGGGCAGTGATAAACGAAAAAAGATAACGTGGGAGGCATGGTATATGTTTCAGGTAGTGAAACGAGATGGACAGATCGATGACTTTAAGATTGGCAAGATCACAGCAGCCATTCATAAGGCGTTCGATGCGAAAGAGAAAAATTACAGTGACGATATGATCGATCTTCTGGGGCTGCGTGTGACTTCGGATTTCCAGAATAAGATCCAGGATGGAAAGATTACAGTGGAAGAGATCCAGGATAGTGTGGAAAATGTACTGATCCAGGCTGGATATTCAGATGTTGCGAAGGCGTATATCCTGTATCGGAAACAGAGGGAAAAAGTGCGCAATATGAAATCTACGATCCTTGACTATAAAGAGATCGTGAACAGCTATGTGAAGGTGGAGGACTGGCGCGTAAAAGAAAATTCAACAGTGACGTATTCCGTTGGTGGACTGATCTTGAGCAATTCCGGTGCAGTTACTGCCAATTACTGGCTTTCAGAGATATATGACAATGAGATCGCAGAGGCGCACAGAAGTGCAGATATCCATATCCATGATCTTTCTATGCTGACTGGATACTGTGCGGGATGGTCTTTGAAGCAATTGATCCAGGAAGGTCTGGGCGGAATTGAGGGAAAGATCACCTCATCCCCAGCGAAGCATCTGAGCGTTCTGTGTAATCAGATGGTGAATTTCCTTGGGATCATGCAGAATGAATGGGCAGGAGCACAGGCATTTTCTTCTTTTGACACCTATCTGGCTCCTTTTGTAAAGGCAGATGATCTGAGCTATCCGGAAGTGAAGAAGTGCATCGAATCCTTTATCTACGGAGTGAATACGCCGAGCAGATGGGGAACACAGGCACCGTTTTCCAATATTACTCTGGACTGGACAGTTCCGGATGATCTGGCAGAGCTTCCGGCGATCGTCGGCGGCCGAACTATGGATTTTAAATATAAAGATTGCAAAAAAGAGATGGATATGATCAATAAGGCGTTTATCGAGACGATGATCGAAGGAGATGCCAATGGCAGAGGATTCCAGTATCCGATCCCGACATATTCTATCACGAAAGAATTTGATTGGTCTGACACAGAGAACAATCGACTTCTCTTTGAGATGACATCCAAATACGGAACACCGTATTTTTCCAATTATATCAACAGCGATATGAAACCGAGCGACATCCGTAGTATGTGTTGCCGTCTTCGCCTGGATCTGAGAGAACTTCGCAAAAAGAGCGGTGGTTTCTTTGGTTCTGGGGAGAGCACAGGATCTGTGGGTGTGGTGACGATCAACATGCCGCGTATTGCTTATCTTTCCAAAACACCGGAGGAATTTTACAGCCGTCTGGATCGCCTGATGGATATTTCAGCACGTTCTTTACATATCAAGCGTGAGATCATCAGCAAACTTTTGGATGAAGGTTTGTATCCGTATACGAAGAGATACCTGGGAAGCTTTAGTAATCATTTTTCAACCATCGGTCTGGTGGGAATGAACGAGGTTGGACTGAACGCGCGCTGGTTAGGCGGAGATATGTCAGACGAGCAGACACAGAAGTTTACTAAGGATGTACTGGAGCATATGAGGGAGCGTCTTTCAGATTATCAGGAAAAATATGAAGGAGAGCTCTTTAATCTGGAGGCGACTCCGGCAGAGTCCACTTCCTACCGTCTTGCGAAACATGACAGAAAACGTTGGCCGGATATCCGCACAGCAGGAAAGAAGGGAGATACGCCTTACTATACAAACAGTTCACATCTTCCGGTAGAGTATACGACGGATATTTTTGATGCACTGGACATTCAGGATGATCTGCAGACATTATATACTTCAGGTACTGTGTTCCACGCATTTATCGGGGAGAAACTTCCGGATTGGAAAGCGGCAGCTGCACTGGTGCGTAAGATCGCGGAGAATTATAAACTGCCGTATTATACGATCTCTCCTACATATTCCGTGTGCAAGGAACATGGATATATCAGCGGCGAGCACTTCAACTGTCCAAAATGTGGAGCAAAAGCGGAAGTGTACAGCCGTATCACTGGTTACTACCGCCCGGTCCAGAACTGGAACGATGGAAAGGCACAGGAGTATAAGAATCGTAAACTGTACGATGTAATGAATTCTGACATCAAGAAGATGCAACCGGTACACACCAGTATGGTGACGATGACTAAGGACGATGTCAAGATCGAGCCAGTGGAATCACATAAATATCTTTTTACCACCAGCACCTGCCCGAACTGCAGGATGGCAAAGAAGATGCTGGAAGGGGAAGAACTGGAGATCATTGATGCGGAAGAAAATCCGGAACTGGCAAGACAGTTTGGGATCATGCAGGCACCGACACTGGTGATCACAAATGGAGAGCAGATGACGAAATATGTCAATGCTTCCAATATTCAGAGATATGTAGATGAAGAATTATGATCGCTAAGATGCGCCGGGGAAGAAGATGACTTTCCCGGCGTTGTTTTTGCCATCTTTACAATACTTTGGGGATATGATACCATATCCATAATTATAGATTTAGGATGGCACGAAAGATGAGCTGGGTACGAAACACGAGAATGAGAGTATTATGTATATGTCTTGTTTTGTTTGTCTTTATTTCAGGAATCCACATGGATGAGGGAAATAGGGACTCTGTTTTTGTACGTGCATCTGCGCAAACGGAGCATACCAGCATTTTGTATGAAAATGATGGGAACATTGCGACGGTGACGGGATGCACAGGCGAAATGCTTGGGATACACCAAGATATCGGTCGTAAGCCGTGTGTGTTGAAATATTCTGATCAAAAGAGAGACGCAAAACTGCTTCTTTCTTTTCTTTGTCCTGCTCTTTTTTCCCTAAATGGGGGAAAGTCTTATGGAAAGTCTGAAGAAACTTCGCTGATATATGATAGTCAGGAAGAACTGCTCGCAGATTATATTCATAGATCCGATGGAAAAAAGAAAGTCTAACAAGATCCTGCAAACAAAATTTAGTTCCAAAAGAATACAAGATGGAGATTAAAGGAGAATGTTATGGCTCAAAATATTTTTATAGGTGTTTTATGTGTAGTAGTGTTGGCGGCCGGTGTATGGGGCTGGTGGATCGATAACGGAAGAACTGATAAAAAGGGTGAGGAAAAAGAAAATACACAGCAGAAGGATGAAAAAAGTGAGAAGATACCGGAGGTGAAACAGGATACTAAAAAGAGTACAAGAAAGCATAAGAATAGTAAGAAAAAACGAAAATGATCACAATGACCAGGTTTTGAGAAAGCTGGGTGAAAAGGAGTAAACAAATTTAATGAAAAAATGGAAAGTAGAAAGAAAGCATATCATGATCGCATTGATGGTGCTGGGCGTGATCCTCATCTCATTGCTGTTCAATGATCTGCTGAAAGAAGGATCCAGATATTCACAGATTGGAAACACGATAAAGAGCACGATGCTTCCGATCACATGGGGATTTATCCTTGCGTATCTGTTAAATCCAATCTTAAAAAAATCAGAAAAATTTCTTTTTATGCCGTTATCTGAGAAGATTTATGAAAAGAAAAAACGTAAAAATGGGAAGAAAAGGCTGTCCAGAGCACTCGGCGTGATCGCGACGATGGGGATTTTTCTGGTGCTGGTAGCTGGCGGGCTTTGTGTGGTGATTCCGCAAATTTATGACTCGATCTTAAAGATCATCGGAGATTTTCCGAGTTATTATACGGAGATCGAAGAATGGACGTTAAATCTTCTGGAGGATAATAATGAAGTGAGCTCGTATGTACTGAGTATTCTGGATAATTCCTATACACAGATCTCAGACTATGTGAACACTGTCATCATTCCAAATGTGGATAAGATCGTAAAAGGGATCACCTTCGGGATCATTGGCGGTATCAAATCGATCTTAAATATTGTGCTGGCGATCATCATTTCAATCTATGTGTTGTTTGAAAAGGAGAATCTGATCTCCTATGCGAAAAAATTAAGCTACTCTTATCTGAAAAGAGATCATGCCAATCGACTGATCTACGGAGTGCGTCATGTAGACCGTGTTTTCGGTGGATTTATCAATGGAAAGATCGTGGATTCCTTTATCATCGGTGTTTTATGCTACATTTTTATGTTAGTCGTTGGATTTGAGTATGCGGTACTGATCAGCATCATTGTGGGAGTTACTAATGTCATTCCTTATTTCGGACCGTTCATCGGAGCGATCCCAAGTATCTTTCTGCTTTTGGTCACGGAGCCAAAACAGGGACTGATCTTTGCGATCTTTGTTCTGGTTTTGCAGCAGTTAGATGGAAATGTGATCGGACCATTGATCTTAGGCGAGAGTTTGAACTTATCCAGTATGTGGATCTTGCTTGCGATCTTGATCGGCGGCGGTTTGTTTGGCGTGGCTGGTATGGTGCTTGGTGCACCGACACTTGCGTGTATCTACACGATCGTGGGAAATGATGCTCGAAAACGACTCGAGAAGAATCATCTGCCCGTTGACAGTAAAGAATTTCTGGATATCGACAGTATCGGAGAGGATATGCAGGTGAGACATTTTGAGGAAAATGAGAAATAAAACGCTCCAGGATGTTCATAATTTAAATCGCAAGCCCCGAAGTATTGACTTCGAGGGCTTGTTTTCTGTTTGAAACATGCGTGTATACTTGACTAAATAACTAGGAATACTATATAATGAAAAGGGCTGCTTTATAGCGGACAAAAATAAAAGATATATTTATAGGAACATCTTCTGATGGAAAATAATCTGCCGTAGGCGGAAAATTTTACAGACAGACGGATTTCCTGTGATGATTTAGGAGGTTTTTACGAAATGCAGATTTCTACAAAGGGAAGATATGCACTGAGGCTTATGTTGGATCTTGCGGTGAATAATACAGGAGAACTTGTAAAGATCAAGGATATTGCGACACGACAGGGGATTTCTGAGAAATATCTGGAACAGATCATTTCATCTTTGAAAAAAGCTGGATATGTAAAAAGCTTGCGCGGTGCGCAGGGCGGATATATGCTGGCAAAAGAACCGAAAACTTATACTGTTGGGATGATCCTGCGACTGACCGAAGGAAGCATGAAGCCGGTGGCATGTCTGGAAGATGAACCGAATTTATGCACCAGATCCGGAGAATGCGTGACGCTGCGTCTGTGGAAGATGCTGGATGAAGCGATCGAAGGTGTCCTTGATAAGGTAACCTTGCAGGATTTGAAAGACTGGTATGAACAGATGGGAAATGATTACATGATCTAATGATCTGTGTGCATGAAATAAAAATGTGTTCCAAATCTTCTTGACAAGGCAGGCAAGATGGAATATGATGTATATAACATATAATTCATACAAACTTACTATGAAATAGGAGGCGGACTCATGGCAAAAATTTATAAAAGTGCAGCAGAACTGATCGGAAATACACCTTTACTTGAAGTCAGAAATATTGAAAAAGAGTTGGGACTGGAAGCAAAAGTGCTTGTAAAATTGGAATATTTCAATCCGGCAGGAAGTGCGAAAGACCGTATTGCGCTGAACATGATCGAAGACGCAGAAGCAAAAGGCACACTGAAGCCTGGCTCAGTGATCATTGAGCCGACATCAGGAAACACAGGAATTGGACTTGCATCCATCGCAGCGACTAAGGGATACCGAGTGATCCTGACGATGCCTGAGACCATGAGTGTAGAGAGAAGAAATATCCTGAAAGCGTACGGAGCAGAGATCGTACTTACAGATGGCTCAAAGGGAATGAACGGTGCGATCGCCAAAGCCAATGAACTGGCAGCAGAGTATGAAAATAGTTTTATCCCGGGCCAGTTTGAAAATCCAGCCAATCCGGAGATCCATAGAAAAACAACAGGACCAGAGATCTGGGAAGATACAGAAGGAAATGTGGATATCTTTGTGGCAGGTGTCGGCACAGGTGGAACGATCACAGGTGTTGGAGAATATCTCAAATCCCAGAATCCAAATATAAAAGTTGTAGCGGTAGAACCAGCAACTTCTCCTGTACTTTCTCAGGGAAAGAGCGGTCCGCATAAGATCCAGGGAATCGGCGCAGGATTCGTTCCGAAAGCATTGAACACAAGCGTATACGACGAGATCATGCCGATCGAGAATGAGGATGCCTTTACAATAGGCAAGCTGATCGCCAAGAAAGAAGGAATTCTTGTAGGAATTTCCTCTGGTGCAGCACTCTACGCAGCGATCGAGCAGGCGAAACGACCAGAAAATAAAGGAAAAACGATCGTAGCACTCCTTCCAGATTCAGGCGACCGTTACTATTCCACACCGCTTTTTGTGTAACATAGAATGCGGAATCAAACATGCTTTAGCCGTGGGAGTTCAGTCAATACTTAATGCTTTTAACGTTGAATATACAGGTTGAATATACAGCAGCAGGCAAAAAATAGGTGCGAAGTGACTTTTGCGAGGCTTTCGTCGTGAGGGCACGCGCTAATTTCCGCCACCGAGCGAA
>CAZSTD010000133.1:0-6703 GCA_964609645.1 uncultured Blautia sp.
CTTTAACATTGAAAATCTGTCGGATCCCGAGAACGCTACCCTGTCCCATCATATCAATCAGGCTATCAAGGCCCATGGCGTCATGATGCGCGATGTGGCTTATGTGGTCAAAAATGGCGAAGTGATCATCGTTGACGAGTTCACCGGCCGTCTGATGTATGGCCGCCGCTATAACGAGGGCCTGCATCAGGCCATCGAGGCCAAAGAGGGTGTCACCGTTGCCGGAGAAAGCAAAACACTGGCGACCATCACCTTCCAGAACTTCTTCCGGCTCTACAGCAAGCTCTCCGGCATGACCGGCACGGCTCTGACGGAAGAGGAGGAGTTTGCCGCCATTTACAATCTGGATGTGGTGGAAATTCCCACCAACCGGCCTGTGGCCCGGATCGATCACAGCGATGTGGTCTACAAAACCGAGGCCGGCAAGTTCCGTGCCATCGTGCAGCAGGTGCGGCAGTGCCATGAGAAGGGCCAGCCGGTGCTGGTCGGCACCGTTTCCATCGAAAAGAGCGAGGTGCTGAGCAAGCTGCTCAAGCGGGAAGGTATCCCCCACCATGTGCTCAACGCCAAATACCACGAGCAGGAAGCCCAGATCGTGGCGCAGGCCGGTCAGTTTGGGGCCGTCACCATTGCCACCAACATGGCAGGCCGTGGCACGGATATCATGCTGGGCGGCAATGCCGACTTCATGGCCAAGGCAGACCTGGCCAAAATGGACCTTCCCGAGGAGCTGCTGGTGGAGGCCGACTCCTACGCCGAGACCACGGACCCGGAAATTCTGGCCGTCCGGGCAAAGTATGAGGAGCTGCTGAAACAGCACCGGGAGGAAATCCAGGACGAGGCGGACAAGGTCCGTGCCGCCGGTGGCCTTTTCATCATCGGCACCGAGCGCCACGAGTCCCGGCGTATTGACAACCAGCTTCGTGGCCGCTCCGGCCGCCAGGGTGACCCCGGCGAGAGCCGGTTCTACCTGAGCCTTCAGGATGACCTGATGCGGCTGTTCGCCACCGATAAGGTCACGGGCATGATGGATTCCTTGGGTCTGGAAGAGGATATGCCCATCGATGCCAAAATTCTCTCGGGTGCTGTGGAAAACGCCCAGAAGAGCGTGGAATCCCGGAACTTCCGGGCCAGAAAGAACGTGCTGGAATACGACAACGTCATGAACACCCAGCGGGAGGTCATCTATGCCCAGCGCCAGAAGGTGCTGGACGGCGAGGACCTGCGGGAGAACATGATGGCCATGCTCCGCTCCCTGGTGGAGGGGGCCGTATCCACGGCCCTGTCTTCCGACGGCGGCACCGTGACGGAAACCGGCCTTGCCAATCTGGCTGCTGCCATGGAGGGCATCTATTTCGCCAAGGGCACCCTGAAAGCCCGGGAAAACCAGCTTTTGGGCAAGACTTCCCAGGAGCTGGCGGATACCATTTTCGACATTGCCCAGCACACCTATGAGGCCAAGGAAACCGCCTACACCCCCGCCGTCATGCGGGAGCTGGAGCGGGTGGTCATGCTCCGGGTGGTGGACGAATACTGGATGGACAACATCGATGCCATGGACGACCTGAAGCAGGGCATCGGCCTGCGGGCCTACGGCCAGCACGACCCGGTGGTGGCCTATAAGGAAGAGGGCTACGAAATGTTCCAGGCCATGATCCGTGCCATTCGGGAGGAAACGGTGCGCCGGATGTTCCTGGTGCAGCTGCGCCCGACGCAGGAGGTTCGGCGGCAGCGGGTCGCCCAGGAGACCGGCACCGGTGCGGCCGTCAATGCGCAGGTCAAAAAGCAGCCCGTCCGCAAGGAGAAAAAGGTCGGCCCCAACGATCCATGCCCCTGCGGCAGCGGCAAGAAATACAAAAAGTGCTGTATGCAAAAGGATAAACAGACGCAGTGAAGCGAGGGAAGATTGTGGTGAAACGTCTGGCGCTCATTGCGCTGTGCTGCGCGCTGCTGGCCGGATGCACCGGCCCGGGCGGCGCTTATGTCCCGACGGGGGACGCGCTGTATCAGCCGACCACGGCTCTCCCCATCCAGACCGATCCGGAGCGGGAGCAGGAGATGGTCATGGTCTACTATCCGGACAAATCCATGAACCCCTACACGGCCACGGATTTTACCAACCGGGCCCTGTTCCCGCTGGTGTATCAGGGACTGTTCAGCGTGGACGCGGATTATCAGGCCACGCCGGTGCTGTGCAGCGGCTACTCGGTCAACAAGGATATGACCGTGCATACCTTCTATCTGGAAAAAGCCACCTTCTCGGACGGCACGACACTGACGGCAGAGGATGTGGTGCGCAGTCTGCTGGCGGCCAAGGCCGGGACGGTCTATTCCGGCCGGTTCCGGCAGATCAAGAGCATTCTGGCCGCGGATGACGGCGGCGTGGTCATTACCACCACGACACCCTATGAAAATCTGCCGATTTTGCTGGATGTGCCCATTGTCCGGGCCGATCAGGTGGAGGAAGCGCAGCCGCTGGGGACGGGGCCATACTATTACGCCACCGGCTTTTCCGGCCTGCGGCTGTGCCGCCGGGACAACTGGTGGTGCCGGGCAAATCTGTCCGTCACCGCCTCCAACATCACCCTGCGGCAGGCGACCTCCCCCTCTCAGATCCGGGATCAGTTCCAGTTTGAGGATGTCACCCTGGTCTGCGCCGACCCCGGCTCCGATACCTACGCCGATTACCGCTGCGATTTTGAGCTGTGGGACTGTGAAAACGGAATTTTTGTCTATCTCGGTTGCAATTCGGAGAGCATCGTCTTCTCCAACCCTGCGGTCCGGGCTGCCCTGACCCATGCCATCAACCGGGACGCTCTGACGGAGCAGTATTACGGCGGCTTCGCCCGTGCGGCGGTGCTGCCGGCCTCCCCGAAATCGCCATATTACAGCACCCTGCTGGCCGGGCACTACGGCTATGCCGAAGGCACCCTGCGCAGTGCGGTGGAAAGCGCCGGTATGACCGACTGGAGCATCACCCTGCTGGTCAACAGCGATGATACCATGCGGGTGCGCACCGCCCGGGCCATTGCCGCCCAGCTGCGGCTGGAGGGGCTGAACGTGAAACTGTCGGAGCTTGGCGGCAGCAGCTACCGCTCGGCGCTGAAAAAGGGCGAGTACGATCTTTATCTGGGGCAGACCAAGCTCTCGCCCAATATGGATCTTTCCGCTTTCTTTTCCTCGAAGGGGGCCCTGAGCTACGGCGGGATGGACGATGCGTCCCTGCTGACCCTGTGCTGGGACGCGCTGGCCAACGAGGGTAACTATTACACCCTCCATCAGAAGGTGATGGAGGACGGCCGTCTGGTGCCCGTGCTGTTCCGCAGCTATGCCGTGTATGCCAGACGAGGCCTGCTGTCCGAACTCAATCCGTCGCGGGACAATCTTTTCTTCTATTCCATCGGAAAAACCATGGACAGCATCCGTGCCGATGCTGCCGGGACAACATAAGGAGGCCCCTATGCGAATCGATCCTACTCTCCGGCAGACACTCGATGCCGATTTTTCTGCCGCCTTCGGCACGCTGCCGAACCGCTACTTTTCCGCCCCCGGCCGCACGGAGATCGGCGGCAACCACACCGACCATCAGCGTGGCCGTGTGCTGGCGGCCGCGGTCAATCTGGACACGGTGGCAGCTGTCCGGGAAAATGGGACGGATGAAATCCGGATTCTGTCCGCCGGCTATCCCCTGTGCCGGGTCAACCTGAACCGGCTGGAGCCCGTGCCCCAGGAGCAGAACACCACCGCCGCCCTGATCCGGGGCGTGGCGGCCCGGTTCACCCAGCTGGGATGCCGGGTGCGGGGCTTTGATGCCTGCTGCCGCTCCACCGTGCTGCCCGGCTCCGGGCTGAGCTCCTCCGCCGCCTTTGAGGTGCTGCTGGGAACCATCATCAACTGCATGTTCTTCGGCGGTCAGGCCACCCCGCCGGAGATCGCCAAAATCGGCCAGTATGCGGAAAATGTCTATTTTGGAAAGCCCTGCGGCCTGATGGATCAGATGGCCAGCGCCGTGGGCAATCTGGTGACCATTGATTTTTACGATCCCGACGCGCCGGTAATCCGGCCTGTCCACTTTGATTTTGCCGCCTGCGGCCATGGGCTTTGCATCATCGACTGCGGTGCGGATCACGCCGATCTGACCGGCGAATATGCCGCCATTCCCGGCGAGCTGCGGCAGATCTGTGCCCAGTTTGGCCGGGAGGTACTCTCCCAGATTCCGGAAGCGGAGTTCTTCGCTTCCCTGCCCCGGCTGCGCAGCCAATGCGGCGACCGGGCCGTGCTGCGGGCCATCCATTTCTATGCCGATACCGCCCGGGTACCGGAGCAGGTGGCGGCACTGGAACAGGGAGATTTCGCCGCGTTTTTGCGTCTGGTTCGGGAAAGCGGCCGCTCCTCCTGGATGTATCTGCAAAACGTGATCCCCTCCGGCAGCACGCTCCATCAGGACATGGCCCTGACACTGGCGCTGTGCGAGCATCTGCTGCATGGGCAGGGTGCCTGCCGGGTACACGGCGGCGGCTTTGCCGGCACGGTGCAGGCCTTTGTGCCGCTGGCCATGCTGGAAGAATTCCGCACCGGTGTGGACACGGTGCTCGGGCCGGGTGCCTGCCACGTCCTGTCCATCCGCCCGGAAGGCGGCATAGAGTTGCAGCTCTGAAAAGTCAAATAATCCAAAACAGATGCGCGAGCCACCCCAAAACGGCAGCCCGCGCATCTGTTGTTTTTATGTACCACATGACCCGCGCCACCGAAGGTGACAATGCCTCGGCCCCCGGTTCTTACCGTAGGGGGCGGCATCCCTGACGCCCCTTGTCACCCGTTCCGGACACCCGGTTGTGTGCAAAAAATCAAAAAAATACCGCCAAAGTACTTGAAAACAGGCACATTTGCGCTATAATAATGACAGGCGCAATGCCCTGCTTTGCGTTTTCGTTGTCCGAAAGCAAAAACTTTAAAATCTGGAAAGGCGGTGTACTTATGAAAAGGAAACAAATCAAATGCGGCGTTCTTCTGGCACTTCTTTTGATTGCGCTTTGCGCCCAGAGCGGCTGCTATCAGGCGAATCCCGATTTGACGACCGGCGCACCCGAAATGAACAATACGAAGCCTACACCGGCACCTACCACACCTCCTGCCACGACACCGGCCCTGCCGCCTTTTACGCCCCCGGCGTGGGAGGAATTGTACCATATCCTGCCGTGGGATCAGTATTTGGATGCCTATGATCGGGATAGTGAGCTTGCCAAGCATCCGGGCCGTGTATATATAAGCGAGTATCTGTATGGTTTTTTGAAGCACGGCACCGATGCGGAGCAGGTCTACGAAATCAAGCTGACGGAGTTGACCGGTGCTTCCGCAGCTGAGATTTATAAGGATGTGATTCTGCCCTTGGGCGTTCAGGAAACCTATGAGCGGAACCAGCAGATCTATGTTACACAGGAGCAGCTCGCATCACTGAAATGGCCGGAGGAATATGCGATCGTGCTGTGGAAAGGCTGGAATTCAGAATATTGTAAGATCACCAAGGAAGCCCTTGCAAACTGCACAGACAAGAGGCTGCCGGTGCAGATCAAGCTGGAGTTCCCCGTGAAACCTGCCCCGCAGGATTGCAAGGATGAATGGGCCAGAATTGCGGAAACCTATGGTGTAGTCATCAGCCAGGACGAGGAGTACCCGCTGTACGCCTACGCCAGCGTTCCACCCCAGACCCTCATAAAAATGCTGGACGATGAAATGATCGTAGAAATTCAGAATCAGGGCCAGCTGTTTGATTACGTTGGATCGGACATGTAACAATTGTCCGCCACAAGCTGTTGTTATGGCAAGATAAGTTCTCAAGTGGATGAAGAAATCCCCCGGCTTTCCGAATCGTGTGTCGAAAAGCCGGGGGATGTTGTGTCTCAAGGGGGATTGCCACACCAGTCTGCGGACTGGTTCGCAATGACACTTCTTTTTTACCCGTGTGCGGGACTGGGGGGCAATGACATGTTTATTCTTGCACCCCTCTGTAGGGGCCGATTGAGGCACATCGGCCCGCCCGCACAATGTTCGACAACACACCGTAGGGGCGGCATCCCTGCCGCCCCTTGTCATGGCCTCGGTCCACCCATTGCAGGGGGCGGCGTTTATTGACGCTCAGCGGCGTTTTTGCTTTTTGGCCGGGGCGGGTGCTACGGCGTTTTTCCGGCCGTTGGAATTTGCGGTGCTTTTCCGGCCCGTGGAAGAAGCCGTGGGGCGGTTTCTCCCCTTCTGGGGCGCTTTGGGTGGTGGGGCGGTGGGTTTGCCGGGTCTGGGCGGCACCGCCCGGATCAGGCATTTGGGGCCGGAGCCGATCAGATCCTCCCGATGGGCGGCCAGCAGGGCCTCCCGCACCAGATAATAGTTTTTCGGGTCACGGTACTGGATCAGCGCCCGCTGCATGGCCTTTTCATGGGGGTCGGTAGGCACATACACCCTGTCCATGGTGCGCGGGTCAAGCCCCGTGCAGTACATGACGGTGGAAAGGGTGGAGGGGGTGGGATAAAAATCCTGCACCTGCTCCGGATTGTAGCCCATTTCCCGGATGTATTCGGCCAGCTCCACCGCCTCCTTCATGGTCGAGCCGGGGTGGCTGGACATGAGATAGGGCACGAGGAACTGATTTTTCCCATACTGCCGGTTCAGCGCGTAATACTTTTCCACAAACCGGTTATAGACCTCGTTG
>CAZSTD010000134.1:0-6696 GCA_964609645.1 uncultured Blautia sp.
TATGATTGGAATATCAATCATGCGCACAACTCTTTCTTTTCAAATGAGGTTGACCGGTATCAGCGGGTATGTGAGCTAATGAAGACAGAACCCACAATTTCCGATGCGCTTGTGACGAAGACCTATAATCAGGTGTTGGCCGAGGATATTGAAGAATTTATCCAGTATCACATGCGAACGGGGACTTCAGATCGGTTGCGTGTGGAAATTGATATTGCCACAACCCTCACAGAGCTTACAACTGTTATTTGCTAAAAATGTAAAATCAGGGTATGAATGTTTTCCTGAGACCAGGAAAACATCTAAAATGCCAAATGGCGGATTTAAGGATTTGGTTGATTATGAGTTGAGCCGTTATGCATGTTACCCCATAAAATGGCTCTGGTACAATAGTGATGATGGCGAAGATGAATCTGACTTTACCGTCGAGGATGTTCTGTATCACTATGATAGACGAGAGAGTTCTGCGTAGCCATTTGGGGAGAAATATCATTTTAGCCTCACATCAGCATTGTGCTGGTGTGAGGCTTTTTCTATGTCTGCATAAGAAGTATTGTAGTCTTACAAATTTGAACAGCACGGCCATGTGATAAGATATTGACTTTTTCTTATCACCATACTATAATAAGGGAACAATGACAATCGAGGTGATTCCTATCAGTTGCCCGCTATCCCCTGAAGATTATAAAAAAGCCGAGGCGTTCATTAAAAAAATGAAGCCTCTATTGAAGACTGGCGATTTTCAGATAGAACGAACTGCTAAGAATATTTCGTTTGATAGGCAATTCTCACTGACGCACCAAACGAAATGTGAAATCCTTAAATCCCTCACTGCAGATGATTGCTACAATATTGAGTCGAATAACAATCCCAGGTACAAAACAGCTGAAGTTTATAAGTTCTTCAAAGAAATCGAGTTAATTGTTTTCGGGGAGCCCACACAAACAAAGTTATATTTGAAGATGTATATCAGAGAATCAACAACATATGACATTGTGATTGTAATATCATTTCACGAAGAAGGTTTGCACGATCTGTAATTCAGCAAGTGGCAAGTGAAATGAGGAGAAGGAATACTATGAATACAAACAATATTGTCTACTGCATCAATTGCGATAAAAAAAACACATATTATCTAAAGTCACAGCGAGTAAATATGGATATCCGTGGGATTTTCTTTGGCTATGTTGAGCAGACAGCATACTGCAGTGAGTGCGGCGAGGAAGTGTATGTCCCGGAGATTAATGATTTGAATGTTATCGCCCGCGAAGATGCCTATAGAAAAGCGGCACACCTGATCACAATAGAAGAAATCAATTGTCTCCTGAGGAAGTATAACATTGGCGCTGGTCCTCTTGCTAAGGTGATGGGTTTCGGAGAGGTTACCATTAATCGATATATTGGCGGTCAGCTTCCCTCCAAAGAACATTCTGCTCAATTGCTTGAGGTACTGACCTCATATAAGGCGATGGAAAAGCGTCTTGAGGAAAACAAGGATCTTATCACTCCTGTTGCTTACTCAAAGTGTCGTGCAGCTATTGACCGTCTTTCTGCATTATATGGCACTAAGAAAATAGAACTCGTAACACGATATATGCTCGACAAAGCGGTTGAAATCACTCCTCTGGCATTGCAAAAACTTCTTTATTTTGCCCAAGCATTCTTTTATGCACTATATAATGAACCACTATTCCTAGATGATTGTCAGGCGTGGTCACGCGGACCCGTTTACCCGGATATATACTCAAAATATAAGGACTTTGGTTATAATCCCATTGAAAAAAACTTGCCGGAAGAAGGAACTGATTTTTCTGAACTCACAACCAAAGAAATCAGCTTTCTGGATGCCATTGTTGATATATTCGGGATGTATTCAGGAACGGTATTAAGCAAAATTACCCACAATGAACAACCGTGGATTGAGGCACGTGGCGCACTATTGCCATCTGACCGAAGTGTTACTGTAATTAATCGAGACACAATCAACAGCTATTTTAAGCATATTGTTGAGAAATATCAGATTGTCAATCCATGTGATATTGTATGTTATTGCTCTGCCATGGTAGAAAATCTGAGATAGTTTACCAATAAAGAATATTCTGTATCACTATACCAACGGTGAGAGCGTCACATAGTAAAGCACATTGCTCATTTTTTAGCCTCACACCAGCATTACGCTGGTGTGAGGCTTTTTCTATATCTGTGAATTACTTTTGAAAATGTAAAAATCGGGGTAGCACTTCTAACAGTGCTGCCCCGATTATTCGTCTAAGCCGGCAAAGAAGTCATCATAGGTACAACCGTAAATCTTTCGCAGTGCTATGAGGACACTCGCCCGAATATTCAATTCTCCGCCTTCGTATTTAGCATAAGAGGTGCGTCCGATGTCGCATCCCATCCGCTGGAGTTCAACACATAATTTCTCTTGAGAAATGCCATGTTGATCGCGCAGACGACGCAAATTCGCACCCATATTGCGATCCCGACGAATCTTTTGTTCCATATGCCTCACCCTATTGACCAGTATTGTCCGTGATACTGGTCAACCTTGCGGTGGCGAGGCTTAGAGCGACAGGTATTTCCGGTTATGATCAGGGCGCAGGACTTGCATATGGAAGTTCTGTGCTTTTTGTTGTTTCTGGGATGTGTTGTCCGTATTTTTGGACAGGCGACCTGTTATGCTTTGCGCAGAACCTAAAAAAGCAGAATAGGGGAAATGCACTATGAAAAAGAGCGGTGGACTTTTCGATTTTAATCACGATGGCGAGGTTAGTTTTGGCGAGCACGCCCTTGGCATGACAGCCATTCTCGGAATGCTGTCCGAATTGGAGAATGAGAAGTTGAGCGTTGAGTTTTCCGTTGAAGAAGACGATTTTGATGAGATGGATCGTGAAGAACTGGAGACTCGTCTCGAGGAACTTCGCGATAAGCGTGACGAGCTGGACGATGAGGAGCCTGATGACATCGACAGTGAAGCCTACGATGAGTGGGAGGAACGCTGCGATGAATTGGATGCAAAGATCGAAGAAATTGAAGAACTTCTGGAAGAATGAGAGGACACCGGAAAATGAGAGCATTCTGAACACGAACTCAAAGAAGTTCCACTATCCCAGTTGCTCCAGCGTGGACGACATGAAGGAGTCCAACAAAAAGGATTTCTATGGCACACGTGATGAAGCTGTCTCGCAGGGCTATTCTCCCTGTGGTCGCTGCAAGCCGTGATACCAGGAGCTGGATGACGGACTGGTGATACCGTGGTATGATATAGCTATACTGGTTCCGGATAGCGGAGGCGCTTAGGAGGTTTAGACATTGGAATACAACAAACTTATTTCTGATATGACGATTGGCGATGAAGTCGAAGGGTTTTATGTCTTGAAGGCGGCCATGCCGAAAATGACTGGCAATGGAAAGCCTTTTCTGAGTGGTACACTTTCTGACAAAAGTGGAGCACTCGAACTCAAGGTTTGGGATTACACTGGTCCTGTTTCTTCTGCAGATGCGGGGAAAGTAATCAAGATCCGTGGTACTGTGTCTGAGTATCGTGGCACACTTCAGATTACAGTTGATCGCATTCGCTTGGCGAACGAGAACGACCAGTATGATCTTTCCTCGCTAGTGCCTGTGGCACCGATCGATGTGGATGCCGCAATGACCGAGCTGGAAAAAATGATTGCTTCCATTGAAGACGAGGACTACCGCAAGGTTTGCCGGATTTTCCTGGAAAAGCATTACGATGCATGGAAGGCCATCCCTGCAGCCAAGAGTGTTCATCATGGTTTTATATCGGGTCTGCTGATGCATACGGGAACCATGATGAAAACTGCAGACTTTCTCTCGAATCTGTACGGGGACATCGTGGATCGTAGCTTGCTGCTTGCCGGCACATTCCTGCATGACTTCGGAAAGCAACAGGAGTTTAGCCTCTCTCAGCTTGGTCTTGTGACGGATTATTCCGTGAAAGGGCAGCTTCTTGGCCATCTGGTCATGGGAGCTCAGGAAGTGGCTAAGCTTGCTTCTGAGATCGGTATGCCAGAGGACAAGTCCGTGCTACTGCAACACTTGATCCTCTCTCACCACGGTGAGCCTGAGTTCGGCGCTGCTGTAAAGCCTATCTGTGCTGAGAGCGAACTGCTTTCGCAGATTGACATGATTGACAGTCGGATGGAGATCTATCGAGAGACGCTGCAGGACATGCAGGTCGGAGAAGTAAGTAATCGCATCTTCGCTCTGGAGAAAAGTGTTTATAAGCATTTCTAACTGAAGGAGGGATCACATTGGAATTTGCATTAACTGCAGATAAACAGCGCATTCACGCAATAGATGCCAATAGGAATTGCGAGTATTTCTGCCCCATTTGTGGTGGGAGTGTGATCCCTCGCCAAGGTGAAGTGAATGCATGGCACTTTGCGCATCAAAACACTTGCGTCGATGATTGGCACTATGATATGTCCGAGTGGCACCGAGCATGGCAGGAACATTTTCCAGAAGATGCTCGTGAGGTCGTCGTAGAACACCGTGGCGAGGTCCACCGTGCTGATGTCCTGATCGGTAGATATATTATTGAGTTCCAGCACAGTCCGATTTCTGCTGGTGAGTTTGATGAACGCAACAGGTTCTATAAGGGTGCCGGCTATAAGGTGATTTGGGTATTCGACGAAATTGATACCTTTGCGAATGATTATATTTCTGATAGTCCAGATGATAATAATAAGTTCATTTGGAAGTGGCCCAATCGAGTGCTTTCCACGGTTGTGCCACAATACTCCACTGATATTGCAATCGTTCTACAACTCACAGAAGAGGACGATGACGACAACTGCGACTGGCTCATTAAGATAGAGTGGGCAATTGCTGGAGATGATGGATTTGCTGACTACAGGCGATTTTACATTGATGGTGGCTTCGCGCCTGACCTCTTCACTACGAAGGGGCTTCGAGACATTCTCCTCAATAAGCGCAAACGTTTTGATGCTTTCCTGCGGGATCATCGTCCCTATGAGCCGAAATGCAGCCGAATCAAGGGAAATCCACGGGATTGGTATATATGCCCGAAAACACACAATTGGCATAACAACCAATGCCGGGAATGTCGGCATAATCTGATCTGCGAATATCGTAAAGGCACGGATTACCGGAAAGGCGGTCTTTTCTTCTACTGCTGTTATCCACGGGCGGTCAACGAGGTTAATAAACAAGGAGACTGTTGGGTACCTTCGATTCAAACATAGGATAGCAAAACTAAACACATAATATTTCAATGCGGGCAAAGCTCATTAGGAGGCTGCTATGTTTGGGGAAATGAAGTTCTACTATCAGATGCTGGAAGGTGCGATCCTTGGATCGGTCGTTGGTGATGCGCTTGGTGTTCCGGGTGAATTTATGACCAGAGAAGAGTTGCGGGAAGCACCGATCACCGATATGATCGGAGGCGGCGTGCATGGTCAACTCCCTGGAACCTGGTCCGATGATACCAGCATGACGCTCTGCACGATCGATTCCATCATCGACTGCGGCATTGACTACGCAGATCAGATGGAGCGTTTTGCTGACTGGCTTTGGAATGCTTCCAATACAGCCAGAGATGAAGTGTTTGACGTTGGTGGCGCCACAAAGCATGCGATATTCCGTTATATGAAAAGAACTCCGGCATTGGAATGTGGGGAGTTGGCAGAGAATACATGCGGCAATGGCTCCCTCATGCGGATCATGCCGACAGCTTTGTATCTGGTCGGTCAGTATGGTAATTGGGAGCTTGATGACCGTGCTGCTGAGATCATCCACAACACGTCCAAATGCACGCACGCACATGTGCGCTGCCAGATGGCCTGCGGTATATTCTGTTCCGTTGTGTTCCAGATGACCTGCGGTGGAAATCTCCGTAATGCGGTCATGGGCGGCATTGCTTCTGCTCTTGCGTACTACCGGAGTAAGCCGGAATTTGCGTTGGTCTATTCTGAGTTCGAGTCACTGTTGCAGATAGATCAATGGGACGAGTCCAAAATAGAAAGTACGGGCTTTGTTCTGCATACGCTGCAGGCAGCACTTTGGTGTTTGCTCACAACGGAGGGGTACGCCGTGTGCGTCCTGAAAGCAGTTAATCTGGGCGATGATACAGATACGACCGCTGCGGTGGCAGGTGCTTTGGCCGGCCTTTGGTATGGAGAACGCCAAATTCCCAAGGACTGGGGCGATGCGACAGCGAAATATGATGAGATCAAGCTGCGGATAAAGCCTTTTTACTATGCCTGCCTGAAGGACTCCGAAACAGGTCGAAGTGCGTGTGAATTTACGCCGTAATCCGGAATTATTAAAGAAGTTTCTGTGTTATCGGGAGGTTGTTCCATGAAGAAAATATATGAGCCCCAAACGAAAGAAGCAATTGATCAGATCATATCCGTGTTTAGCGATTACATTAAGACGTGCTCTTATTTTGATCTACTGTGGTCTGACAAGGTTGGCTACATTTTTATCAGCGTTGATATCAAGCACAGAACCGCAGGCGATTGGGATACCTGGGTCGTAGAGTCTGCAGAGGAACTGCTCGATAAGATTCTCTACGAATTTGCGGCTGATATCTTGGAAGATGGGGGACATGCTGTAGCCCCGTGCGAGGCATCCAAAATCGAACGGGCAGAAATTGAGCGTCAACTTAGACCATATTTGGAGAAGCTCCACGACTATCCTGATTGTTTG
>CAZSTD010000135.1:0-4514 GCA_964609645.1 uncultured Blautia sp.
GTCTTGCTTATCGCTATAATACAATCATGATAATGATAATCATTATCAAATGCACACGAATGGAGTAAGCCTATGTCAACACTAAAAAGCAGTAAACAGCGCACAGCAGTGCTGGCAGACTTACAAGCGAGGTATGATCACCCGACGGCAGAAGATGTGTATTTGTCGGTGCGAAAGGTTGTCACAACAATCAGTCTTGCAACAGTATATCGAAACTTGAAGCTTCTTGAAAGCGAGGGGCTTGTTTTGAGAATACCGTTTCAAGACGGAGACAGATTTGACGGCCACACACATAATCACTACCACTTCACTTGCACCGCTTGTGCAAGGGTACTTGATTTGGAGATTGACGAAGAAGCCGACATCAACGCTCTTGTCAAAAATTTTGACGGAACAGTTACGGCACATTCTTTGATGTATTACGGTATATGCCCCGATTGTCAAAAGCAAAAATAAAATTTATATTTTTTGGAGGAAAAAAGTTATGAAAAAGTATTATTGTCCCGTATGCGGTTATGAAAGCGATGAACCCATTGATGTATGCCCCATCTGCAAGGCTAAGATGAAAGAGCGCGAAGACGGCGCAAAGATGAGCTGGGCAGCAGAGCATATTGTTGGTGTTGGCAAAGCTGAAAATGTTCCCGAAGAAATCATTGCAGGTCTTCGTGACAACTTCAACGGTGAATGTTCAGAAGTTGGTATGTACCTTGCAATGGCAAGAGTTGCTCACAGAGAAGGTTATCCGGAAATCGGTTTATACTATGAGAAAGCTGCTTACGAAGAAGCAGAACACGCTGCAAAATTCGCTGAGTTATTAGGCGAAGTTGTAACAGACAGCACAAAGAAAAACTTAGAGCTCAGAGTTGCTGCAGAAAACGGCGCTACTGCTGGTAAATTCGACCTTGCAAAACGTGCAAAAGCTGCTGATCTTGATGCGATCCATGATACAGTTCATGAAATGGCAAAAGACGAAGCAAGACACGGAAAAGCATTCGCTGGTCTTCTCAAGAGATACTTCGGCTAATCTTAAAAGTCATTGATCTAAAAATTGAAAAACTCAAAAGTCCTCGGGAAATCCGGGGACTTTTTTTGCTGCTATCGCTCTGCAGGCCAACATATTTAAAAATTCTCAGAGTATAAAATAAGAGATCAGAAGCATACTAAAATAGTCTACCAAAGTAAGCATATTTCATATTTCAAAAGTTTTCACAGGAACAGCGAAAGGAGATTTTAATTATGGCGAAATGGGTATGTAACGTATGCGGATATGTGCACGAGGGAGAAAATCCGCCGGAGTTTTGTCCTGTCTGCAAAGCCCCTTCTACGAAATTTTCCAAGCAGGAAGGTGATCTTTCATGGGCCGCAGAGCACATTGTAGGAATTGCCAAAGGTGCAAGTGAAGATATCATTGCAGATCTGAGAGCAAACTTCGAAGGCGAGTGCTCAGAAGTCGGTATGTACCTTGCGATGGCAAGAGTTGCACACAGAGAAGGTTACCCGGAGATCGGTCTGTACTATGAAAAAGCTGCCTATGAGGAAGCAGAGCACGCTGCAAAATTTGCCGAGCTGTTGGGAGAAGTCGTGACCGACAGCACCAGAAAAAATCTGGAACTTCGAACCGCCGCAGAAAACGGTGCTACCGCTGGTAAATTTGATCTAGCTAAACGTGCAAAAGCGGCTGACCTCGACGCGATCCACGATACCGTCCATGAAATGGCAAAGGATGAGGCCCGCCATGGCAGAGCGTTCGCAAATCTGCTGCGAAGATATTTTGAGTAAGTCTTCCTAGCAAAATAAGAAGTTCCTATGTAAATTCCATTCTTGGGAAAATAACATAGGAACTTCTTTATTTTTATGAACTGACCACAACTATTTCAAAATATAAATTTCCGAATTATCTTTTAGTGTTTTATACAAATATCCTATTTCCACCAATGTCTGAAGTAGTTCCTTTGTATTTTCTTCTGTTTCACCCAAGATTTTTCTTGCATTTTTCACTGTGATCTCTGCCCCTGATCCACGTTTTTTCATCTTTGCTAAAAGCGTTCTTTGTTGACCAGTTAATTCATTTTCTTCCAGAATAGAGGTGATCATACATTTTTCAAATATCTCAAGCATATAGGAAATAAATGGTGTAATATCCAGATATTTTTCTCCCTGCTTTTCGTATTTCCATTCTGAATCTGTAAGGTTTCCATAATAGCCTGATAAGTTCTCATTGATTGTTCGTGACAGTGGAAGATACACCATCTTTTCATATCCATTATGATACAGATAGGATGCTGTCCATATTCTGGCTGTCCGTCCATTGCCATCGCAAAATGGATGCAAATATACAAAATAAAAGTGCAGTACAAATCCCTTCAAGATCACATCCATATCTTCATTTTCCAAGAACCCAAAAAGCTTTTTCATCATATCTGGTAGGTTTTCAGGCTTTGCCGGTACATGAATGATCTGGGATTCGTTTCCTATGAATACCATTCCATTTCTATACATCGTCCCTGCTTTTGATTCATTTTCACATACATCTTCCACTACAATCTCCCATAATGTACGGATAGATGCTTCATCGATCAAATTCTGATATGCATAGTTACAGCCTTTCACTGTATTAATGACCATTTTGTCATCTTTTGTTTTTGGTTTAAAAAATGTATTCTTTACATTCTCAACAGTTGTTCTTGCTCCTTCTATTGTTGCAGAATGATATGCATCAAGAAGAATAAGATCCTTCACTTTATTTTTTTTACTGACTTTTTTATAGATCATCTGAAGATTTTGAACGGTATTCATTAATTCTTCTGTCATCATAAGACAAATCTTTTCTCCCGAAATCCCAGGCAAAGGAAGTATCTTCCTATCTTGTTCGCGTTTTTTTATTTCCCAAACTGCAGTTTCTATTCCGGCATCAGCTTTGATCTTCAGTTTAAAAATTGGCTCATACATAACATATTCCCTCTTTTTTAACATCGTTTTTTATTTTTTTTACAAATAAAAACTACTATACAATACCAGCATTTTAACACAGCATTTTATTTCTCTCAATGGAAAATCTATTCGCAGGATAGGTTAATGAACGGCTATACAAATATCTGAATAGCTTACAATATTGATCAGATGCTTAATGCGAAAAAAATCCCAGCCGATGCCCAAACAAGCATCGACTGAGACTCAAATATTTTATTTCTCTACATGCACGCAAGTAAGCGTTTCTTTTCGGATCTGGTTGCCAGCTGTCCATCTCACGCCATTTCGGATGACCTGTCGGATATCCGGATGGAAATAAGATCTGTTTGTCTCATGTCCCGGTTGGAAATAAAAAATCCTTCCATATCCACGTGACCATGTACATCCGGAGCGGAACACTTCTCCTCCGCTATACCAGCTCAAGAACACCTGGCTTTCCGGTGCCGGGATATCGAAAAATTCTCCGTACATCTCCTCCTCAGGAAGTTCAATGCTCTCAGGGATGCCCTTTGCGATCGGATGGGATGGCTGTGTTGTCCATACGCGGCAGAAATCGCCTTCTCTCCACTTTAATGTTCCGCTTGTCCCAAGCAGAAAACGCATTGGCTTGGACATATGCGCAGAATGAAGAAAAATGATTCCCATTCCTCTTAAAACATACTCCTGCACTCTCCTGGCGATCTCATCCGGCACCTGTTCCTGCGCGATATGTGACCACCAGACCAGCACATCTGTGTCATCGAGCACTTCTTTTGTCAGACCGCACTCCTCCATCTCCAGTGTCGCAATGTGACATACCTGCAGATCCTCTTCCTCCTCGATCAGATCTTTTAATGTCTGATGGATCCCGTGAGGATGCACCTGTGCGATCTCCTTTGTCCTGTTGAAATTTCTCTCTCTGTCCTGCGCAGACATTCCTTCCATTCCAAACTTCTCTAAGGTATCTTCCTTTAACTGCTCCTGTACAAATTCGTTCCATATCGTGACTTTTATCATTTTTGCACCTCCATTTTTCTATACAAATCCATATATTTCACAGATCATCTTTTTTTTCTTTACTCCTATATTTTATCAAAATCACTTCTATTTAGAAACAACCTTACGATTTTTGATAAATACACGTACTTTAGGTCCTGCTGCCTGCACCATGATCACCAGCAAAAGGATCAATCCCTTGATCGCATTATTGATAAGCGAGTCCATTTTTAAGCTAACAATGATCTTATCGATAACCGTATAGGACATTGCGCCAAATAGGATTCCAAGGCATTTGCCCTTTCCACCGGACATACTGACTCCGCCAAGGACGACCGCCGCGATCGCATACATCTCATAGCTTGTCCCCGTGGTCGCTGGATCTGCAGAAGCATTCATCGCGATCCAGAGAAATGCAGACACACCCACAAGTGCACCGCAGACTGCAAATACAGAGATCTTCATAACCGCAACGTTGATCCCCGCCATCCGAGCTCCTTTGGCATTGCTTCCCACTGCATATACTTTCTTTCCGTATTTCGTACTCGTCGTCAAAAATACGAACAGCA
>CAZSTD010000135.1:4614-6544 GCA_964609645.1 uncultured Blautia sp.
CCAAATACACCGGCAAGTATATTCATCAATGTGGATTTTCCAGCACCGTTTTCTCCAAGCAGCGCATGGACTTCCCCTTTTCGGATCGTCAGCTCTGCCTGTTTCAGGACCAAGATCCCGTGAAACGATTTACAGATATCCTTCATGCGCAACAAATCCATTGTTTCCCACCTCATCTTTTTCATTCTGTATTTTCTGCACACCTACTTATTTTTTTCTAAAACAACTTTATGGGACCGCCCTGCAAAGGGCATATAGGCGGCCCCACTCACTTAGAAAGAAGGATATTCTTTTACGTTGTCAGCGTTTACGATCTCACAAGCGATCACATGATCTTGTTCTACTTCTTCACCGTTCAGATGATCTACCATATCCTGGATCGCTGTCTGGATCATCGCCGGGCTGTAAGTTACAGAGACGATACCGCCGCACTGTGCTGCAATATCTTCAAAGCTTTCCCCTCTCATCACTGCATAAAGCTCATCGAGTCCTCCGCATCCGGTGATGTATGGTTTATTTCCAAGGAATGCTTCCTTTGTGGAATCGTCGATGCCGCCTCCCTGAAGTGCTTCTAAGATTCCCATTGCAAGCTCATCGTCCTCTGCATAGAACCATTTGATCTCTGCATTTGTGCTGTCTCCAAGGAGAGATTCAAAAGAGGTTTTTGTATCAGAACGGCTCCAGTTCATAGCTCCTGAGTAAGTGATCGCTTCGAGATCCTCCTCTGTCCACTTTTTGTCCTCCGCGATCATCTCGCCATTATATTCCAGTTCCCCAGTCAAATATTCTGTGAATCCGCTGTCGCGCAGTGTCGTTACTGATGAGGTGTCACCCTCATATACATAGACAGCTTCTCCTGGTGTCATTCCTTCTGATACGAAATATGCTGCCGCTGCTGCTCCGATTCCTTCATTGTCACCTTTTACGTTGGAAACCGCACTCTCGGAAACGCCTTCAATGATACGGTCAAATGCCACATACGGGATCTGTGCATCTACAAGCTGCTGGATCGCAGACTGAACGGTATCGTCGATCGGCTGGATCACAACTGCGATATTTTCCTCCCCGGATGCTACGATATCTTCGATCTTCACGATCTGTTCTGCTGCATTTGCAGATGTGATCAGCTCAGCAGAATAAGTTCCTTCTTCATTGATCTCCTCTGTTTTTTCTTTTGCAAAAGTTGCGACAGAACCAGTCCATCCATGATCTTCCGGTGCAGTCAGCACGTAAATATGTGTGCTGTCTTCCTCTGCATATACACTGATACTAAAGCATCCTGCTGCCATTGCAGCCGCCGTTAAGATCGCTAATACTTTATTCTTCATTTTTTTCTTCTCCTTTGTTATAGTCTGTTCTAGTTTATGCTTTTGGGGATGTATTTTTTCTGATCTGTGTTTTTTATCCGTCTTGTTTTCTGCGCTATATTTTTTTATTTTGCTTCTTACCAACACTAAGATCAAAAATTCATAAATCCTCGTGGTTTTTTATTCCGATTTCTATCCATTTTATAGCTGTTATTCTCTGCAGTCTTTCCATATGCAGTTTTGCTGTCAAACAGCAGCTTAGAGTCCTCCGACTTTTGCCCATCTGCCAAAGAGTTATAAATATCCCATAAAAATCCCATTTTTTACACCTCTCTTTCAGAGTATGTCATAAGCCTCACTTTTAGATTATGTATGACTTTAGAGTTTTATGCCTGATAGCTATGCGCAATACCCCTTAAAAATTTCATCTCCTATATGCATTTTTATATTCATTCTTGTATTATTTCCATTCGCTTCATCAGCCGATAAAGTTTCTTAAATATCTTGCACTTAACAACACTGCACGTTTTGCACTGTTTAAATCTTCCATTTTATCTGCTTTTTTATTTTCTTAGCTTCGTTGTCTTGCTCGATCGTCCTGTTTTATTTTTTGCTTTCTTCGC
>CAZSTD010000136.1:0-6540 GCA_964609645.1 uncultured Blautia sp.
GCCCGCTGCTGCCGCTGTCTATCAGTCAGATCGGTCTCATCGGCGGCTCAGGTATGATCAACGGCCTCATCCCGTGCGACACACCCCACATCATCAAGGGACGTATCGTCAAGGTGGTGCGTCGGGAGACAGAGGAAAAGTTCTCCGCCAACGGAAAGCATACCGGCAGCGAAGTCAAAGAGACGATCACCAACAAAATGATCTTCAACGTCCTGACGCCTCACGGCTTCAAGATGCTGACATGAGGAGAAAAATGACTATGAAAACCAAAACGATCGCCATCGTTCATTCGGCAGCCCGGCTTGCCGGTGACGATGATGCCCTGCGCACACAGATTTGGGCGCAGACAACTGAATTGCTGAAGCCCATGCTGGGCAGGTACTACAGCCGCTTTGAACCGGCTGCTGCCGGATGGGGACAGCCTGTTACGAATCCGCTCGGCGTGGTGCTGGGACGCAGCGACCCCGCTTTGTTCCTCTATTTCCTCTCTTCCGGAAAGCACCAGCAGCAGGAGATAATGGATCAGCACCTTGCGGGGCTGCTGGGTGGCCTGGATATCGCGGGGATGCACGAGGACAGCGATCTTAGCAGTCTTATACTGCATCCAAGGGAAACGTGTGAGGAGAGCTGCTCTGCCCACATGGCGTGGTATGTAGGCGTGACCTGCGGAGAGCTGTTTCCCGATATCGGTATCTACTTTGCGCCGACAAGGCAGGCCGTATTCAACGATAAGCTGGTGGAGGATATTCTGCGGCACGTGCCGGATCACGCCATCTCGCTGGTACGCTTTTATGCGAAGGAGGATTCGGAATGAGTACAGCGCCGATCCGCGTTGACCCCATCATGCTCCGCAGGCGTCTTCAGACTGCGCCGGAGCGCTATCAGCTGTTTGACGAACAGGAATTCAGTGCCTATCTTGATGAGCATGTCTTTGCACCACTCCGCGACAATGGCAGCTTTGACCTTGCAAGCCTTGATCTCGCCGCCTTTGAGATGAAGCATGTTCTGCCCGCCAATATGCAGGGCGCGTTTGAAAATGTGCAGCGCAGCTGGGCGAGATCCTTCAGCGCAAGAGTCAAGAAGATTGCTCCTGCGGCAAAGACCACACGCTCCTTTTTCTGAGGTGGCCCATGTACGACTATGAATACGAATGGCAGGTCATGGGGTTCCTGCGGATGCTGAAATATGCCTGGCAGATAAACAGAGATGTCTTGAAGGATCTGAATGACTGCTATCGCTGCGATGATGTGGATCTCGACGATATAGGCGAATTATCCATGATACTGTTTGAGGACTATATCTGCACCGATTATCTGCCGGAGAATACGGACGATTATGACGAGGAATATACCTGTTATCTTCTCCTGGAGCCGACGATAGATGAATATCTGCGCCTGCATACGAAGCTGGAGCAGCAGCGCTTCGACTCATGCCGCAGCACCGGGGCCAACAAGCTCCGCGACGCAGTGGAGCTGTTTATGGGTGCCTCTCTGTACGATTTCAAAGTGTCTCCGCGCAGAGACGGCTGTGTTGTCGTCCTCTGGCCATCGCCGGACTGGTTTGACTTCATTGAATTGGCGAACTCAGTCATTGACCTGATGACCTATATCGCCGCAGAGAACGGACGAATGCAGGCGGAACTGACAGAACTGACCGCTCTGGTGCAGGAAATGGAGGTGGCTGCATAGTCATGGAGACAGTCAAAAGCAAGGATCGTTCCGGTGACATTCTTCTGCGTGTCTCGCCCGAAAGCGGCAGCTTTATCGTGGAGGAGCACAGGAAAAACGGCGTGATCAGCTGCAAGGAAATATCGCCGCTGGACTTCTATAATGCTATCTATGGCAGCATCGACAGAGAGTTCAGTGTGCGCAGCGGCTTGCTGCCGCAGAACTGCCTTCATGTCAGCTTTCTTGGAACTGATAAGTACTTTGTGCTCTGGAACCCCGAGCTTCGTGCCGACATCTCCTATGGAGGCCGTGAGTATCTGGAATTTCCCATCCCACGGCTGGTATTCGGTGTCCGAACGTTGCAGGATGGCCGCGTGGTGGATTGTTCTCTGGGCGTTGCAGCAGACGAGCAGCCGACGGAGAATACAAAAATGTACCACTATCCCTTTTCCAACGTATATGACGATTTTCGCGTCTGCGTGGGCAACAACGTCATGCCGCACTTCAAAGACCAGACGCAATTGTCCAAGTTCCCGCGTTATCTGCTGGGCATCCCCAACAACAACGACTTTTTCACAGCAAGCCATAACAAGCTGCACATGGAGTACCGGGAGCTTCTGGAGCACCTGAAGGATAAGGAACCCGCCTACTATTACACGGACGTGCTGATAGAAAGCGGCAAAACACTTGGCGATTTTATCGGTGGGAGGTAGTAAATGAACGATCCCAGAGAATTGCTGGCACGGCTGGCCGCACCCTTTGCGGCGGAGGATCTGGAATGGCGGGTGCAGGTCGCCTATGAGGACAGGATGCAGGGTATCGCTGTTCCCTATGTGACCAACCGCGCCATACAGAACCGGCTGGATGAGGTCATGGGGCCGGATCGCTGGCACAACGAATTTAAACCCTGGCACAGTGTCGGAAAGCGGGAATCGCAGCTTTGCGGCATCTCCCTCTTTTTCGAGGGACGGGGCTGGATCACCAAATGGGACGGCGCAGAGGATTCCGACATCGAGCCTGTCAAGGGCGGATTGTCCGACTCCATGAAGCGTGCCGCCAACCAGTGGGGCATAGGCCGCGTTCTCTACAGCATGGACACCGTTTGGGTCGAGCTGGAGCGAAGGGGGAAAACACTGGTCATCAGGCAGAGTGAACGCAGTAAGCTGGACGGCAGATATTTGAGTACCCTGAAAAAACTGGGGCTTACCCCCGCCAAAGCCTGCGGCATCCAATCTCTGCTGATACCGGCAGCAGATGCCGAAAAAGCCATCGCACCCGCGCAGCCGCCACTGGTGGGGAAAGAACCCCCGCAGGAGTCTGCTGTGCTGCAATTTCCAGCCTGTGAGTATACCGTGCTGGAGGCCAAGGCCGCAGGCACCGCCACGCAGCTTGTGCTGGAGGCGGCAGACGGCAAGCGCTGCTATGCCTACAGCCTCGGTCGGCATTCGGAGTTGCAGAAGGGTGCCAGACTGTACCGCGTGGAAAAGCGCATGGTGCGAAAAGACAACGTGGTGTTCTACATGCTGGACAGCTTTGAGATCCTGCCGCAGAAGGATGCCGCATGAAGGAGGTCATCTGAATGGAAAAGCTTACGTCGTTTCAAATCACCACCCTGCACATGGAGGGCTTCAAATCCTACGCACAGCCGGTCGATCTGACCTTTGGCGCGCCCACCGTCATCACCGGCGGTAACGGACGCGGAAAGAGCAGCATCGCGGATGCCATTGCCTTTGCTGTCACCGGCCTTCCGTTTTTCGGAGAGCGCCGCATTGACCGGCTCCACAGCGAGGAAAATCCAGACCTTTTTATCCGCATGGGCATTCTGGATGAGACGGGGATGCCCCATGAGCTGTCCCGCTCCCGCAGAAATGGCCGCATGACCATCACCTACGATGGGCTGGAGGTGCGGCAGAGCGACCTCACCGACCTGTTTGGCGAGAGGGATGTATTTCTGTCCATCTTCAATCCGCTGTATTTCATCGAGGAGCTGGGCAATGACGGCAAGAACCTCTTGCAGCGGTATCTGCCGCAATTGTCCAAAGAGGATATCCTCTCCCAAATGGCAGACCCTGCCGCGGAAGCGCTGCGGGATGAACCGCTGTTGTCACCGGAGGCGGAGTGCCGAAAGCTGCGGGAGGAGATACGGGAGCTGGAAAGCAGCATCCTGTACCTTACCGGCCAGCAGGACATGAGTGCTGCGCAGCAGGAAAGCAGCCGGTCGGCACTGCGGGAGCTGCGGGAACAGGAACAGAAATTGGCCGCAGAGGAGCGAACGCTGCGGGACATGCAGTTTGCAGACGTTGATATCTCTGCGCTTCACGAAGAGCTGGCAGAGCTCAGCGCACAGTATCAGGAGATCGCCGCGCGATCCGGCACTCAGGCGGATGAACACATCCTTGCATTGACAAAGAAGCTGGCAGAGCGGCGGCTGGACGTGTATATGCCCAAATACGCCAAGCCCATTGCGGAGGTGTCCGCCAAAATCAAGCAGCTTGCCGCACGATACCGGCAGGAAAAGGCACAGTACGAGCAGATCAGACCCGGTTATCAATGCTTTGCCTGTCATCGGCCTGTTACAGAAGCGGAGCTGCCTGCTGTGCAGTCTGCCTTTAAGCACTCGGTGACGGACATTGTCACCGAGGGGCAGGCGGAACGGGAAAAGCTGGCAGAACTGCAGGCTATGGAGAACAAGGCGCAGGACACATTCCTGCAATTCCAGAAGGAGGATATCGCCAAGCTGGAGGCAGAGCTGGAGGCAGCAAAAGCATCTGTCGTAAAAGTCGATGTTGAGGCATTGCAGGAGCGGATGCAGCGTTTGGCTGCCGAGCTGGAGTTCGGCAGTCTTTCACGGGAGGAGTATGACCGCATGTACGAATGCCGCAATGAATTGCAGCAGATACGCGCCGATATCGTCGCCACGGAAAAGGCGGTGCCTGTGCCGCAGGGTCTTGACGCGCAGATCAGAGATGCGCGGACAGAGATCGAGCGGCGCAAGGTGAAGCTTCAATATCTGGCACAGTACATCAGCAAACAGGCGGAGCTGACCTTCTCGGCACTGAAAATGAACCGTGTGGAGATATCGCTCTATGATGTGGTGAAATCCACGGGCGAGGTGAAGGATGCCTTCAAATTCACTTACAACGGCCGGCGCTATGACTGGCTTTCCCTGTCGGAGAAGATCAGAGCCGGTATGGAGGTGTCGGAGCTGATAAAACGGCTCACCGGGCGCAACTATCCTCAGTTCGTGGACAACATGGAGTCGGTGGAAGACCTTGCCAATGTGCTGCCCAGCGGACAGGTCATCATGGCAAAATGCGTCAGAGGCACAGAGCTGTCTGTGCGGCAAATCAAGCCGCTTATGACGGCTATGCCCAGCGCCGCATAGTCCCCACAGGAAGGAGGTGTGCCCTCTGGCCTATGAAAAGATCCCCATCGTAGACACGGCCAGACGGTGCGGGCTTGTCCTCGACCCCTCAACGCTGCGGCGGCGGGAGGTCGAGGCAAGCTGCCCCTTCTGCGGCGATCACGGCAGGGGGAAGTATCATCTCAGTCTCAACGTGGATACAGACCAGTACCGCTGCAACCTCTGCGGTGTGTCCGGCAACAGCGTGACGCTGTATGCCCGGCTGCACGGCCTGACCAACAAGGAGGCATATATGGAGCTGAGTCGGGGCGGCAAGGTCTATCCTCTGCCCCGACAGGCAGCTTCCCAAAACACAGAGCCTCAGCCCAAGCCACTGGCGCTGCGGCATACGGTATATACCGATATGCTCTCGCTTCTGACACTTTCCGGTGAACACCGGCAAAACCTGCGGGAGCGGGGACTTTCTGACGAGCGCATCGACCGAAATCAGTATCGCAGCATGCCGCAGACACCGGAGGGCCGCAAGCTGCTGGCCTCGCTGCTGCAAAGCATGGGACATGACTTGCAGGGTATTCCTGGTTTCCGTACCAGCTATGAGGAATGGTCGCTGTCCGGCCCCAATGGGTTCCTGATCCCCGTCCGCAACAAGGAAGGCCTGATACAGGGCATGAAGATACGTCTGGTTGAGGGAGAGCCCGGCAGAAAATACCGCTGGCTCTCCAGCCGCAGCGCACCGAACGGGACACGCAGCTATTCATGGATACACGTCACCGGCAATACCACCGGCAAACGCGCCTATATCACGGAAGGGCCGCTGAAGGGCGATGTGGCCAGCTACCTCTCGGATGATGCGCTGTTCGTCTGCATCGGCGGTGTTTTTGCCCTTCACGGTCTGAAGGATACGCTGATCGATCTGGGCGTATCAGAGGTGGTGGAAGCGCTGGACATGGATCAGATGACCAATCCGCAGGTGCGCCGGGCCATACAGGCGATCCGTCAGGAGGTGCAGAGCATACACGGGATACGATACTCCAAATATGTATGGGATCCACTCTATAAGGGGATCGACGACTACTATCTCAGCCGCTGTGCAGCGGCATTGTGACGAGAAAGGAAAGAAACATGACAGAATTTAATTTTTCCGATATGACGGCCACCGCCAACGGCGACAGGCAGAATATGCTGGGTAAGCTGCTCTATTTCTCCCTACCCAGTGTTCTGGTGGATAAGGATGCCCTTCGGCAGCTCTGCGAGGATATGCGTATCCCCTACGCGGGCGGCAGCCGGTTGTCTGTGTCCGATGCGTTCCGCAGCGCCACCAGCGATGTGCGGGAGCGGATCGTGGCTACGGAATGCGGCAAGCCCCACATTTATCAGGTCTATTGCCGAGATAACAGCCGCTCTGCGGATGGAGTCATTTCCCGCGAGCTGGTAAAGGAGACCGTGCATCAGGATACCAATCGGTACGAAAAGCTGGCAAACATCAGCTATGACAAAGAGAACCGGCTT
>CAZSTD010000137.1:0-1080 GCA_964609645.1 uncultured Blautia sp.
TGTTTTTTCCAAGCTTCGATGAATTCGAGCTGTTCCTGGTCGGAAATTTCCTGGGAAGCGGCATCATTGCCGGCTGCCACACAGCATAGTAAGATAAATGCCTGTAACAGGCAGAAAATAATGATCAATAATAGGATCATAACATACCTCCTGATATTTTATGTGTTAAGTGTTGGCATAAGATTGGGATTTTATACATTTTATGTATCTGACGGATGTCTAAAAACAGAATATTGTGAAAAACGGAATGCTCCAGATCAGGGAGAATATCCAAAATAAAATCCTTCGAATAAAGTAAAGTAAGTACTGACATTTATTCGGAGGATTTTTTATGGAAGATCTAGTTCATAAGGATCTACTTCATAAGGATTTAGTTCATGAAGATCTAGTTTATAAAGATATAGCTCATAAAAATCTGGTTCATATAGATATTGCTTCAGAAGAAAGAAAAAAGGATCTTCAGATAAGCAGCTGTGAAAGTGCTTTGAGCTACACGGGGAAGGGGATCGGTGTCTGCGTGTTGGACACGGGGATCTTTCCACATGTGGATTTTTCGGGGCGTATTTGGGCGTTTAAGGACTTTGTAGGATATCATCTGAATCCCTATGATGACAATTCTCATGGCACGCATGTGTGCGGGATCATCGGGGGAGATGGGAGTGCATCCGATGGAAGGATCAAAGGTATCGCGCCAGAGTGTGGCCTGATCGTACTGAAAGTATTAGATCGTATGGGAAATGGCAGGAAGGAAGATATGCTGCGGGCGATCCGCTGGATCCTTGAAAATCAAAAGCGATATAGGATCAGGATCGTAAACATATCGGTGGGGACTACCTGCAGGACGCAAAAGGAGCACAAGGTATTGATCGATGCAGTGGAACGCTTGTGGGATGAAGGACTGGTGGTGGTGGCTGCCGCGGGAAACCAGGGTCCCAGACCTGGAAGCATCACTGCGCCGGGAAGTAGCAAAAAGATCATCACCGTAGGCTCAAGTGACCTTCTTTTGGGCAGGACAGCCATCTCGGGCAGAGGACCTACGTTTGAGTGTATCTGTAAACCGGATCTGGTAGCACCTGGAAG
>CAZSTD010000137.1:1180-6420 GCA_964609645.1 uncultured Blautia sp.
GCAGAGGACCTACGTTTGAGTGTATCTGTAAACCGGATCTGGTAGCACCTGGAAGTAGGATCTTAGCCTGCGCGCCGGGAGCAGATCCTGCCTATGGGATCAAAAGCGGAACTTCAATGTCAACCCCTCTTATCTCTGGAGCCGCAGCGCTGATGCTTCAGAAAAACTCGGAGCTGACGAATGTGGAGATAAAAATGAAACTCAAAGAGAGCGCGAGGGATATGGGACTTCCGAAAAATATACAGGGATGGGGCGAGTTTGACCTGCAGCGTTTTATGAAATTATAAATTTTATCTTTTTTGTGCGCTACCGTACAAAAGCATTGACGAATGAAAGGATTTCCGCTACAATGATAGATAATTTGAGCGGATGTACGCAGATATGTGTATATTCCGTTAATCTCGAAGCCAATGAGGAGGAATTATATGAAAAAAATTCAGATGCAGACACCACTTGTGGAGATGGATGGAGATGAGATGACCAGAATCCTCTGGAAGATCATCAAGGATGAGCTTCTTCTTCCATATGTTGATTTGAACACAGAATATTATGACCTTGGTCTGGAATACAGAAATGAGACAGATGATCAGGTGACTGTCGATGCAGCGGAAGCGACCAAGAAATACGGGGTAGCTGTAAAATGTGCGACTATCACTCCGAATAAGGCGCGAATGGAAGAATACACCTTGAAAAAGATGTATAAGAGCCCGAACGGTACGATCCGTGCGATCCTCGATGGAACCGTATTCCGTGCCCCGATCGTGGTAAAAGGGATCGAGCCTTGCGTAAAGAACTGGAAGAAACCGATCACGATCGCACGTCATGCGTATGGCGATGTCTATAAAAACACAGAGATGTATATTGATGGACCGGGAGATGCGTATCTGGTATTTGAGGGCGCAGACGGACAGCAGAAGAAGGAACTGATCCATCACTATGATGCACCGGGCGTTCTTCAGGGAATGCACAATTTAGATGATTCCATCTCCAGCTTTGCAAGATGCTGCTTTAACTATGCACTGGATACCAAGCAGAATCTGTGGCTTGGAGGTAAGGATACGATCTCCAAGATTTACGATGGACGTTTCAAAGAGATCTTTGCAACGATCTACGAAAATGAGTTCAAAGAGAAATTTGAAGCGGCAGGTCTGGAATATTTCTACAGCCTGATCGATGATATCGTGGCTCGTGTGATGAAAGCGGAAGGCGGATTTATCTGGGCATGTAAAAACTATGACGGTGATGTTATGAGTGATATGGTATCCTCTGCGTTTGGCTCACTGGCAATGATGACTTCTGTGTTGGTTTCCCCGCAGGGATATTATGAGTATGAGGCTGCGCATGGAACAGTACAGAGACACTATTATCGCCATCTGAAAGGCGAAGAGACATCTACAAACTCTGTTGCGACAATCTTTGCATGGACTGGCGCGCTCAGAAAGAGGGGCGAGTTAGACGCAAACGAAGAGCTGATGGGATTTGCAGACAAACTGGAACAGGCTACCTTAGAGACGATCGAGAGCGGCAAGATGACGAAGGACCTTGCGCTGATCACCACTTTGGAGGATGTGACTGTCCTTAACAGCAAAGACTTTATCCTTGCGATCAGAGAGAGATTAGAGGAGATCTTATAAGAATCTTATAAGAAAATATAAAAATGTAAGAAGAAAAAGGGAAGAACCTGCATTATGCAAGTTCTTCCCATTTTTCGTACAATTCTTCCAGTTCTTCAAGGATCGCTGCTTTTTCTTTGCTCAGTCTTGCGCATTCTGCGACGTTGGTGCAGATATCCGGGAGAACCATAGTCTCGTCGATCTCTTTGTCTTTGGATTCCAGTTCCTCGATCCGCGCTTCTACCTTTTTCAGTTCGTTTTCACGCTTTCTCTGGCGGGCTTGTTCTTCTTTTTGCTGCTGCCAGGAGAGCTTATTGTCAGAAGCCTGCTTGGTCTCTGCGATCGCCTGGGCTGCTGCAGGAGCGTATTTCTGTGTCAGTTCTTCTTTTTTCTCCAGATAGTAATCATAATCACCGATATAGTTTACGATCGCCTGATTGGTCAGATCCAGGATCCTGGTTGCAGTCTGATTGATGAAATATCGGTCATGGGAGACATAAAATACGGTTCCGGTATAACTGTTTAAGGCTTCCTCAAGGATCTCCTTGGATGCGATATCCAAATGGTTGGTAGGCTCGTCAAGGATCAGGAAGTTTGCCTCAGAGAGCATCAGCTTTGCGAGTGAGACACGTCCTCTTTCTCCACCTGAGAGGGAGGAGATCAGTTTAAATACATCGTCGCCCGTAAAGAGGAAAGCTGCCAGCATATTTCGGATCTCGGTCTCTGTGAGGGTTGGATAGGTATCGGAAATTTCCTCAAAGATTGTTTTTTCCATATGCAGGACATGATGTTCCTGGTCATAGTAACCGATCTGTACCTTTGAACCGAGAGTGAAGCGGCCGTCGTCTGCAGGGGTCAGTCCGTTGATGATCTTTAACATCGTGGTCTTGCCGGTTCCGTTATTGCCGATCAGGGCAACACGTTCACCACGCTTGATCTCGAAGGAGATATCCTGGAAAAGTGTCTGTCCAGGGAATGACTTTGCAAGGCTTTCCACGGAGAGCACATCGTTTCCGCTGACAAATCTTGGCTCCAAAGAGATACGCATCTGATCTTGTACTTCGATCGGTTTCTCGATCCTCTGGATCTTATTGAGCATCTTTTCACGGCTTTCCGCACGCTTGATGGATTTCTCACGGTTAAAGGATTTCAGCTTGGCAATGACAGCTTCCTGATGCTTGATGTCGCGCTGCTGATTTAAATAGGCTTTGTACTGGGCATCGCGAAGCTGGGCTTTTTTCAGGGCAAATGCGGAATAATTGCCGCTGTACATACGCATTTCACCGGCTTCGATCTCGACAACCTTTGTTACAACTTTATCAAGGAAGTAACGGTCATGGGAGACGATGAAAACAGCGCCCGGATAATTCAGAAGGTAGGTTTCCAGCCAGGAGATGCTCTCCATATCCAGATGGTTGGTAGGCTCGTCGAGGAGCAGGATATCAGGGCTGGAAAGCAGGAGCTTGCCCAAAGCAACGCGGGTTTTCTGGCCGCCGGAGAGTGTTTCGATCTGACGGTCAAAGTCTTCCTCTGTGAAGCCAAGACCCTTCAAAACGCCCATGATCTCGCTCTTATAAGCATAGCCATTTTCGAGTTCAAACTGGTGGCTCAGGCGTGTGTAGGAGTTCATCAGACTCTCCAGTGCATCGCCGGTATTGTGCTTCATTTCCTGTTCGATGGAGCGCAGGCGGTTTTCCATATCGATGATATGCTGTTTGGTGGAGATCAGCTCCTCATAGATCGTGTGATGGCCATGAATGTCCTGATACTGGGCAAGATAGCCGATGTTTTTGTCTTTGGCAAGAACGACATTTCCCGAATCCGGTGAAATCTCATGCATGATAATGCGCAGCAGGGTGGTCTTTCCGGCACCGTTGTTGCCGATGAGAGCTGCTTTTTCTCGATCCTCTATATGGAAACTTGCATTTTCAAGAATTACTTTTTCGCCAAAGGATTTACAAATATTCTGACATGATAAGATCATACAAATTCCTCCGCTTGGTTTACATTTTGATTTTTTGTTCGCATCTATTATAACGGAATCTGGCGCTTTATGGAAGAAAAAATGCAAATTTATCGAAAAATATGACGCTTATGGTACAAAAAGTACAAAATTAATTTGACAATAAAATAACATTTGGGTATAATTGACATAGACATATAAGGAGGGAACATTTGTGGAAGCTAGAGAAATTTCAAAAGCAGTTATCAAACGTTTGCCACGCTATTACCGTTATCTCGGTGAGTTAATGGAAGAAAATGTCGAGAGGATTTCTTCTAATGACCTCAGTAAGAAAATGCGTGTGACAGCTTCCCAGATTCGTCAGGATTTAAATAATTTTGGCGGTTTTGGTCAGCAGGGTTATGGTTACAATGTACGTTATTTATATACGGAGATTGGTAAGATACTCGGACTGGACACAGTTCACCCGATGATTATCCTGGGTGCGGGTAATTTAGGGCAGGCGCTGGCTAATTATGTGGATTTTGAAAAACGCGGTTTTAAATTGGTTGGTATTTTTGATGTAAATCCTGTTTTAGAGGGGATCGCAGTGCGTGGGATCGGCATCCAGATGCTCAGTGATCTGCCTTTCTTCCTGAGAGGAAATGATGTGGAGATCGCAATCTTGACTCTGCCGAAGAATAAAGCGAAAGAGATGGCGAAAATACTGATCGACAACGGGATCAAGGCAATATGGAACTTTGCACATGTTGACCTGGAGGCGCCGGAAGATGTTATGGTAGAGAACGTTCACCTGTCAGAAAGTTTAATGACACTGTCCTATAATCTGAGTGAATATAGAAAAGAACATGAACCGAAAGAATTACAGGAAGAACATGAGGCACAGCAGTAATAAAGAGATCGCTGTGTGAGAGAACAGAAAAGCCGAAGCTGTGGTCGAGAGATCACAGCTTTTCTTTTTAGATAAGAAGGTGTATACTGTTAGCGATCATATATTTTCAAAGTTTGATAAACATTGCAAAAAAGTAAATGTATGTAACATTTATATGTTAAAAAATATTTCAAGAAGGAGGAAGACAGGTTTAGATGAAAAAGATCGTAACGGCGAAGGAAATGAAGCGGCTAGATGCGGATACGATTGAGAAGATGGGAGTGCCGTCGCTGGTGCTGATGGAGCGGGCTTCGCTAAAGACCGCAGAGGAGATCCGAAAGCACATGACAGACGAAGAAAGAGAAAAGATACTGGTCGTGTGCGGCAGCGGCAACAATGGTGGTGATGGGATCGCGATCGCTCGTATCCTACATCTTCAGGGGATCGCGGCCAGCTTTTTCCTTTTGGGAAGTGAAGATAAGATGACACAGGAGACCCGAAGACAGCTAGAGATCGCGCGAAATTACGGGGTGTCCGAGGTGAATAAGTTACAGGCAGACGAATATACTACTATAGTAGATGCCATTTTTGGAGTTGGGCTGACACGCCCGATCGAGGGCAGATACAAAGATGCGATTGAGGAGATGAACCGAGCGGATGCGTGGAAGGTGGCTGTGGATATCCCATCTGGAGTGGACGCAGATACCGGGCAGGAGCTTGGGATCGCTTTTCGGGCGGATCTGACGGTTACCTTTGCATTCCGAAAAAGAGGATGCTGCTTTTATCCTGGACG
>CAZSTD010000138.1:0-6405 GCA_964609645.1 uncultured Blautia sp.
GTTGACAAAAGTTGGTTTTGTGATATACTTTGAATATCAAAATATTTAAAATACAAAATAAATGGGTTGACTTCCAAACGTAGATCGGTTGATCGATGTGCGAAGTTTAACCGATGAAAGAGAGGAAATAGAAAAGAGAACAGATGAAGAATTTTAAGATAGGTGAAAAAATAACAAGAATCCCCTTGATCCAGGGTGGAATGGGTGTTGGCATTAGTCTGGGCAGGCTTGCCGGCTCTGTAGCGAAAGAGGGCGGTGTTGGAATCATTTCGACCGCGCAGATTGGATACCGCGAGCCGGATTTTGACAAGAATGTGAAGGCGGCTAATGAAAGAGCGATCGAGAGTGAGATGAAAAAGGCACGCACGATCTCTCCAGACGGGATCATTGGATATAACATTATGGTTGCACTGAAGGATTATGCATCTCATGTGAAAGCGGCAGTGAAGGCGGGAGCTGATCTGATCATATCCGGAGCTGGCCTTCCGACAGAACTTCCGGGGCTGGTCGAGGGAAGCTGTGTGAAGATCGCACCGATCGTTTCAACCGAGAAATCTGCGAAGGTGATCTTGAAATATTGGGACAGAAAATATCAAAGAACGGCGGATCTGCTTGTGATCGAGGGACCGCAGGCGGGAGGCCATCTGGGATTTCATAAGGAAGAGCTGGAACATTATTCTCAAGAGATCTATGCAGAAGAAATAAAAAAGATCATAGAGATCGTAAGAGATTACGAGAGAAAATATCAGGTGAAGATCCCTGTCATTGTTGCGGGAGGGATCTATGACAGACAGGATGTGCAGCGCATGGAGCTGCTTGGGGTGGATGGCATACAGGTGGCTACCCGCTTTATCACGACCGAGGAATGTGATGCCGATATTCGTTATAAAGAAGCACATTTGCGTGCGAAAGAGGAGGAGATCCAGATCGTAAAGAGTCCGGTAGGGATGCCGGGACGCGCGATCATGAATCCATTTATGAAGCGTGTGATGAGCGGAGAGCAGATCGCACATAGTTCCTGTCATGGATGTCTGGTAAAGTGCAGTCCGAAAGAAATCCCATACTGCATTACGGATGCCCTTGTCCATGCGGCAAAGGGGGAAGTGGAGGATGGACTTTTGTTCTGTGGCGCAAAGGCATGGAGAGCCCAGCGCATAGAAACCGTAAAAGAGGTGATCGAGGCGTTAGGGGTAAAGGAATATACGGCTTAATGGCAAGTTTGCGATTTCTGAGTTTTTTGGTTGAAAATCTTCTTTATCAGTAATATAATGGTAACATCAATAAAAAATTGCTGGTTTTGAACCAGCCGTCACAAGTTCCGCAAGGATTAATAGAGAAACCGGTTAGAGTCCGGTACGATCCCGTCGCTGTGTTAGGGAGTTTCAGAAAATGATAGGTCACTGAGTGCTATGGCATTTGGGAAGGCATTCTGAAACGAGGAACTTAAGTCAGAAGAACTGCTTGTGATCGATCTAGTATGATTCTTACGGTAGATAGGAACAGCTTATTTTGATGTGATTTTGTGCCCGTATGTGTCTGCATACGGGTATTTTTGAGTTTATGCAGTTTTGGCGTATTCTCTCATATCGTCATTTTTTTGAGTTGGACTGTTTATCGGGAGTGGTGATGAGAACATACATAGGGTCTTAGCTGGCAAAACACACAGAAGATTAGGAGGAACCATGAAAGAAAAGGCGATTTTGGTAGTAAGTTTTGGAACAAGTTATGTAGAGACCTGTGCAAAGACGATCGAGAAGATGGAGGATGCAGCGCGCGAGGCTTATCCGGATCATGAGGTATTTCGCGCATGGACAAGCGGGATCATCCGCAGAAAAATGGCGAAGCGGGACGGAATCCAGATCTGGAGTGTCAGCGAAGCGATGGAACAGATGCATAAAAAAGGGATCAAAGAGGTGGTTGTTCAGCCGACTCATGTCTTAAACGGGATTGAAAATGAGATCATGGTGAAGGTGATCGAAGCATACCGCGGATTTTATGAAAAGGTTTCTGTTGGAAAACCACTTCTTACTACACGCGAGGACTGCGAAGAGATGGTTGATCTGATGATCCAGGAGTGGGAGCTTTCCGATGAGGAGATGCTCGTGTTTATGGGACATGGAACAGAGCATCATGCGGATTTTGTCTATGCGGCAATGAATTATCAGTTCCTGATGAAAGGTCACGCGAACATGGCAATGGGTACGGTGGAAGGCTATCCGACGATAGAGGAAATGCTGCAGACAGCGAAACAGCTGAAACCTAAGAAGGTGATCCTCACACCGTTTATGATCGTGGCAGGAGACCATGCGAACAATGACCTTGCAGGAGATGAGGAAGACTCATGGAAAAGCATGTTTGAGGCAGAGGGTTATCAGGTAGAATGTGTTTTGAAGGGATTAGGTGAATACGAAGGTGTGCGCCGTATCTTTATGGAGCATTTGCAGGAAGCTGTTTCATCCGGAAGATAAACTTCAAACAAAGTGTAAGCTAAGGACTGGAGAATGAGAAGGAAAATAAGCAATTGTACGAGAAATAAGTAAGAAAATATCAATAAAGATAAGGAGATGTTATGGACCGTTTAGTGAAAAAAGTGCTGGTCTCGGCATTGGCGGCAGATCTGCTGTTTTTGAACCCTTGTGTTTGTCTGGCGGAAACTACGTTTACAGATGCGCTGGGCAGAGAGGTCACTGTGGATGAACCGGAGCGTGTGGCTGCGCTGATCGGAAGTTTTGCGGATGTGTGGTATCAAGCAGGTGGCACTGTCTGTGCTTCTGCGGAGGATGCCTGGGATGACTTCGAGTTTACGATGCCGGAGGATGCAATAAATCTGGGAATGACCAAGGAGCCTAGCTTGGAAAAACTTCTTGAGGCTCAGCCGGACTTTATCATTGCAAGCTCTAAGACAAGGGCGAATATGGAGATGCTGGATACGCTGAATGCAACAGGTATTCCAACTGCATATTTTGAGATCAATGTGTTTGATGACTATCTGGATATGCTCAAGCTCTGCACAGAGATCACCGGGCGTGATGATCTTTATGAGGAAAATGGACTGAAAGTACAAGAGCAGATCAAAGCAGTGCTGAAAAAGAGTGAGGAACGCGTGGCAGAGAAAGGGGCGCCGAAGGTTCTTGTGCTTGTGGCATCAGCATCGAGCATTCGCGCGAAGAACAGTGAGACTGGAGTGCTCGGCGTGATGCTTTCTGATCTTGGATGTGTCAATATTGCAGACAGTGATACGAATCTTTTGGAAAATTTAAATGTAGAACATATTTTGAAAGAAGATCCGGATTACATATTCACAGTTCAGTCTGGCGGAGATACAGAAGGTACAGAGAAGGCTTTAAATGAACTGTTTGGAGAGAACTCTGCATGGTCAAAACTGACTGCTGTGAAGGAAGACCGTGTATATCATATGGATAAGCGTCTGTACAACATAAAACCGAATGCAAGATGGGGCGAAGCCTACGAAAATCTGGAGGAAATTCTGTCAGATGAATCATAAAAAGATACGAATGGTATTTCTTGTTGCTGCGCTTTTGTGTGTGTGCGCTGTTTTGGGAAGCTTGTGCCTGGGTGCTGCCAATCTGTCTTTATCACAGGTATGGAAAGCAATCTTGGGAGGTTCAGACAGCGGATATGAAGGAAATATTTTCTGGTATGTGCGTCTTCCGAGGACTGTCGGATGTGTCATGGCGGGAGCAGGACTTGCTGTCTCTGGCGCAGTGATACAGGCAGTACTTGCCAACCCTCTCGCTTCCCCGGGGATCATTGGAGTTAACTCCGGAGCGGGCATGGCAGTTACGATCTGCTGCGCGCTGGGTGCTCTGAATGGATGGGTGATCTCGGGAGCGGCTTTTGCAGGTGCATTGTTTGCAGTGATGGTCGTTACGATCACGGCGCAGAAAATGAAAGCTTCCAGAACCACAGTTGTCATGGGTGGCATTGCAGTGAACAGTTTTTTTGGAGCAGTTTCAGAATCGATCACAACGCTGATCCCAGAGGCAGGCGTAATGAGCGCAGATTTTCGTGTTGGTGGATTTTCGTCGGTGTCTTATCTGCGTTTGATCCCGGCGGCGATCTTGATCGTCCTTGCATTGATCTGTATTTTTAGTTTCTGCAATGAGCTGGATTTGATGAACCTTGGTGAGGAGACAGCACAGAGCTTGGGCTTGTCTGTTCGAAAGATGCGTACACTTCTTTTGATCATGGCTGCGCTTTTGGCAGGTGCAAGTGTTAGCTTTGCCGGAGTGCTGAGCTTTGTAGGATTGATCGTGCCGCATACAATGCGTAGGTTTGTGGGAAGCGAGAGCAGATATTTGATCCCACTTTGCGCGATCGGCGGAGCTGGATTTGTGACGCTCAGCGACCTGATCGCCAGAACACTTTTTATGCCATACGAGATCCCGGTAGGAATTTTAATGTCGTTTATCGGCGGCCCGTTCTTTGTATGGCTGTTATTAAAGAAAAAGGCAGGACATTCGAATGCTTAGAGTAAAAAATCTTTGTGCTGCGTATGAACGAAAAGAGATCCTTCATAAAGTTAACCTGCAGATCCCTGCTGGCAAGATCACGGTTCTTGCAGGTCCGAATGGATGTGGGAAAAGTACCCTGTTAAAAACGATGTCGGGAATGATAACTAAAACAGGTGGAGAGGTCTGGATCCAGGAAAAAGCGATAGACTCTTACACTCCGGAGGAACGAGCGCAGAAGATCGCTTATTTGCCGCAGAGCAGAAATGTACCGGATATTTCGGTGAAACGTATGGTGCTTCATGGACGTTTTCCGTATCTGAAATATCCAAGGCGTTATCGGAAAGAGGATATGCAGATCGCTCAAAAAGCGATCGAGGAAGTAGGCATGGAAGCATTTTCAAGCCACAATATGAATACACTGTCCGGTGGTATGCAGCAGAAAGTGTACATTGCTATGGCGCTTGCGCAGGATACGCCGATCATTATGATGGACGAGCCGACTTCCTTTTTGGATATCGTGTATCAGATGAAGCTGATGCAGATCGCAAGAGAGCTGGCGGATCGCGGGAAAGCGGTTGTCCTCGTATTGCATGACATTTCCATGGCACTTCGCACTGCTGATCAGATGATCGTGCTCAAAGATGGCATTGTCAGAGGTGATGGAACACCGGAGGAAGTGTTTGAGAGCGGTGTGCTTGATGAGGTCTTTGGATTGAAGATAAAGAGAGTGCAGACAGAGGATGGATGGCAGTATTATTATTGAACATTCCATACGCTCCATAATATGACAAAGCAGGATATCCTGGTTTAAAGTCCAGGATATTCTGCTTTTTTCAATGTTTCGATTTCCTTTAGAAGATAAGAAAGATACTGATCAGCAAGATTGCTCATAATGTAACTGTTTTTGTGGATATAACCAAAGTGCAGATGACCGACTTCTTCTGCCAGAGGTCTGGCAACGATCTCGCCGGTGCCCTTGTGAAATGCGTCTGCATTGCTGTTGGTAAGGTCAGGACCAATGCTGAAACAGTCCGTCTTTCTCACGAGAGCGATTTTAGTGCAGCGGTCGCAGACATGCATATTTTTGTTTAGGATCTTGTAGAAGACAGGTTCTTCTGAAAAATGGGAGATTTCTGTTTCCTGATCGTAAGTGACGAAAGGATAGTCTTCCAGATCTTTAAAAGATATTTTTTCGTAAGATGAGAGAGGATGATCCTTGCGGAGAAATACATAATTTTTTAATAAGGTGATCTCATGGAAAAACATGTCTTGGGAAATTAATGAGCGATGCAGTGTACGCAGCTGTGAAGGATGCATACAAAGGATACCCAACTCGCTTCGCCCGGATGCTACTTCATTGATGACAGAACCGGTATCGCATTCACGCAGAGCCATATCATAATTGGCAAATTTGACATCGTTAAGGAACTCAGCAAAAGAACGTACAACAAAAGGCAGATGCTGTGTGGAGATGGAAAAATGTGTAGGGATAGTCTTGCGGGCGGTATAGCGTTGTTCCAAGTATCGCGTCTGTTCTACAATCTCTTTGGCATAACGGATAAAATCTTCCCCATCCTTTGTCAGCGTGACACCGCGGTTTGTGCGATGAAAAATAGTGATACCAAGATGCTGCTCAACTTCTTTGACTGCAGCAGAGAGCGTGGACTGGGAGACAAAAAGCTGCTTTGCCGCTTTGGAAAAGGAACAGCAATTGGAAATATTGATGATATATTTTAAATTTTGCAAAGTCATGATGCTACCTCCTGAATTTATGATATCAAAAAAAACGATAGCAGGCAATGAAAAATAACTGCCGTGGGAATGATTGTATTCTCTATGCAGGTATGATATAGTGAGCTTATAACTTAGATGAAATATTTTATGGAAATCGGTCAAAAGCCGATGCGGTGCTGCCACTGTAGGATGGAGC
>CAZSTD010000139.1:0-6305 GCA_964609645.1 uncultured Blautia sp.
CAGGTGTCTGCGCAGGATACTGTGGCGATTTGAATTTTTATTATGTTTCATAAATGGTAGATGTCCCTTATTTAATATTTATTTTGTTGATCTCTTACGAGCCCCCACTTCAGACCATCAGTCTAAGTGGGGGATGTTGATATTTCATCTGCATTTGTTATGTGGATACTTGATACGTGTCTTCCATGTGGATTTCTAAAGCATATCACTCAGGTGGATACCTGTTGGTCATGCTTTCGTGTTGATCAATACAGATAATCCTTGTTGACATATCCGTAGCGGTTGAGCTTCGGGGAGTAAACATACCAGTACTGTGTATCGTTGGAATCGATAAGCTGGACGGTATCGCCGGAATAAAGTTCCCCGATCTCGTTAGAAACGTCATAGGCTTTGGCATTTCTAAGGGCAAGATATCCTGTGGCTACGCTGACCGTTCTGGTGGCGTATGTGGTGCTTCCTACAAGGTAGTCCTTGTTGACAAAACCGTTCATATCGTATTTTGGAGAATATACATACCAATACTGTGAATCTGTTGTATCCAAAAGCTGAACGGTATCACCGGAATAGAGTTCCCCGATCTCATTGGAAACGTCGTAGGCTTTCTGCGTGCGCAGGGCGAGATATCCGGTAGCTACGCTGACCGTCCGCATTTCTCCGTAATAGTCGATCGCTTTGGCAGAACGGGTAGTTCCGCTATAATACAGATAATCTTTATTGACATATCCATAGCAGTTCAGTTTCGGAGAATACACATACCAGTAAGTTGGATCGCTGCTGTCGGAGAGCCATACGGAGTCACCGTTGTTTAACTGCCCGATCTCATTGGAGGAGTCGTATGCCTTGGCATTGCGCAGAGCAAGATATCCTTTGCTTACGCTGACGGTCCATGAATCCGATGGAAAACGGTAATTCTGGGAATATAAAGAGATCAGATAGTCGCTGTTTACATATCCCCAGCAGTCATATTTTGGTGAGTAGACATACCAGTAATCTTTGCTTGTAAATTCCTGCACTTCCACCAGATCGCCGGAGTACAGTTCTCCGATCTCATTGGAAGCATCGTATGCCATAGCGTTGCGCAGAGCGAGATATCCCTGAGAGACAGAGACTTCGTAGGTGTAGCTGGATGCTTTGACATTTTCGGTGTTTCCCGGTGCGGACAAAGCGAGCATGGATGCAGCAAGAGCGATGGCGGTTGCTGTGACTTTTCCTTTTTTCATAAAAACGCCTCCTTTTTATAAGTCTCCACTTCAGACCATTAGGTCAAGTGGGGATGTTTAATGTTAAATTATGATCTTGGTAGTTTTGAGATCAAGAATTATAATGATCGTAAATTTTTCGGGCGAGTGAAGCGATCGTTTTTTGGGCAGAACCTGTGCTGGAAAGGTTCTGGGACATAAAGACGAGGATCAGGTCATTCTCTTCATCATAGATGATCGCTGCATCATTTTCTACATCATCAAGTTCCCCGGTCTTGCTGGCGGTTTTTACGCCCTCTGGGAGTTGTGCTGGGATCTTGTTGCGCAGTTTCTGCTGTTTGAGCAATGCGTACATATCCGAAGCGTGTTTGTAGGAGGATTCTTCCTCGGCATAAACTTCTCTCAGGAAATGTCCGCAGTCATTGACGGAAGTGTAGTTGTCATCAAATTCGTTGCTTGCCAGGAGCAGACGGCCCATGTGGGTATCCTGATAGCCATGTGCCTGACAAAAACTGTTGACTGCCTGCATACCTGCCGCTGTGTCACCGCCGCCCAGATAGCTGGTCAGAGTGTTGGCAGCGTCGTTATCGCTGATCGTGATCATCTCGTACAGATTGGAATCTACGGAATCTTTGCCGTACTGCTGTGTGATCGTCTCATAATTTTCATAGATGGCACCCATGATGTAGAGCTTGATAAAGCTGGCTGCCTGCATGGACTGGCTGTTGAGACTGCCTTCGGATTCATTGAACAGGTCGCACACGTAAACGGCCCAGTTTCCATTGTCTGTTGGAAATTCACCCTGAAGCTGAGTCAAAAGTGCCTGAAGCGTCTCGTCTGTCGTAAATTCTTCGGAAGATGCCTTGCCAAAAATACTGTCAGAGCTTCCGGAAGATGGGGAAAGCATTCCTTCGTTTTCAGCCGCATGACATATGGAAGCAGAAAAGAAGAATGCAGAGAGCAGGGAGACTAAAAATACAATGTGTTTTAAGTGCATATTGAAACCACCGCCTTGTTTGAATTTTTGATTTTTTGATAATAAAATTATACCGTTTTGCCCCAAGGCTGACAAGTGTAAATAAGATTTGTAGAAATAATGTTTATGAAAGAATGATGGATGGGAATAGGAACTGCAATAAAAAGAGACTCTGCAGCAGAAGGATCTTCTGTAGCAAAGTCTCTGATCGCTCTCAAAAAATAAAGTAATATCTTATGATAGTGTGACTGCCATAAGATAAATTAAAGGTATTATTCAGGTAACTGTGAAGTACAGTGTGGACAGCGAGTCGCCTTGATGTCGATCTCACTCATGCAGAATGGACATTTTTTGGTGGTTGGAGCTGCCGGAGCTTCTTTTTTAGCACCGAAAGAGGTGATCTTGTTCACTGCTTTGAGCAGGCAGAACAGGATAAACGCCATGATGAAGAAGTTGACCACAGAGGAGATGAATGCGGATGCAAAACCAGATACATCCTGGAGTGTGTATGTAGCTCCTCCTGTGAGCACATTCAGGATCGGATTGATAAAGTTGTCGGTCAGAGAAGTTACGATCCCGGAAAAAGCACCTCCGATGATCACACCGACTGCCATGTCCATGACATTTCCACGCAAGGCAAATGCCTTGAATTCTTCCATGAATTTTTTCATTTGAAAATTCCCCCCTAAATAGTTTTGTACTTTTATCATTATGATAACTCAGGAGTAGGGGATAGGTCAAGTTCGAAAAAAATCCCCGTTATGCTTTGCATAACGGGGATAAATTTTTAAAATAAATTATAAAGTATCTTCACGTTTGATGTAGCCAGGATGATCTGCAGGTGCAACGATCTCTTTCTTACGAGTGAGTTTTGCATATCTGTCAGCAACTACGTTTTCAACATGAACGTCTTCGCCAATAGTAACTTCTGCAAGGATCACGCTGTTTTTAACAACAGCACCTTTTTTGATCACGCAGCCACGTCCGATAACAGAATTCTCAACAGTACCTTCGATCTGGCATCCGTTGGAGATAACAGAATTCTTAACTTCTGCTGTGTCAAAATACTGAGTTGGGCAGGAGTCATTGGTACGTGTGTAGATTGGCCAATCTTCATGGAACAGTTCCTGAGCTGCTTTGTAGTCAAGCAGATCCATGTTTGCAGCATAGTAGCTTGGGAAGTCTGTAATGCTTGCAAAGAATCCTTCATGAGCAACACCGCGAACGTCCATGGTTGCACACTTATCATTGATGATATCTGTCAGAGTGTACATGGAAGAAAGTGTCTTCGCTTCTTTTACCAGCTCGATGAATAATTCACGTTTCATGATGCAGGTATCCATGTAGATATTCTGGTTCATTTCACTTCCATGGTTTGGTGCGATACCCTCAATACCTTTCTGGTTGTTCAGTTTAAGAGTGTCACAAGTTAAGAATGCTTCTTTCGCATTGTCCACTGCATGATAGAGCAGAGTGATGTCTGCGCCGGATTCCATATGTGTGTTGATGAACTGATCAAAGTCGATAGAGTAGATCATATAACTTGGAGCAATTACAACATATGGATGAGCCATTCTGTTGATGTATTCCATGTTGTCCATGTAACCAGCGATGTCTGTGTTGTAGATATCACCTTCGCTGTTGTGCTCGGAAAAGAGAAGCTGTAATTTGCCGCTCTTGGAGTTGATGTTGTAATGACGGCCTGTTCCGAGATGTTCTACAACGGAACGCGGTTTACTGTTTACATAAACCTGGATGCGGTCAATATTGCTGTTGCTCATATTGGAGATAGGGAAGTCGATGACTCTGTATCTTCCAAGGAAGGAAAATGCGCCGATCGGGCGATAATCCTGTAAACCATCTACATAAATATTTCTCCCGGAGGAGTTTACAATACCAAATGCCTTATACATATTATTCTGCCCCCTTTACGCATTTCGCTACAAGTTCGATGTGCTCGCTGTTTGCTTCGCCAACTACGGCGCCTTTGCCGATGCAGACACCGTCGGCTACGAGTGCGCGCTGAACAACAGCGCCTGCTTCTACAACAGCACCTGGCATCAGAACGCTGTCGATAACTTTAGCGCCTGCTCCGATCTTAACACCTGTAAAGAGAACGGAATGTTTTACTTCACCTTCTACGACACAGCCCTGTGTTATGTATGCATCTTTTACATCTGCATCTGCACTGATATACTGCGGAAGTGCAGTTGCATCCTCTGTATAGATCTTCCAGGAAGGATCGCCAAGGTCAAGCTCGTTTTTGGAGCTTAACAGATCCATGTTAGCTTCCCACAGAGAGTCGATAGTTCCAACGTCTTTCCAATATCCTTTGAATTTGTATGCATGAAGAACTTTATTGTTGTTCAGCATAGTAGGGATGATATCTTTACCAAAGTCATGGTTGGAATCTGGATTCTTGATATCTGCAAGGAGCATTTCGCGGAGAAGTTTCCATGTGAAGATATAGATACCCATGGATGCAAGGTTGCTCTTAGGCTCTGCCGGTTTCTCCTCGAATTCTACGATACGTCCAGTTTCGTCTGTATTCATGATACCGAAACGGCTCGCTTCTTTCATAGGAACTTCAATAACTGCGATCGTTGCGTCTGCTTTTGCTTCTTTGTGAGCTGCAAGCATCTGATCGTAGTTCATTTTATAGATATGGTCACCGGAAAGGATGAGAACATACTCCGGTGCGAATTTATCGATGAAATCGATATTCTGGGAAATGGCGTCAGCTGTTCCGCGATAAACGTTCAGATTTTCGTCAGCTTTCTCACGTGGAGGAAGGACATAAACGCCGCTTTCCTTAGCATCGAGACCCCAACGGCCGCCAGCTGCAACATAGCTGTTCAGCAGGACAGACTCATACTGAGTAAGTACGCCTACAACGTCAATACCGCTGTTTGCGCAGTTACTTAAAGGAAAGTCTACGATACGATATTTACCGCCGTATGAAACGGCTGGTTTCGCAACTTTATTGGTTAAATCATGCAGACGGCTGCCACGACCGCCGGCCAGAATCATAGCCAACATACTATTTTGTTTCATAATAGTGAACCCTCGCTTTCATTTACTGATTGTATTATACAATTTTTTTTCGGAGATTTCCATAGGTTTATGAAAAAAATATGTAAAATTTTTGCTAGAAAAAGAGGTAAAATAAGAAAAATTTATGCAATATAAACAAAATATCAGTAAAATCAAGAAGTAATCTGTTTCGTCAATAGTAACAAATTTCGAGAAAACGGGTGGACGTATCCTATTTCTTGGGCTATAATGAGAAAAGTTTACGGACGACAATGTGAAAATACAAAGAACACTGCGAAGTTCGTCAACGAGGAAATCAGTGACAGACTAAATAACGAAAAAAGAGGTACTACGTGAGTAAAAGAGAAGATTATAAACGATTGATCGTATTTTGTCTTGCCAGTCTGGTGGTACTTGCACAGATGGCTGTGTTTGCCTATGTCTGGTACACCGTTTACAGAGGTCAGATCGACGAACCTTTCTGGCGTAAAGGTAACTGGGTGCTGATCGCTATCTACGGGCTGATGTTTGCCCTGTTCGCCAAGCTATATGGCGGATTGAAGGTAGGATATCTAAAGAGGATCGATGTATTTTATTCGCTGACATTGGCGCTGCTTTGTACCAATGTGGTGGAATATCTGGAGATCACGCTGATCAACAGATGGTTTTTGAACGCATGGCCGATGATCAAGATGACAGGGATCCAGCTTGTGCTGATCATCATCTGGATCTGGGGTTCGAGGTATATTTATTCCAAACTTTACCGTGCCAGAAGATTGTTGGTTATTTATGGAGATAGAGATCCAGGAGATGATCTGATCCAGAAAATGAATTCCAGAAAAGATAAGTATGAGATCAGCGGTAAGATCCATGCAAGCTTAGGAGAAAAAGAAATTCATAAAAAGATGCGCGAATATGATGGTGTGATCATTTGGGATCTTCCATCAATGGAGAGAAACCGCTATCTGAAATTCTGTTTTGCGCATTCGATACGCTGTTATGTGAGTCCTAAGATCTCAGACATCATTCTGATGGGAAGCGATCATATCCATTTATTTGATACCCCGCTTTTGATGTCCAGAAATATGGGGCTTTCG
>CAZSTD010000140.1:0-6203 GCA_964609645.1 uncultured Blautia sp.
TCACCAGCTTTATTATTTTTTGGCATATTTGTTACAAATCCAAAATCTGGCTTTACAGTATAAATCATCTCTTTTTCACTGCAGTCGCAAAAAAATCCCGCAGAAACTCAGATCTTGTTTTCAAAAATCTGAATTCCCGCGGGATCTTCTTGCTCTTATTCGTTCTTATCTTAACTGATCACGATCTTCTTTTCATCTGACCAAGAACTAAATTTCTTCTTTCCATTTAAAATTTAAGATCAGATTCTAGCTACGCCAGATTTTCTTGCAGCTTCAGCTACTGCAGATGCCACTGCATCTTTTACACGTGGATCGAATGCTGCCGGAAGGATGTAATCTGGATTCAATTCTTCATCACTTACCAAACCTGCGATCGCATATGCTGCTGCAACTTTCATTTCGTCGTTGACGTCAGATGCTCTTGCATCCAGAACGCCACGGAATAATCCAGGGAAGCAAAGTACGTTGTTTACCTGGTTCGGATAATCGGAACGTCCTGTAGAAACAACTGCTGCTCCTGCTGCTTTTGCTTCATCCGGGAAAATTTCCGGTGTCGGGTTTGCACAAGCAAAGATGATCGGGTCTTTTGCCATTGTACGTACCATATCTGCTGTCAGTGTTCCAGGTGCGGAAACGCCGATGAAGATATCTGCGCCTTTGATCACTTCTGCCAGAGTACCTTTTTCTTTATTGAAGTTTGTGATCTTAGCCATTTCTTCTTTGATCGGATTTAATCCTTCTCTTCCTTCATAGATCGCACCGTTTCTGTCTGTCATGATAACGTTTTTCAGTCCCATGGACATTAACAGTCTGATGATCGCGATACCTGCTGCTCCTGCTCCGGAAGTAACGATCTTCACTTCGTCCAGTTTCTTTCCAACCAGTTTCAGGGCATTGATCACACCTGCGAGTGTGATAACAGCTGTTCCATGCTGATCGTCATGGAAGATCGGAATATCGCAGCATTCTTTCAGTTTCTTTTCGATCTCGAAGCATCTTGGTGCGGAAATATCTTCGAGGTTGATTCCACCGAAGCTTCCTGCCAGAAGACTTACTGTTTTTACGATCTCATCTACATCTTTGCTGCGTACGCAAAGCGGGATAGCATCTACATCGCCAAATTCTTTAAAGAGTACACATTTACCTTCCATAACCGGCATACCAGCTTCCGGTCCGATATCTCCAAGTCCAAGGACTGCCGTTCCATCTGTAACAACTGCAACTGTATTCCAACGTCTTGTTAAATCATAGCTTTTATTTACATCCTTCTGGATTTCCAGACAAGGCTGAGCAACACCAGGTGTATAGGCAAGGCTCAGGGCATCTTTGGAATCTACTTTCGCTCTTGATGTAACCTCAATCTTACCCTTTAAATCATAATGCATTTTTAAAGATTCTTTTGCGTAATCCATTTTATTCTGACTCCCTTCTGAACTCATCTTTATGTCCAGTCCATTGTATCATTTACTTTGCCATGATTCTACTGTTTTTTTGAAAATTTTGATTTTTTTTTATCAATCTTATGTATACAGTGATCTTTTGAGCATTTTTTTCATTTTTCCCGCAAAAGCGCTAAGTCCACAGTCCTTTATCTTGGATTCTGCCAAAAACAGCAGGCTACGAAAGCCTGCCATTTTTCATCTCAAATATCTGATCTGCTGCATTCATGGTCGATTTTCTATGAGATACGAGCACTACTGTCTTTTTGCCAGAGACTTCTCTGAGTGATCTCAAAATAATTCCTTCATTGAGTGAATCCAGATTTGAAGTCGGTTCATCCATAAGAAGCAAAGGACTGTCATGAAGAAATGCTCTGGCGATCCCGATCCTTTGTTTTTCTCCGCCGGATAAGGTGTCTCCCAGTTCGCCCACATTTGTATCATATCCCTTCGGAAGTTTCATGATAAGATCATGGATCGAAGCTTTTTTTGCCGCCTCTATGATCTCCTCCATGGAAGCTCCCGGCTTGCCGACCGCAATATTTTTTGCGATTGAATCGTGAAAAAGATACGTTTCCTGCGTCACATAGCTTTCCATATCCCGCAGATGTTTTGTTGGGATTTTTCTTACATCTTCACCATCCACAGATACAATTCCCTGGTTTACATCCCAGAAACGCATGAACAATTTGAGAAGCGTAGACTTACCGGAGCCGCTGGCTCCGTGGATACCGGTAATCCTGCCCGGCTCCAGTTTCAGAGAATAATCGTCCAGGATCGTTTCATTTTCATAGGCAAATGTAACATTCTGTGCTTCTGCACCTGAAAACACATTTACACTGCTCCTTTCTCTGCCTGCTGAAATACCACTTGAAATGTGTTTTTCTTTTTCCAGGCTATTCTTTTTATCTCGGATAATATCATCTGTCTTTTTCGGAATTTCTTCTACCAATGGTTTTTCTTCCAAAATAGACAGTACGCGTTCTCCGCTCGCCAATGTCTGATTTAAATTATTTGACAAGCTGGACAGTGCCACTACAGGTCCGAAGGATCCCATCATGGCAACCGTACAGATCAGCACACCGTCAAATCCGATCTGTGCTTCCCCGTAAAGCCAAAGTGTAAGAAACAGCATCCCAAAAGAAGCCATCAAGATCACCAGATTGGTAACTGAGCGCTGTCCTCCCTCCAGCTTACTGAGTTTTTTTTGCATAGATCCAAGTTCTTCGGAGCGTTCTTCCATCTGCTCCATTCTTTTTTCGCCCTGTCCATACTGGATCGTCTCATCCAGTCCTCTCAAAGAGTCAAGAACAAAACTGTTGAGTTCTCCAAAACTGCTCCGAAATCTCATCCCTTCCTGATTTCCACGTCTGCCATTCCACAGAGGGATCACAGTTCCAACGACCAGATACGCTGCCAGCGCAAACACTCCCGCCGCCAAATGATACTGTCCTATCACTCCCACCATGATCCCTGATGTCAAAATGGCAATCGCGATCGGTGAAATCGTATGTGCATAAAAGACCTCCAGAAGTTCAATATCTGTCGTGATGATCGAGATCAGATTTCCTCTGTCCTTGCCTTCCAGTTTAGCTGGGCAAAGTTTTCGCAACGCAGCAAATACTTCATGCCGGATGATCGCCAACAGTTTAAATGCAATAAAATGGTTGCAATACTGCTCCACATAGTGGAGCACCCCACGCATCACTGCAAGCACTGCCATCAGAATGCACAATGCTTTCACGGAAAACCCTGCCGAGAGATCAAAGAGTACTGTAAGCAATGCCTGTCCTGCAAGGATTGTAAGAAAGATCGCACATAGATAGCCTGCTGTTCCAAGTACGATCGCCAACACCATAATGTGCAGTAAAGGTTTTACCAGTCCGATCAACTGGAGCATGATCTTTGCTCCGCTTCTTCGTACAACAGGTTTTTGCGTATTCATACTTGTTGCTTTCTGTTTTTCATCTACCTGTGGCATCACTGGATCTCCTTTCCCGCATAGTTTTCCAATTTTTGCTGGCTTTCAAAAAGATGTCGGTAGCTGCCTGAAAGCTGCATCAGCTGTTCATGGCTACCCTGCTCTGTGATCTCGCCGTTTTTCATCATATAGATACAGTCGGACTGCACTACATTTGCCAGCCTGTGTGAGATCAGCAATACTGTTTTTGTCTTTGCAAGATCACGGATCACTTCCATGATCATCTCCTCACTTTCCATATCAATATTGCTGGTTGCCTCATCAAAAATATATACCGGTGAATCATGAAGCAGTGCTCTGGCAAGCGCAAGTCTCTGGCACTGTCCTCCAGAAAGATTGGACGCTCGTTCCAAAATAGTCGTCTGCAGTCCTTCCTGCTCATCCAAAAATCCAAGCAGATTGACACGTTTTAATGCTTCTCTTAATTCCCTCTCCGAAGCATCCGATTTTGCCATCTTTAGATTTTCTTCTACCGTTCCTTTAAAAAGGTAACTGTTATGGCGGATCAACGTCACATTTTTCATAAGAGAGTCTTCCGAGATCTGACTGATCGCTTTATCTGCCAAAGTGATCTCTCCTTGAAATCCTTTATTTTTTCCTGCCAGAAGCCCAGCGATCGTGCTTTTTCCGCAGCCTGACTCTCCAACCAAAGATACAAACGAGCCTGCCGGAATTTTCAGTGATATTCCTTTCAGGATCTCCCTATCCGCTTCATAAGAAAAATGAACGTTTTTTAATGAAATAGAAATTTCTTCTCCCTGCAAAATGTCGCTTCCTTTTTCTCCCTCCGGCAGATCCAAAATAGCAAAGATCTTATCACTGGCCGCCATTCCGTTCATCGCAATGTGGAAAAAAGATCCCAGCAAACGCAATGGAATGAAAAATTCACTGGCTAGCAAAATGATCGTAACTGCCCCCGCAAATCCAAGGTTTCCATGGCGAAATTCCTGAATCGCCACGATCATTCCCACTGCCGCACCTCCATACGCCACAATATCCATCACACTGGTGGAATTTAACTGCATGGTCAGCACTTTCATCGTGATCCGGCGGAAATTCTGGGCTTCTTCATCCATTTCCTCTGCCTTTTTTTCATCTGCCTGATAGATTTTTAGTGTAGTAAGCCCCTGTAGATTTTCCAAAAAAGAATCTCCAAGTCCTACATAGACACTCCAATATTTATTCAGCAAACGTTTGGCGATCTTTTGTACTGCCACAATGGAGATTGGGATCAGAGGTACACAGATCAGGAGCACCAGACTTGCTTTCAAATTTACTCTGCATAAAATGACAAAAAGTGTCAGTGGAGCGAGCAAGCTATAAAATAATTGTGGAAGATATCTTCCGAAATAAGTTTCAAGCTGTTCCACTCCCTCCGTACAGACCTGCATGACCTCTGATGTGGAAATCTTTTCTCTGTAGGATACTCCTAAGTGGAGCATCTTTTCATAAATCTTATGGCGAAGAATCCTCTTTACATCTACACTGGCATGATAGGAAGCTCTTGCAGCGAATCTTTCGCAGGCAAACCGCAGTAACATACACAGAAGCAATATCAAGATTACGTTTCTTATCTGATCTTGTTCCACTGAGCTTGTCAGAATATCCTCTAACAGACCTGCGATCGAGAAGATTGCTATGATCTGTGCCAGCAATGATACCCACTGCCAGAAAACATGATATATGATATATTTTTTTGCATGGGACAAAAGCCCTACGATCCTAGTCTTTATCATAACTCACCTTGTCCTGCACCAGTTGGCAAAGCATCCGGTCTTTCTGTCTTTACTCTTACAAAAAAATATAGTACATGGCATACCCATACAATTGTCAGGCAGATCCTGCCAATAGGAACATTTTTCATACACAAAAATCCGATTGCCATGATAACGGTCACGGTTCCCACGATCTTAACCTTTGTCGCCATGGTCATGGCTCGTTTCTGTACAAAGCTGTCTAAATGTTTCTTATATAGATCCGTTCCCAGAAACCAATTGTGCAGCTTCTTTGAACTTTTGGCAAAACAAAACAATGTTGCCATATAAAAAGGAACGGTCGGCAAAATCGGAAGGACTACTCCGATCGTTCCTAATCCAAGGCATAAAAAGCCCAGGAATATCCAAAAGATCCTGATTGATTTTTTCATCTGTTTTCTCCCTTCTCTTTTTCCTATGTTAGATAGCTGTAATTTTACTTTAAATTCCTTTTTAAGTAGTTATTGTTATCTAACTTCAAGTGACATTCTAACAGCCTATATCAGTTAGTGTCAACTAATTTTTTGATTATAAGTTTAGGTGAGAAAAGGAAAACAAAAAGGACGTAAAAATGATCTATTTCCCTGCGGTTTCGGGGCTTAATAACTCTAAAGCATCTGGCGATCTGCTAAATGCATCACAAAACAAGACAAAACTCGCTGCGCTCAGACAGTTGTCTTGTTTTGTGATAACGCATCTCTCCAGACGCTAAGAGTTACTACGGCCCCTGCAAATGCAGTGGAAATAGATCATTTTTTTGCTGTAATCCGGCTCACGTACTCCGAAAATTTCAAGTCTCTCCTTTCTAATGTTTTGTTATAGAGATATCCTTAGATACAAAATGCCAAGCAGGATCCTGCAGACCTGTAAAGATCTCATGAGCTTAGAGGCTATTATAAATGGCGGAAGGCAAATGATTATAATAATGGTTATTGTATAGAAGCATCTTATTTTTTATTGGTGTGTGATAGCGGGTATATAAAAGTATATAAGACGATATCGTAAATCAATGCACAAAAAAACCAGCTA
>CAZSTD010000141.1:0-6108 GCA_964609645.1 uncultured Blautia sp.
GGTGCATCTCTGGTTGAATTAGGATAAAAACACGAAGATGTAGTTGTTCTGGACGCTGACCTTGCTGCAGCTACTCAGACTGGTGTCTTCAAAAAAGAATTCCCGGAACGTCATATCGACTGCGGTATCGCTGAGTGTAACATGGTAGGTATCGCTGCAGGTCTGGCTTCTACAGGCAAAGTTCCGTTTGCAAGTACATTTGCAATGTTTGCAGCAGGACGTGCTTTTGAGCAGGTTCGTAACTCTGTTGGATATCCGAAATTAAATGTAAAGATCGGCGCAACTCACGGCGGAATCTCCGTTGGTGAAGACGGTGCAACTCATCAGTGCTGCGAAGATTTCGCACTTATGAGATCCATTCCTGGAATGGTTGTTGCATGCCCGGCTGATGATATCGAAGCAAAAGCTCTGGTAGAAGCTGCTTATGAGCATGTTGGACCTGTTTACATGAGATTCGGACGTCTGGCTGCTCCAGTGATCAATGACAGACCGGATTATAAATTTGAATTAGGAAAAGGTATCGTTCTTCGCGAAGGTAAAGACCTTACTATCATCGCTAACGGTCTTTGCGTAGCTTCTGCTTTAGAAGCAGCAGAGAAACTTGCAGCTGACGGCGTAGACGCAAAAGTGATCAACATCCATACCATCAAACCTCTGGATGAAGAACTTGTAGTTGCAGCAGCAAAAGAAACTGGCAAAGTTGTGACAGTAGAAGAACATTCTATCATCGGCGGACTTGGCGGAGCTGTATGCGAATGCCTCGCTGAAAAAGCACCTGTACCTGTAAAACGTATCGGTGTAAATGATGTATTCGGTGAATCAGGTCCGGCACCTGCACTTCTTGCAAAATACGGTCTTGATGCAGAAGGCATCTACAAACAGATCAAAGAATTTGTATAATGAATGATTCCCTGTGTGATCGTATCAGCCAGGGAGATCACCGTGGACAGACGGGTTGTCTGGAGTGTTAACTGCTCCAAGATCCCTGCGATGTTTACGATCCCTGTGATATGGATATCACCCACAGGAGGAAGTTCTTTTTGAACTCCGGCACCCGGGTATAGTGCACCATTTGCGATGGTCACGTACCCGAGGTGCTTTTTTTGTCCCAAAGATGCATCGATGGCTATGACCAGACCGTTGGGATGGAGCGCTTTTATCAGTCGAGAGACTTTTGTGAGATTCAGAGCGTGTACAGGGTCATGTAGTGTCCCATAGACGTAGATCCCTTGCAGATCAAGCTGACTGAGCTGATAGCCGATATAAGGTCCCAGACAATCTCCGGTCACCCGGTCGCTTCCGATGCACAGAAATATCAGCTCGGACCATTTGCCGGGATGATGCAGAATGCATTTCCTTAGAAGAAATGCGATCTCCCGGGAAGAATTGCTGTCTTGTGAATTTACATAAAATGCCATAAATTTGCTCCTGTTATCATGATTTAGAAAATTTGTGCTTGCATGTTCCATCATATCCCAAAGAAGGCAAAAATATGCATAGCGCAAAAACTGTCGTCAAATTCTTATAAATAGCTCTTACAATGTGATAAAATCTGCAATTTGCCTGTGGTATTCTGATGTCCGAAGGAGTGATTGGACATGATAGAAGTTATTTATAAGGAGGAGAACCAGGAAGCACAAGACGGTGAGGGGACGTTTGGTTTACCCAAAAATATACGGCAGATCGGTCTGATCAGAGATGATTATAAAATTTATATGGAGGATTATGTGTATACGTTTCTGGTGAGACTGGCCAGGGCAGAGGAAATATCAGGAGAACAAAAATGTAAAGTGGCAGTTCTCACAGGGGAAACAAAATGGCAGGCGGGAGTGGCTTATCTTTTCGTGAAAGGTGCTGTCATGGCAGAAAAGATGGAAGCGGCTCCGGATCACATTGATTTTTCAGATGAAGTGTGGAAAAAGATACACGAAGATCAGAAGAAATATTTTGAAGATCAGGAGATCATCGGATGGTTTTATTCACAGCCGCAGATCTCGATCGAGATGACAGAGCTTCTCTCAAAGGTACACTTGAAATATTTTGGCGGAGAAAAGGTTTTAATGCTCATGGAACCGCAGGAGCGGGAAGATGCGTTCTTTCGATATGAAAATAATTCGATGGTACGCCTGGGTGGTTATTACCTTTATTATGAAAAAAATCCATGTATGCAGAGCTATATGCTAGATAAAAATAAAGAGCTTCAGGCTGGTTTCGGGGAGAGATACGAGGATAAGGCAGTAAAAGATTTTAGAAAAATGATCACGGATAAGAATGAGGAAAAGAAGGAGAGAGAGACTCCTTCTGTTTTTTCTTATGGGGTAACTGCATGTCTGGCAATTGCTGTGATCGCGGTGGGAGTGAATTTTTATCGAAATTATCAGAGTTTACAGGGGAAAAAGGATGACAGTATGATGGTTTCGTCGGTGATCGTGGAGGAGATCACACCTACGGTGAAAGAGAAGGCGTCTTCCGGGCAAAAGACTGGAAATACAGATATGGGTTCAGGCACTGTTGATACAGGGAGCGTGAGCGCGGGAAATTCTGATCAGGAGAAAAATATGGAAAATGGCAGTGATATGTCTGCGAATGGGTCAGATAAAACAGAACAGGTATCGACTGTGAGTGAAGGCTCTGGTAAAGCAGGGACAGAGATGACTGTGAATGAGAGCGCGGATAAAACGGAGCAGGTGCCGGTTGTAAATGATGGTTTGGAGCAAACAGAACAGGCAACGGCAGGAGAGGAAGATGCGCAGGCTCAGATTTACCAGGAGGAGTCGGATGAGCGGAAGGCGCAGAAGCGGATGCGGGAGGCTGTGCAAAAAGAAAATGAAGCTGCGGCTTCTGGCAGTGCCCATGAATCTTATGTGATCCAGCCAGGGGATACACTTTTTCAGATCAGTATGGATAGATATGGAAGTGTGGCAGCGATCGCACAGATCTGTGCGTTAAATGGAATGACTGCGGATGAGATCATTTATCCGGGAGAGGTAATTGTACTGCCTTAGAAATCTGTGTTATAATTCAGGCGTACGCTTCAGTGAGAAATGAGAGTGACTGCGGTGTGTTGATAAGTTATTAGTATAAACAGGCTTGATGGATCTATATGAAAGAGTTGTCAATACGAAATGGCTGAATGAAGCTGTGTGGAAAAGCGGCGATGTAAAATAGAGATTGCTGAAGCTATACGGAAAAGCTATCAATACAAAATATTTCAATATAAAAATGTTGAATGAAGTTGTATGAAAAATAAGAGTAAAGTAAGGTAAGGACAAATAATGGCAAATACATTAAAAAAAATGATGAAAAAACGCAAAAAGAAGAAGCTGATCGCGGAGAAGAACCGGCTTGCCAGAGAACAGGGGAGACAGTTGGAGGAGAATTATGTGGAGAAGCGTCATAAAAAAGCGTCTGGGCATAAAAAAAATCCTGCAAAGAAAACAGCATTTACAGCGATAGCGGTCGTTGCGGCGGTCGCAGCGATTGCTTTCTATGTGGAAAAAAGAAGTTACCATACTTATAAAGTGCTGAAAGTCAGTGAGCAGGAAGATGTTATTTCTACAAACTATGTGGAGATGGATGGAGATATCTTGAGATATAGTCCGGATGGAGTTTCTCTTGTTTCGAGCAACATGAATACGCTTTGGAGTGAAACTTATCAGATGCAAAATCCTGTGGCAGATGTCAATGAGACGCGAGCGGTGATCGCAGATAAGGACGGAACAACTTTGGAAATATATGACAAATCAGGGAAAACAGGAACTGTGACAACTTCCTATGCGATCATAAAAGCAAGGGTTTCCAAAAGTGGATTGGTTGCAGCGATCTTAGATGGAGGCGATGATACATGGATCAATTTTTACAGTACAGATGGCAGTTTGATCGCTGAAAATCAGACTAAGGTGGATGATCCGGGATATCCGATGGATGTGGCGATATCTAATGATGGGGTAGTTATGATGGTGACGTATCAGTTTATTGAGGGAAATGATACGACCAGCTACGTAGCTTTCTATAATTTTGGTGATGTGGGACAGAATGAAGATGACAGGATCGTTAGTGGGTACCAGTATGAGGGAGTGATCATACCGCAGATCCAGTATCTGGGCAATGACCAGTCTGTTGCGCTGAAGGATGATGGGTTCACACTGTATCAGGGAAGCCAGATCCCGAAAGAATTTAAAACTGTAGAGGTAGAGCAGGAGATCATCAGTACGTTTTATGATGATGACATGATCGGGTTTGTATTCAAAAATGATGATAAGGATAAGCAGTATATAATGGAAGTATATAATACTGCAGATGGAAAACTGAAGTTTCAGCAGAGCTTTAATATCCCGTATACAACGATCAGATTGAGTGGCGGAAATATTCTTATGTACAATAGCTCTCAGATGTGTGTGATGAACAACAGAGGCGTGCAGAAGTATATGGGAAATGTAGACGGTACGATCAAGGATTTCATTAAAATTGGCTGGAACCGCTACTTGCTTGTGATGGATAACGGCGTCGATGTGATAAAACTCAGTTAGGAGGAAGGATATGACCTTAACGTGGCTTGGGATTACAGTGTTGATCTTTTTGGTCTTTGCTTGCTATAGAGGATATAAACGTGGTTTGATCAAAGAAGTGGTTTCTCTGCTTTGTGTATTTCTCTCCATGGCGATCGTGTGGTTCATCAATCCTTATGTGAATGAGTTTATCCGTGAAAACACATCGGTATATGAGACAGTACAGGAAAGCTGTCTGCAGTTTGTGCAGGAGAAAGAGGCGTATGCGCAGCAATCTGTGGATGGGACACAGAGTGCTGTCATCAAAAGTATAGGATTGCCGGAGTTTTTGACGGATGGATTGACGCAAAACAATACAGCAGAGGTGTACCAGTATCTGGCAGTTGATACGTTTTCGGATTATATCGTAAAGTATTTGGCTCAGATGACGGTGAATGGGATTTCATTTCTGATTTCTTTTGTATTGTCTACACTTTTGATCAAGAGTATTACCTGGATGGTGGATCTTGTTGCGAAGCTTCCTGTTATCAAGGGGGCGAATAAGATCGCAGGGGCGTTGTTTGGTGCAGTTAAATATGTGATCGTGGTGTGGATCTTGTTTTTAGTATTGACGATCTTGTGCAATACGCAGATTGGAGAGGTGTGCTTAGAGGCAGTGAAACAGGATTACATATTGAGCTGGCTTTATGATCATGATGTTTTGATCCGGATATTTATGGATGTTTTTTATACAGCATAGGTTTGGTGTTGGTATGATATGTGTAGTGGTGCTTTCGAACACTAAAGATGAAATTCTAAAAAAGATGAAATTTAAAAAGCGGCAGTGATATTTAGAGACGCAGCCAGATTGAAACAGGTCTTGTGACCAGCTTCGTTTTCTGCTCGGGGCGCGCATGTGTTATCCGCCATTCGCGAAAACTCGCCTGACGGCTCAGACAGTTCGCTCGATGGCGGAAATTAGCGCGTGCCCTCGCGACGAAAGCCTTGCGAAGGTCACTTCGTACCTGTATCAATCTGGTTGCTGTATGTCTATGCGAGTCCTAGCAGCAGAGACTTAACTTACTTTTTGATTCCAATTGACTTCCCGTCTGGGAAATCAAAGGAACAACTGAATTTTGCATCCATGAAATGAGCTATTTGTATTAACTCATATACTATTTACCTTCTAGCGGTATATTTATATTTTCAGGGTTTGTTTGGGGAGTGAGATAAGGGTAAATGCTGGAATAATTGCGAAATTGCAAAAAAATGTAAAAAAATGTAAAAAAGTGCTTGACGAAGAATGAAAAGAATGATATGATAAATCCGCTTCTGATTGAGGCGGATTTTTTTAGACAGTCAACAGAGAGATGGTTGAAAAAAGTTGAAAAAAATCTAAAAAAAGTGTTGACAGGAAACTGAAGACATGATATTATATCAGAGTTACTGAAACAGACATCTGAAAAGATGAAAAAAGAACTTAAAAAAATAAATAAAAAAGTTCTTGACAAACTGAAAAGTAACTGATATAATAAACGAGCTGTCAGCCGAGAGGTTGAAAGCAAAAACCTTGATAACTAAACAGTGAAACACATACGATTCTCGAAAATTCTTTACATTT
>CAZSTD010000142.1:0-6057 GCA_964609645.1 uncultured Blautia sp.
GGCGAAGGTGATGTAAGATGGGTTCCGTTATATTGGAGCATGTCTTCGAATCCTGGTGCCAGTGATCAGCATAAAGTATGGAAGATCGGTGCAGCGGGCGGTATCTACACAGATGTAGAGAAGTCTTATAATATTTACGTATTCTTCCAGAAAGAAGTATACAACGGAAGTGAATGGCAGACAGAAAGTGGTTCTGTACAGTCTGTACAGTATCAGTTCAGAGCAGCCCCGCTTGCGAAGACAACAGTGACTCCGACTCCGGGAGCTGATGGTACAACAGGCGGAGATGGAACTTACAATGGAGACGAAACTTATAATGAAGATGGAACTACGAGTGTGGATCCTACTTCTTATGCGGAGGCGGCAGATGGAACTTCCAAGACTGCGGTTTCCACAGGTGATGAATCACCAGTTGGCACAATGATGGCACTGGCAGCAGCTTCTCTGCTCGCAGGTGGCTATGTTCTTGTCAGAAGACGCAAAAAAGAAAATTAAGAGAAAAAGGCATTAAGCCAAAAGATACAAAAGAGACAGGTCGTAAGGATCTGTCTCTTTTGCGCTTATTTAGCAGTAAATTCAGAAAGCAGCGATCAAGCAAAAGGAAGGATGTATGAGTATGGATGTAAAAGAAAGAGTAAAAACAGCTTATGAAAAAGTATATTTTGAATTGTGGGAGATGGGACAGCGCTATGGGGAGTTTGTGCAGTTCCGTGTGATCGGAAGAAGTCATGATGACCGTATGATCCCGATGCTTGAGATTGGGAAAGGGGAAACCTGTATTTTCTGTGTGAGTGGTTTGGAAAGTTCTGATGGAGATCTGCCAGAGCATTTGCTTCACATCGCAGGAGAATACTGTCAATTTTATGAGTGTGGATGGATCGTGGAGGAGAATTATGATATGCGTAAATTACTGGACCGAGTGCGTATCTGCTTGATCCCGATTTTAAACCCAGATGGCTATGAGATCGCGGCGCATGGCTACAGTGCGATCCGAAACCCTGTTTACAGGCAGATGCTGAAGATGCAGGATTGTCCGATAGAAGAATTTGGCTGTAATGCAAGGGGAGTGGAATTAAAGAAAAATTTTCCTACCAACTATTATCAGAGACAGCGGGTCGCACAGGAACCTGCCAGTGAAAATGAGACAAAGGCTTTGATCGCAATCTTTCAGGAGTACAAAAGCGCAGGGCTTTTGACATTTGGATATTCCCATGGCAGGATCGTGTACAGCAGGCAGGAGAAAGGATTTGCCTATAACCAGAGAAACTATAAGTTTGCGAGATATTTGCAGAAATGTTCGGGATATCGCTTAGAAAGGGGCAGAACGGGCACTGAGATGGGACGAGGCCTGCAACAGACGGCAGATATGGGATCTTTAGAGCAGTTTTATGCGGAGACGATCCGCCAGCCTTCCCTTGCGATCGAAATACCAGTCACCAGCAGGGATGTCGATCAGGAGCTTCGCCTGCTGCCTTTGGAATATGTGTATTCTCTTGAGAGAAGTATTTGACAGGAATGCATAAATTGAGTATCATAAAAAAGGCGATAAAAGTTGTAGAAAGACGAGGAAACGAAGATTGAACAATATAAATACACAGGAAAGTAAAGTACAGTTAGAATATATCCATAAATGTGCAGACATCGTAAAGGAAAGATATGCCACCAAGCCGGCTTTCTTTATCCAGAATGCAGGATGTCAGATGAACTCTCTCCAGACAGAGACGGTAGCTGGGATCGTGAAGCGCATGGGATATGAGGAAGTGCACAAGGAAGAGGAAGCAGATGTGGTGATCTATAACACCTGTACTGTCCGCGAGAATGCGAACCTTAAGGTTTATGGACATCTGGGACACCTAAAGAGCATTAAGAAACGCAAACCAGAGCTGAAGATCATCTTGTTTGGCTGCATGATGCAGGAGCCGGAAGTGATCGAGAAGATCCATAAAGATTATTCTTTTGTGGATCTGGTGTTTGGAACACACAACTTCCATAAATTCCCAGAACTCTTCTACAGAAGTCTGAACACAGAGGGACAGATCATCGATGTGTGGAAAGAATCCGACGAGATCGTAGAGGGAATGCCGGCAGACCGCAAGTATTCCTTTAAGACGGGTGTTAATATCATGTTCGGATGCAATAACTTCTGCAGTTATTGCATCGTGCCGTATGTAAGAGGCCGTGAGAAGAGCCGTGAGCCGGAGGCGATCATTGAGGAGATCAAGGGGCTGGTAGCTGACGGTGTGACAGAAGTTATGCTTTTGGGACAGAATGTCAACTCTTATGGAAAGACATTGGAAAATCCGATCACATTTGCACAGCTTCTGAAACAGGTGGAAGCGATCGAAGGATTAAAGAGGATTCGTTTTATGACCTCTCATCCGAAGGACCTGTCAGATGAGCTGATCCAGACTATGGCTGAAAGCAAGAAAGTCTGCCATCATCTGCACCTTCCGATGCAGTCTGGAAGCAGCCGTATCTTAAAGATCATGAACAGACGCTACGATAAAGAAAAGTATCTTGAGCTGGTTGAGAAGATCCGTAAGGCAATCCCGGATATTTCCCTGACAACAGACATTATCGTAGGCTTCCCGGGAGAGACAGAGAAAGACTTCCAGCAGACATTAGAGGTTGTTGAAAAAAGCTGCTTTGATACCGCATTCACCTTTATCTATTCTAAGCGAAGCGGAACTCCGGCTGCGAAGATGGAAGATCAGGTTCCGGAGGATGTAGTGAAAGATCGTTTTGATCGTCTTCTCTCTCTGGTGCAGGAGAAAGGCCGCGAGGCATCTTCCCGTTTCGAGGGAACCGTACAGGAGATCTTGGTTGAGGAAGAAAGCAAAGAAAAGGGTATCTTTACAGGAAGAACCGAGTATAATCTTCTTGTACACTTCTCAGGATGTCAGGATATGCTTGGCAAGTATGTGAAAGTGAAGCTGGATACCTGCAAAGGATTTTATTACTTTGGAAGCCTGGTCGAGGAAGCGTAAAGAATCCTAATATCTTAGAGCAGGCATTGCTAAAGAGGGGCGAAAGAGAAAGTGAAAAAAAATAAATACGAAATTGATATGTGTAACGGAAGCATCATGGACAAGCTGATCTCGTTTTCACTGCCATTGATGCTGTCCGGCATCCTACAGCTGATGTTTAATGCGGTAGATATTATCGTTGTGGGAAGATTCAGCGGAAGCCAGGCACTGGCAGCGGTTGGCTCTACCACTGCGTTGATCAATGTGTTTACAAACCTGTTCATTGGGATTTCTTTGGGCGCAAATGTACTTGCGGCACGTTTCTTTGCGGCTGGTAAGCATGAGGAAATGTCACAGACCGTCCATACATCGATCCTGCTGGCGCTGATCAGCGGTGTGACGATGGCTTTCGTGGGGCTTTTGTTTTCGAGAGGAGCGTTGGAGCTGATGGGGACACCTGGGGATGTCATTGACCAGTCAACTTTGTATATGCGAATCTACTTTATGGGAATGCCGTTTTTTATGTTGTACAATTATGGCGCGGCGATCTTGAGGGCGGTCGGAGATACGAAGCGTCCGCTGATCTTTCTGATCATATCGGGTCTGATCAATGCGGGCTTAAATATGATCCTGGTGATCTGCTTTCATATGGATGTGGCAGGTGTTGGGATCGCGACAGTAGTATCTCAGATGATCTCCTGCGTGCTGGTGCTTAGGTGTCTGTACTGTGCAGAGAGCAGTTATCAGCTGCGCTTTTCGAAATTAAAGATCAACACACAATATTTAAAACAGATTTTTCAGGTGGGAGTTCCTGCGGGGATCCAGAGCACAGTGATCAATTTTTCGAATGCACTGTTGCAGTCGTCGGTCAACTCTTTTGGATCTGTCGCTATGGCGGGATACACGGCAGCCAACAATATCCTGGGATTTTTGTATGCCTCTGTCAATTCCGTGACACAGGCATGTATGAGCTTTACCAGCCAGAATTACGGAGTCCGTAAGTTTAAGCGAATGGATCGGGTTCTGATAGATTGTATTGTGATCTCTATGGTGATCGGTCTGTCTCTGGGCTGCGGTGCATATTTTTTTGGACCAGAGATCCTGCGCATTTATACCAGCGATGAACAGGTGATCCGAAGCGGAATGGAGATCTTAGCGTTTACGACAGTGCCGTATTTCCTCTGTGGGATCATGGATCTGTTTCCGGGAGCTCTGCGCGGGATGGGGCGTTCCGGAGTGCCGATGATCTTGTCGATCATTGGTACAGTTGGAACGAGGATCATTTGGATCTTTGGGATCTTTCCGCATCACAGATCCCTTGAGATCTTATTTATCTCGTATCCGGCTTCCTGGATCTTGACGATCATCATGCAGGTGATCTGCTTTGGGTTTGTGCGCAAGCAAGTACAGAGAACCTAGCAGAACGATACAGGTGCAAAGATATTTTTAGGACTAAAAACAGATAGAACTTTTGTAAAAAGTGTTGTTGCGAGTGGCGGCATTTTTGGCAGAAGTTCTTTTTTTATTTGACCAGTGACTAAGCAAGATAACACTATTGACAAATACCCCATGGGGGTATATAATGGGAGCAAGATAAAACAAGTGAACAGGAACAAAGGAGGGTGCTTATGCCAGAGAAGAAAGTGTGTCATTGCTGTGAGAAACATACTGCCCGTTCTGAGGAGGAGCGCAAGAAGCTGATCAATCGTCTGAAGCGTGTGGAGGGGCAGGTCAGAGGGATCATTGGGATGCTGGAGAACGATGCGTACTGTAATGATATTCTGATCCAGTCAGCTGCCGTGAATGCTGCGGTCAATGCGTTTAATAAGGAGCTGCTTGCCAGCCATATCCGCAGTTGCGTAGCCAGAGATATCCGAGAAGGCAAGGATGAAACGATCGACGAGCTGGTGAGCACATTGCAGAAATTAATGAAATAAAGAGAGTTAAGGAGAGGTTGAGATGGAACAATATAATGTGACCGGGATGAGCTGTGCTGCCTGCAGCAGCAGGGTGGAGAAGGCAGTATCGAAAGTTCCGGGAGTGACATCCTGTTCGGTCAGTCTGCTGACTAATTCTATGGGAGTGGAGGGAAGTGCATCTTCTGCTGATATCATCAAAGCAGTGCAGGACGCAGGATATGGTGCATCTCTGAAAGGAGCTGCGGGAGAGAAGATTTCGGCATCCGCTGCGGAGGAAGCACTTGAGGATCATGAGACGCCTGTGCTGAAACGCAGACTGATCGCTTCCTTAGGATTTTTGGCAGTGCTGATGTATTTTTCGATGGGACATATGATGTGGGGATGGCCGATCCCATCTTGGTTTGAGGGAAATCACGTGGCGATGGGATTGCTCCAGCTTTTGCTGGCTGCGATCGTGATGGTGATCAATCAGAAGTTTTTTATCAATGGATTTAAAAGTCTGTGGCATCGTGCGCCAAACATGGATACGCTGGTAGCGCTAGGCTCTATGGCATCATTTGTGTGGAGTGTCTATGCACTTTTTGCGATGACTCGCGCGCAGGTGGACGGTGACTCAGCAGCAGTCATGAATTATATGATGGAATTTTACTTTGAGTCTGCGGCGATGATCCTGACTTTGATCACAGTTGGAAAAATGCTGGAAGCCCGCTCGAAAGGAAAAACGACAGATGCCCTGAAGGGGCTTATGAAACTAGCACCAAAGACTGCAGTTGTGATCCGTGATGGACAGGAGACGGAAGTGGCGATCGAGCAGGTGCGAAAGGGAGATACCTTTGTTGTAAGACCTGGCGAAAATATTCCGGTGGACGGCGTGATCTTAGAGGGAAGCAGTGCAGTCAATGAGGCTGCGCTTACAGGAGAAAGTATCCCTGTGGACAAGACAGTGGGAGACAGTGTCTCCGCGGCGACGATCAACCAGTCCGGATTTATCCGCTGTGAGGCGACCCGTGTAGGGGAAGACACAACACTTTCCCAGATCATTAAGATGGTCAGTGATGCGGCGGCTACAAAAGCGCCGATCGCTAAGATCGCAGATAAAGTGTCCGGGATCTTTGTCCCGGCAGTCATCAGCATCGCACTTGTGACAACACTTATCTGGCTGCTGGCAGGAA
>CAZSTD010000143.1:0-6035 GCA_964609645.1 uncultured Blautia sp.
TTCTGTCCTTCCTTTACATACTCTGTCAGTTCAAACTCAGACGGAGTGAAGGAATCCTCACTGTATCCAATGAAAGTTCCGTTCAGCCAAAGTGCCATGCCACTCTCTGCGCCCTGGAAAGAGATAAAGAGGCGTTCTCCTCTCATATGCTCCGGCACGGTAAAATATTTCACATAGCTTGCCACCGGATTGAAATGCTGCGGGATCTCTCCCGGATGGATATCCTCATGTCCTTCCCACGGATACTGTACATTCGCATACTGAGGTGCATCATATCCTTCCATCTGGATATGTGCCGGCACGTGAATGTCTTCCCAGTCAAAGCAGCAGTAATCTTCTTTTTCGAAGCCCTGGATCGTGCTCTGATAATTGCGGGCATAGTGAAATTTCCACAGGCCATTCAGAGTGCTGCGAAAAGAAGTCTGCACTTCTTTTTCGTTCTTATAATATACGTGGTCTGAATGTGCTTCCATTCGATTGTCCAAAAAATACTGCGGGTCTTTCACCAGGGAATAGTCAAATGTCTTCATTTTGATTTTCTCTCCTTAAACCTCTTTATTTTATATAGTACAAAAACTTATATAGTACAAAAGCTCTCCTGAGCCGATCAGGAGAGCATATACCTTATTTTACTGCGCCAGTGATACCTTCTGCAAACTGTTTCTGCAATACGAAGAATACGATCATCGTCGGGATAGAGCAGAAAAGTACACCGCACATCAGCATACCGTAGTCTGTCACATATCCGGTGATCAGGTTTGCGATCAGCATTGGCATAGTGATAGAATTGTTGTCCGTCATGATTACCTTTGGCCACAGATACGCATTCCACGCGTTCATGAATGTGATAACTGCTGCCGCTGCATAGGTAGACTTCATAGTAGGGATGAACATCTGGAAGAAGATCCTTGTTTCACCCAGACCATCGATACGTGCTGCTTCAATGATATCGATCGGGAAAGATCTGGCATTCTGCCTGAACATCATGATCATAAACGGTGTTGATATGATCGGCAGGATAAATCCAATCGCTGTGTTGAGCAGTTTTGCCTTGGAAAACATCTGGAACAACGGTACCATAGTCGCAACCTGCGGAACCATCATGGCAAGCAGCAGGATCGAGAACAATAAATCTTTTCCTTTGTCGTGGTAGATCTCAAATCCATAACCTGCGATGGAGCAGATCAGCAGACAGATGATCGTGGTCAGGATCGCATAGAAGAAAGAGTTTCCAAGTGATCTCCACAGTGGCTGCTGAGATACGAGATTATTAAAGTTTTCCATAAAATGAGTTCCAGGAAGGATCCTGCCTCTGGATACATCTGTGGAAGTATTCGTCGCCGCTGAGATCATCCAGTATAGCGGGAATACAGAAATAAATGACACGATGATCAGGAAAATATATGTAGGGATCAATCTTCTCTGGATCGCAGACTTGTTTTTTTTCTTAGTCACGTGTATCACCTACTTTCAAATTGATAAATGCAAGGATCGCTACCATGATAAAGATGATAAAGGACATGGCTGCCGCGTATCCAAAGTTTGGCACATTAACGAAACAGGTATTGTAAACGTAATGAGACATAGTGATGGTCGTATTAGCAGGACCGCCCTTTGTCAGGTTCATGGATTCGTCAAATAACTGCAGTGTTCCATTGATGGACATGATAAATGTCATGATGATCGTTGGTTTCAAAAGCGGTACGGTGATCCTCCAGAAAGTCTTCCAGCCGTTTGCCCCGTCGATCTTCGCTGCTTCATATACCGAATACTCAATATTCTGAAGGCCAGCCAGATAAAATACCATATTGTAGCCTGTCCATCTCCAGATCAGGGCAATTATGATAACGATCTTGGCACTTGCAGCATTTCCAAGGAAGTTATAACCCGTTGATAAAATTCCAAGTTTAATGAGGATACTGTTGATCAGACCATCCGTTGCGAACATGGAACGGAAGATCAAAGAATAAGATACCAGTGAGGTTGCACACGGAAGGAATACGCATGTGCGGAAAAGTCCTCTGAATTTCAGATCTTTGTTGTTCAAAAGCTGTGCCAGCAGGATCGCGAGCACCAGCATGATCGGAACCTGGATGATCAGATATAAAAATGTATTTCCGATAGACTGCTGGAACACTTTGTCCGCCAGGATTCGTTTATAGTTGTTGAAAATTGGGTCTGCAAATCGCATATTTACCCCGGCACCTGTTTTCAATGACAGGATAAATGCCTTGACCATCGGATAAAAGCTCATGATTGCTATCAAAATAGAAGCTGGAGCAAGGAAAATCCAACCTGCCATTCTCTGTTTTGCCAGCAATGTCATACCTTTTTTCTTGGAGTTCACAAGGAATCCCCCTTTCGTCTTACTAATTTTTGAGATAGAAACGGGGACTGCAAGCAGTCCCCGCCTTTCATGCCTATGAACTGTTAATATCAGACGTAATTCATTTAAGCTACAAAGATCATTCAGACATCTTGAATGCCAGTGTATCCTGTGCTTCCTGAAGTGCAGCTTCTTTGTCTGTTCCATTTACAATATTAACAACTGCTGTGTTGATGCATTCTCTTGCTTCATAGTGATAAGGTGTCTTTGTGAATTCCGGAATATTTGCGGAATATCCAACGATCGTTGAGAAAATAGCCTGGTCGTTGAAGAATTCGCTTGGCTCATTGTAAACTTCAGATTCACCTGCTGGCAGGTAGCAAGCGATCGCGCCTGTGTCCGGAAGGATCGCATCATAGAATTCTGTGCTTGAACCAAATGTGCTTGCGAGGAAATCTTCTGCAAGTTCTACGTTCTGGCAATTGGATGTGATATACCAGGAAGAACCACCGTTGTTTGCATAGTTTGTTGCTGTGTCAACGTCGTCAACTTTAGGCATTGTTGTGATCTCCCAGAGACCTTTCTGATCTTCTGTGGACATCAGTGTAGCTGTGATCCAGTTACCGTTTACGATACCTGCTGCTTCGCCGCTTGTGATCGTGGAGATGTATTCATCCCAGTTGTTTACAAGTTTTACAACGTCATTTTGGATCAGTTCTGTATAAAGATCTACGCATTTTTCAGCGATCTCATTGCCTACGATATATGCTTCGCCGTTTTCATCTACAAAGTTTGCGCCACAGGACTGGATCATCATCATCATGGTATCTCCGCCTGTTGCTTCACTTGTCAGAAGGTATTTGCCTGTCTTTTCATGTACATCTTTACCGATCTCCATGAATCTGGACCATGTGATATCGGTCAGATCTTCGATCGTGTATCCTGCTTCGTCGAGGATGTCTGTACGATAGCAAGCGATAACTGCACCGTTGTCAAACGGAACACCATAATGTGTATCATCAACCATAGAATAGGACTGTTTTAATTTTCCGAAATCGTCCCAGTTGATGTCCATATCTTTAAGATCTGTAAATGCGTCCGGATAAGTTTTCAGGAATTTCTGATAGCTGTTGTCCTGCATCAGAACGATGTCTGGCAGTGTGCTGTAATCGCCAGCGTTTGCTGCTGTTGTAAGTTTTGTCTGGCAGTCATCAGAAGATGTCTCGATGATCTCGAATTCAAATCCTTCATGTTCTGCTGCGTACTGCTCTCCTGCGATCTGCATAGATTTGATGTTAAAGTTCTGGTCCCATGCCCAGATCGTCAGTTTGTTGTCATCTGCTGCGGAAACTTCAACGGATGCAACAGCGCCCATGGATAATGTCATAACACCTGCAAGCAAGATTGTGAGTAATTTTTTCTTCATTTTTTAATTCCTCCCTTAATACATTCGTTTTTATTATCCGGATACCTTTCGAAAATCATTATAGCATTTGCCATGTACTAATTGTGTGCATACCCGCTCATATAATGTGCATTTTCGACTTTTTTGTCACTTTCTTACTATCAAAAAAATCTTTTCCATATTTTTTTGTGGATTTTTCTTCTTATTTCTGATTTTTACGAAAAAAATTTCCATATTTTTATATTTTCTACATATAAAAACATGGAAACCATTTTCTTTCTTATTGTTTTTTGGTACTTTTCTGCCACTAAAAATCGCTTTTTTCACATTTTAATTTCTATTTTATGCAAAAAAAACTTTATTTGGATAACTGCTCTTTAGAAGCTGCATCATATTTTCGGTCAGATCTAGAAGAAGTTTGATCTTACGGCCATTCTCCTTTATGATCATCGTATAATAAGGCGTGTCCTCCTCGTAGGAAGTATAATCATATTTTTTAAGCTGTTCACTCCCTGTTCCCTTTTTATACTTTGAGACTGCGTCATGCCAGTGCGGAGCTGTTACCTCCATCTCTCGAAGGTCCAGCTCATGTGCGGTTTTTCGGTATCTTCTGCCGTAGATCACATCGATCGTCAGATAGTTTCCTTCCATCGTGTACTCATAATCTCTCTGGCTGAAGATATCATAGACAAAATAAAGTCCTGTTAAGAGGAATCCCGCCAGCATAAATGCCTGTGCGATCGTGATCCCCATCAACACGAACAATACTGCAAAAAATACGATCACCTTGCGAAGGACTCCTGACATCCTCTTTTTCTTTCTGCTGACCTGTTCCACGATCCTATAATCGTACATCCTACCATCCTTCCTCTATATGTATATCAAAGTTTAAAAGCTGCCGCTCATAATTTTGCGGTCTTTTTCTCCACTCCATCGGTGTCACTCCCATGATGCGGCGGAAATTTCTGTTAAATGTGGAGTTTGTGCTAAAACCACACTTATGTGCGATATCCGCAATGGGAGCATCGGACTTGCGCAGGTTCTGACACGCAGCCTGAACTCGCACCAGATTAATGTAATCGAGAGGACTGATCTTCATGGATGCAGAAAACATCCTTCGAAAATGTGTCTCACTGATATGACAGGTCTTCGCTAGATCTTCCACCTTGATTTGCTCCATATAGTGGATAGAGATATAATTCAGTGCCTCTGTGACGACATTGGTCATCCTCTGTGTGTTTTCATCCTCTCTTGCTTCTCCTTCCGCACAGTTGATCCTGGCGATCTGTGCCAAAAGCGCAGCTAAGATCCCTCTTGCCTCCTCCACATAAAATTCTTCGGATCTTCGCATGATGTTCATGACTGACAAGATCTTCGACGCCATCTCCGGCTGCTGTTTTTCATCGAAGAAAAGGGCTCTGGAGTTGATCCGCTGCAGCATCCTTTCCATGCGGACCGGATTCCCCTGCATATAGCTTAGGATCTCTTCCACATCCACATAAAGATACTCCCATTTACTTAAATCGCCAACATCGCTGAGTGTCGTATGGGGATAATTTTTCGGGATCACCGTGAATTGTCTCCCATGAAACCGGACATCCTGATCTCCTAACGTCATTGTTCCTCGACCTTCATAGCAAAATCCAATCTCCAGATAATTATGAAAGTGCAGATAATCCACATCTCTTCCGTAGTTTTGGACCCATTTTTGTCCAAGAAGCGCTAGAATCGGGCTGCCTACCGGAAGCTGATAATATCGAAATTCTATCTTTGATCGTTTTCGTTTTTTGCTCAAACTGCTCCTCCGTGTCAATCTTATGCCGCATGATCTCGCTTTGGATTCCAAGGATCTGTTACAAATCGTCAGCATCTCACTGTTCTTACGCTGTATGCTCCCCTCTTTATTTTTTACTCATTATCCAAAATACAAAGCAAGATAGATTGAGGCAGACGAAAACGCCTGCCTCTTAAATGCCTGAGCATCCATTCTTCTATTATTATTTGCCTTTGGCTTCTTTCTCTGCCATTCTTGAAAATACCATCTCGTATCCATCATTTCCATAATTCAGGGAACGATTTACACGGCTGATCGTCGCAGTAGATGCGCCTGTCTTCTCTGAAATATCAAGATAAGTTCTCTTGTCCATCAACATCTTGGCAACTTCAAAACGCTGTGATAAGGAAAGAAGCTCATTGATCGTGCACACATCTTCAAAAAATGTATAGCATTCTTCCTTATCTTTCAGACACAGAATCGCTTCGAATAGCTGATCTACTGCCTCTGTTCTTATTTTTTTGCTCATT
>CAZSTD010000144.1:0-6017 GCA_964609645.1 uncultured Blautia sp.
AGAGAGGTCGCTTTTATGGCGACCTTATTTTTTGTGTATATGATATATTAAAACTGTATGTTTAAAGAGTAGCTTTACCCTGTAAACTATCCGTGATACAATCTTATATTATAGGAACTAATTATAATCTTACACTGATTTATGATGATGAAAATTATAGATATCAAATATTCGATGCTCAAGATGCTTCTCCATTAGGCTATACAGAAAACGATTTTATGTATAGGATCAGTTGTATGAAAGAAATGAAAAAAATAGAAAAAGAACCATCCTATATTGTGGGACTGCAGTTGAAAATGACAGAAGATGGTCTGCTGGTCAGTGGAGATATGCGACTAGAATATAACGATGATATGTAAAAGAAAAATACAAGGAGCATGATATTTTATGGAACCACGGTATTCAGTCTTATTGTGCAACCAATCTTTGGAAAAAAATCAGAAAAGTATACGGAAATGGCTGTATGAAGGGATCAAGGTAATTTGGTTTGGAACACTTGAAGAAGAAAAATTCCTCAAAGAGACTTTTTCGGAATTTGCAAAAGAATTTTTGCTTCAAGCCTATACAGTAGATTTTTCGGCAAAAGATATGATCATTGATGGGGTTGATAAAAATAAATTTCTTACAATTATTAATAAAAAATGTCCTCAGTTTAATGTAGCTCAGTATATGGTGGAACATTGTGGAGCAGAAGAACACATTGTTGTACAGGCATCTGCAGGAACCGGAAAAACAAAAGTTATGGTAGACCGAATCATGTATCTGATGCATATGATCCCTAATTTGCAGATGTCTGAGATCTTTATGATCACATTTACAAATGCTGCAACAGACCAGATGAATCGAAGACTGCAGGATGCATTAATGGCGCGGTTTCACCTTACAGGGAAACTGCGCTATTTTAGGTGGCTAGAACAACAGTCACAGATGCATATCAGTACCATTCACAGTTTTGCATATACCTTGCTGAAAGCTTATGGAATCGGTCAGAGCTTTACGAGAAATCTTTCTATTCGCAGTTTTCAGTATGAGAGACAAAATTTGATAAAAGATATGATGGATAGAAGGACTACCGAATCAGCATCTATTGAAAGCCAGTTGGGATTTCCACTTTATAAGGCGAACTCATTAGTAAATAAATATTGGAATGGATTTGCCAACATTGGAATCTCACACAAAGATATGTCTTCTATGGATTGGGGAGTGCCAGCAGACAAAAATTCTGCACCGTTTCATAAAGTGATATCCTCGGCTTTGGAGGACTTAGATGAAGATTATTTTGAAGTGAAATGTTTAAATGATGCGATTTCTGTGAATGACATCATGCGGGACTTGCAGGAAATCCTTATGCAGTATGATACACTTCCTCACCCAGATATATCTATGAAATATTTATTTATAGATGAATTTCAAGATTCTGATCTTTCACAAATAAAAGTTGCGGCACTTTTTGTTAAAATCTTAGAAGCGAGATTGTTTGTGGTAGGAGACGTAAAGCAGAGTATTTATCGTTTTCGAGGCGCGACAGACCAGGCATTTGAGATCTTGGATTACAATTTAAAACAGATCAAAGCAAAAGAACCTCAGAAATACATTTTAGTCAATAATTACCGCACTGCTTCTAATGTGTTGGATTTGATGGACGAGTATTTTGAGCAATGGGGAGAAGATGGTCTGCTAAAATATGATGGTCCGGTTGTCCCGTTTAATAAGACAAAAGGAACTTTAAAAATGATCGCGGGATATAAAGACCAGAAAATGGAAGATGAATTGATCGTTGAGATAGCAAGAAAACAGTTGGATGATCTGATCGAAAAGGTAAAAGGATCTGGTAAAAAACCTTCTGAAAAAGATAGAGTTGTTATGCTGACGAGAACGAATGCAGAATTGAAAAATATTGCAGATCTGCTGTATAAAAATAAAATTCCAGCAACAGTAAATACAGAAGGCAGTTTCTTTACAAGTGAAGCAGTGCGGGATTTTTATGCCATGATCTGTTCGTACCTGTTTGCAGATGAACCCAAGCATATCTTCAATTATTTGCTTACGCCATATGCAGGTGAAACGGAATCTTTAGATATTAGTATAATGGAACAATGTGAAGGGGATTCTGAGCTTTTGACAAAATATCTGAGTCATTTTTTGGCTCAAACTAGTTGGGAACAGTATTATAAAGAGTTTAGACTTCGTCCAGTTATGGCTGTTTTGAAGCGTATTGTGGATCAAGAACCTATTCTTGAGCAATATATCATGAATATGAAACGTCAAAAAATGGATGACGGATGGGACCAGAAGCAGATGGAGACCGTTGTGAGAGTACAGGCTGCTCAGTATCAGGCAGATTTAGAAAAATTACTGATCCTTCTTCAGCAAAATGTGGCGGGAAATAAGACAAGTCTATATGAGGTGTATCATTATCTGAAGATTCAAATTGCGACAAATCGTACAGAAACGGAACCAAATGTAGACACTGAGGACGATTATTCATCTATTTTATGTATGACGGTTCATAAATCAAAGGGGCTTGAGTTTGATACTGTGATCATTCCATATACACATAGAAGATTTCCTGATAAAAATAATACGGAAATTCTTATTGATCCTTTGGAAAAAAAAGTTGGATGGAATTTTGAGACAGATCAGAAGGATCCGGCGATGAGGAATGACCTTTATGAGAAATTAAAGAAAAATGAAGTAAAGAAAACAAAAGCAGAAGAAACCAGAATCTTATATGTTGCGATGACAAGAGCGATCAATCGCCTTATTTGCGTCGTACATCCTCCGCGTGACAGAGAAAGATGGTCCTATTTGCTTGAAAAAGTGGGGGTGGATTATGAGTAGAGAGATTTATACATATACAAATCTCAAGGATCTGAACAGAGCTTCTTATTGGAATCGGATCAAAGACTTTCCGCAGATCACAGTAAGTTTTGATTTGAAGAATTCGTTAAAGAATCTTGGAAGTTGGGTGTATGGGGCGACCTCACTTTGTTCATGTGAAATGCGAAAACTTACAGAGGCTGCTTTTCCTAAATGGAGAGTGGATGAAACAAAATTTCATGAAACGGTAGTATTGTCTCAGTATATTCGTGAACAGATGAAAAAGTATGGGCATGATATTCAAATGAAAAGATGGCTGACAGGATGCAGACGTAATCTGGGAATGATGCTTTCTTCGATCATTCTATTGGAAGAAGCTGGGATAGAGACGGATGATCTATATTCTGACGGTGATAGGAATATAGAATTTTTGACAGGTGCATGGAAGTTTTTACAAGCAAATGATCCAGCAATCTCTGAATTTAGGAAATGCATGAAAAAATTAGAGAAGAGAAGCGCGTGGGATTCAATTTTTAATGAATTATTTGGAAAAACGGATATTCAGACAATTGTTTTTCATGGCTTTTATTACTTTACGCCTATTCAGGAAAGAATTTTATGTCTGCTTGAAAATGTTGGGATAAAGATCATTTGTTTGTTTTGCTATGATGAAAGATATCCCTATGCAAATGAAATATGGAGAAAGACTTATTCTGTGGAGATGGGATATCCGGATATTTCAAAATGGAATATAGAGCGTTCAGAACAAATAGAACCTTATGGAGAAATTTTTGAAGGAAGAAAAGCAAAAATTTCAAATCATTTACAGATAAAAGAATATGGAACGGTGCTGGAATTTGTTTATGGAGTAAAGCAGGCATCAGAACTGGGATATCAGATCTATTCAGCGAAACCGAATGCTGCAAATAAGATCCTTCGTGATTTTTATCCGGAGAAATACGGGGAAAGAAATATTTTGGCTTACCCGATCGGGCAGTTTGTAAATGTTTTAAATGAAATGTGGGATGAAGACTTACAGGATATTATTTTGGACCAGGAGAAGCTGATCGAGTGTTTTTCATCGGGATGGCTCTCTATTGATGGTGTTTCAGGTAGGCAGTACATGCAGGAGCTGATGGATGTGTTACCATTTTTTGCAGACTGCAGCAGAATTTCTGAATGGGAAGAACGGATTAGATTTTTGGAACAGATTAAAAGGAAGGCAGAAGCACCTTTTAGACAGAACCTATCGGAATATAAACCAACGGCGCGTTGGCAGGAAATTATGGGAGATCCTTTATTGAATTTCAGTGTATTTGCGGTCAGCGATGAGAAACTGGATGTGATCTTATCTTTGATCAGGCAATTGCTTTGCATGGCACGGGAGCTATTTACAGATGATCAAATGCTTTATATCAGAGATCATATTCGAAAATTGGATCGGATCTTGAAGAAATATGAACTATCAAACAAACTTTATGAAGAAGAACGGGAAATTTTAAAAGAATTGTTTGAAAAATTAAGTAATGCTTCCGGATCTTCTTTGAAATGTTTTCCAGCAGATATTTCTGAAGCATTTCGCTTATATATAAACGGAACACTTGATGATAGTGAGATCCATAGAGATAAGGCAGATATGGTTTCTCCTATTTATCATGTACAGGCGGCATATATGAAAGCAAATGCGAAGGTACATGTTTGCTTTTGTGATATCAAAAATATGCCGGGCGGAAAGAATGAATATGTATGGCCGCTTACAGCTGCAAGTATGCGTCAATGCTATGAGCGGACAGGAAATAAACTGATCCGGAATATGATGCACATTATGGAATCCACTTATATCTGCAATCGATATTTTCTGTATACTGCGTTGAAAACTCAGGATGTACAGCTTTCATGGATTCGCGAAATGGGAGAGAAACAACTTGCACCATCGCCTTATATCAGGTTGCTGACGAATGCGACAGAGGTTGAAGTGATACCGGCATTTCAAAATAGGATCAGCTATAAAAGAGTGAAGGAAATACCATTAGGAACACCAAAGATACTTCCATATAATAAAGAAGATATGCCGGAAAATATAGCAAAAGAGGCAAAGATGGACTATGAAGTTTGCCCAATGAAATATGTGCTGGGATATGTTGTGCAAAAATATCCGTCGTTCCAAAGCGAGTTTCAGCAAAACTATGCGATCAATGGATTGACAGCTGCTATTTATAGCCTTGTAAAAAATGATGGAATAGGGATAGACCAGATATATAAGAATATCATTGAATTATTTCCTGCAATGCGGAAGGTAGAAAAACGTCAAGTTTATGATTATCTTCGAAATCAGAGAGAATTTTCGGACGCAGTGTTTTCCGGATATTCTGAAATTGAAGGCATGAGATATTCTGATGAACGTTTAAAGGTGTGTTTTCCTAATAGAGAGATGAGAAATGTGGCTATAGAAAAATATGGGAGATCATATACTCCGGATGGGCGTAAAGGAATGAAACTTTATGCATCTGCGGAAAATAAAAAAGATCCAAAATTCTGTAATTTTTGTCAGCATCAGGATTATTGTAGACTTGCAGTTTTTGCAGTAGATCAGGAGGGTCTTTATGATTGATAGTGAATTTTGGGAAACGATTGCGAGAAGATGGTGTAGAAAAGAGACCATAAAAATTCCGGAAATTAAAGTTGGACCGGATATACCTGAGGAAGATATAGAGGAGATGGATTTTTTTAAAATGGATGAAGATGCTTGGCTCAATGATTTTTTTGGTATGGACGATTGAGCGATCATTGGATTTCTAAAAACGATTCAAAGAATAATCTAAAGGACAGGCGATTATGCAAGACGAATTTTTTAATGGTTACCAAGAAAAGATAACTTGGACAAAAGAACAGAAATCCTGTCTTGACTATACAGGAAACAAAACTCTGATGGTCAAAGGTGTGGCAGGTGCAGGCAAAAGTTTGCTTATTTATGGATTGGCAAAAAAATTGTTGGAAAATTATTCGGAAGAAAAAAAGAATAAAGTTGCTATTTTTACGTTTAGCAATACTCTGAATTCTGCTACAAAACAGATTTTGGAGATCAATGGTGAGCAGGAAGATTATATAACGGTTACAACATTGCATTCCTATATCACAAAAGTTTACCAGGCGATGCATGCACCTAAATTTAAAATTTTCTGGAAGGAGGAAGAAAA
>CAZSTD010000145.1:0-5906 GCA_964609645.1 uncultured Blautia sp.
GTCTGACGCCTAAAGCGTCTGGAAGCACGTGACTTTAGTCATGTGAGGTTCACAATCATGGAAAGATAGCTGTTCTTTGAGGATTATGGGTGGTGTTTTAGTGAATATAATGATAAACTGTAAGTATGTTACATTGCTGTGCGGAAAGCCCACTCCTTGAGGTGTGGGAAAGATAGCGTTTACTATGGGGATACGCATTATGAGGAGGAAAAAGATGGCAAAGAGTGAAAAAAGAAAAGGGATTGTCTGGGTTGTGATCGTTTGTTTGATCTTACAGGTGTTTTGCACACAAATGATCGCGCTGCCGACAGAAGTAAAAGCTGCACAGACTGCGGCTGCATCAAAGAGCAGCAGTTCAACGCCTTTGAAGCAAAATGGACGCTTAAAGGTGAAGGGTACACGTTTGGTGAACTCTAAGGGAAAAACAGTGATCTTAAAGGGTGTGAGTACACATGGGATCAACTGGTTTCCACAATATGTCAATAAAACAGCTTTTCAAACGCTGCGAGATCAATGGGGCGTAAATTGTATCCGTCTTGCTATGTATACGGAGGAATACAATGGTTATTGTGCAGGCGGAAATCAGAGTGAACTGAAAAAATTGATACATAATGGAGTAAAATATGCCACAGATTTGGGAATGTATGTGATCATTGACTGGCACATTTTGAGTGACGGAAATCCAAAACAGAATCAGAAGCAGGCAACTGCATTTTTTAAGGAGATGGCAAAAAAGTACAAAAATCACAAAAATGTCTTCTATGAGATCTGTAATGAACCGAATGGAAATGTTTCATGGAAAACGATCAAGAGTTATGCTTCGACAATTGTAAAGACGATTCGAAAGTATGATAAAAACAATATTATTTTGATCGGTACGCCGGTATGGTCACAGGATGTAGATGTCGTGGCAAAGAGTCCTCTAAAAGGATATTCAAATCTTATGTATACCTTCCATTTTTATGCGGCTACACATAAAGCTTCTTACAGAAAGAAGGTACAGACTGCGATCGACAAGGGTTTACCGGTGTTTGTGAGTGAGTTTGGCATTTCGGAAAGATCTGGAAACGGAATGATCGATAAAACAGAAGCGAATAAATGGATCAAATTTTTAAGAAAGAATAAGATCAGTTATGTTTGCTGGAGCCTTTGCAACAAAAATGAAAGCTGTTCTTTGCTAAAGAGCAACAGTACGCGCACTGGGAAGTTTAAAAAATCGGATCTCTCGGAAGCAGGACGCTGGTATCAGACTGTAAAATAGAAAATAATTCTTAAATGTTTATGAAATTTGGGTGTCCTTTCTTGAAAATTGCATCAATAAGTGATATGGTACATTCTAACAAGAACGAATGGAGGAAATGCGAATGAACATCGATAATAAAAAGCCAGGCAGAAAGCCGTTGTATGTTTATTATATCATCGCAGCAGTTATTATCATTCTTCTGAATGTATTGTTGATCCCTTCCATTGAAGACAGAAAGGTACAGACAACTGATTACAGTACTTTTTTGGCAGGAGTGGAGAGAAATTATGTTACGACAGTAGAGATTCAGGATGATTATATTTATTATGTAGCAGAGAGTGAAGGTCAGGAGATTTATTGTAAAACCGTAAAGGTGTATGATCCGGATCTGGTAGATCGTCTGCACGATGCAAATGTGAAATTCGGTGCGGCGGCTCCGCAGCAGACTTCTATCTGGATCAGTCTTTTGGCAGGATATGTGTTCCCAATTTTGATCTTTATTATTTTGGGACGTTGGATCAGTAAGAAGATGATGAGCTCTATGGGCGGTGGTCCTGGCGGAGCAATGTCTTTCGGAAAGAGTAATGCCAAGGTATATGTAAAATCATCCACAGGTATCAAATTTTCCGACGTAGCAGGTGAGGACGAAGCAAAAGAGCTTTTGACAGAGATCGTGGGATATCTCCATGATCCGAAAAAATATAAAGAGATCGGTGCTTCTATGCCGAAAGGAGCGCTCCTTGTAGGACCTCCTGGAACAGGTAAAACTCTTCTTGCAAAAGCAGTAGCCGGGGAAGCGGAAGTTCCGTTCTTTTCTATCTCTGGTTCTGAGTTTGTGGAGATGTTTGTTGGTATGGGTGCTGCAAAAGTGCGTGATCTATTTAAGCAGGCAAATGAGAAAGCGCCTTGTATCGTGTTTATCGATGAGATCGATACGATCGGTAAGAAACGTGATGGATCTGGATTCAGCGGAAATGATGAGCGTGAACAGACCTTGAACCAGCTTCTGACAGAGATGGATGGATTTGACGGATCTAAAGGTGTTGTGATCCTGGCTGCTACTAACAGACCGGATTCCCTTGATCCTGCTCTTCTTCGTCCGGGTCGTTTTGACAGAAGGATTCCTGTGGAACTTCCGGACTTAAAAGGTCGTGAAGAGATCCTGAAGGTTCATGCGAAAAAGATTAAGATTTCAGACTCTGTACGCTTTGATGAGATCGCGAAGGCGGCAGCAGGTGCTTCTGGTGCGGAGCTTGCCAACATTGTAAATGAAGCTGCGCTGCGCGCAGTCCGTGATGGCAGAAAATTTGCGACACAGGCAGACTTTGAGGAGAGTATTGAGGTAGTCATCGCAGGATATCAGAAGAAGAATCGAGTTCTTTCTAATAAAGAAAAGCTGATCGTAGCTTATCATGAGATCGGACATGCGCTTGTAGCTGCAAAGCAGACAGAATCTGCACCGGTTCATAAGATCACGATCATTCCGCGTACTTCCGGTGCACTTGGATATACCATGCAGGTGGAGGATGGAGAGCATTATCTGATGACGAAAGAGGAATTGGAAAATAAGATCGCGACCTTTACAGGCGGCCGTGCTGCGGAGGAGCTGATCTTCAATTCGATCACGACAGGTGCGTCCAATGATATTGAACAGGCAACCAAGATCGCGAGAGCGATGATCTCCAGATATGGTATGAGTGAGGATTTCGATATGGTTGCGATGGAAAATGTTTCCAACCAGTATCTGGGAGGAGACTCCAGTCTGAGCTGTTCCTTTGAGACACAGACTCTCCTGGACAAGAAAGTGGTTGAACTGGTAAGAACACAGCATGAGAAAGCGCTGAAAATTCTGCAGGATAATATTGGAAAGCTTCATGAGCTTGCCAAGTTCCTCTATGAGCATGAGACGATCACAGGCGATGAGTTTATGAAGATCTTGGAAACACCAAGTCCAGTTGCTTTGGCGAAAGAGAATGAGGATGTTGTTTCATAAGTGATTCGTTATAAATATGCGGCGGAAACCCATAGGTTTGCCTGTGGGAATAGTCAGTGAGACATATAAATTTACAAAAGAAAAGCAGTAGAAGCGGTTTTTGGAACACTTCTGCTGCTTTTTGTGCAAATTCATAGAGAAGGATTCTTTCTTGTCAAGCTGCTTTTGTTCGGGTATAATGCACTAAGAGATGCTTTGCTGCTGCAGAGCGAAGTGAGAAAGAAAATCTGCGGCAGGGGACTGGGATAAGATTTTTGTATTGGACAAAAGGATGGGGTGTAAATGGATTGCCGTACAGCAGAAGGAATGGTAAACAGCTATATTGAACATAAATTGCCGGTGGATGAGCTGGAAAATTTTTTGGATCATATTCAAGAATGTTCGTCCTGTTACGATGAGCTGGAGACGTATTTCATCGTCCATGAGGTTATGCAGCAGCTGGATGATAACAGCAGGGATTCTGTGCTGGACTTTAAGGATCTTATGGAACAGGATATCCAGAGTTCCCGGCGATATATCCGCAGGAAGAAGTGGAGCTGGGCTTTGATTGGAAGTGGGATCTGTGTGGTGATCGCTGCAATAGCCGCACTTTTGGTTTATCTGATCTTGTGACTTTCCAGCGTTCAGCGAGAAGATCTTGAGAATAAGAGATTTTGTAGATAAAGCTGGGCGTTTGAACAAAGCAGAGGATTTTTAGTCTGACACATAGGAGAATAAGCGGCGGACAGAGATTACAGAGAGGATACTGGAGGATTTTATGAGTGAGAAAATATTACTGATCGATGGACATAGCGTTTTAAACAGGGCATTTTATGGATTGCCGGATCTTACGAACTCAGAGGGAAAGCATACGGGGGCTGTGTATGGTTTTTTAAATATTCTTTTTCGCACGATCGAGGAAGAACAGCCGCAGTATCTGGTGGTAGCTTTTGACCTGAAAGCACCGACATTCCGCCATAAGATCTATGAGGCATATAAAGGAACACGAAAAGGGATGCCGGAGGAGCTGCGTGAGCAGGTGCCGCTGATCAAGGAAATGCTTTCGGCTATGCATGTCCATATGGTGACCAAGGAAGGATATGAAGCGGACGACATTCTGGGAACACTGGCTGTCAGGAGTGAGAAGCTGGGAATGGATGTCACGATCCTTTCTGGTGACAGGGATCTTTTGCAGCTTGCGACTGAGAAAGTCATGATCCGTTTGCCTAAAACTGTCCGGGGAAAGACGACGATCGAAGATTATCATGCAAAAGAAGTGCTGGAAAAATATCAGGTGACACCTTCGCAGATCATTGATCTGAAAGCGCTGATGGGTGACAGTTCAGATAATATTCCTGGGATCCCGGGAGTGGGAGAAAAGACTGCCACGAAGATCGTGGCGGAGTATGGAACGATTGAGAATGCGCACGAACATCTGGAAGAATTGAAGCCGAACAGGGCTCGCGAATCTATGAGAGAGCATTATGATATGGCACAGCTCAGCAAGACGCTGGCGACGATCTGTACGGAAAGTCCGATCGAGTTTACGCATGAGCAGGCGCGGCTTGGCGATCTTTATACAAAAGAGGCATTTCTCTTATGCAGACAGTTGGAATTTAAAAATCTGCTGGGAAGATTTGAAGGGGAAGCGGTTCAGGAAGAAACACTGGAACAGGAATTTTTTACCTGTGCAGACTTGTTTGGATGTGAGGCATTGTTTGAAAAAGCGGCCGGATGTGAAACGGTGGGTGTTTCACTGGCAGCGGAGAAAGAGCAGATATTTGGAATGGGAATGGCACTTGCGCAGGACGAGATCTACTATATCCCTGTGGAAGGGCTGGTAACGCAGGCGTACCTTTGTACAAAGCTGGAGGAACTCTTTGCAAAGTCTGCCGCGAATGAAAATAGCCCGAAGATCTGTGCGCTGGATGTAAAATCTTTGCTTAAATCTGTGAAAGCGGAAAACCCGGATACGGTCTTTGATGCAGGGATCGCAGCGTATCTTTTAAATCCGCTGAAATCTTCTTACACTTACGATGATATGGCGAAAGAATATCTGGATGGCAGGATCTTTCCGACGAAAGAGGAACTGTTGGGGAAAACTTCTCTGCAGAAAGCATGGGAGGAAGGTGCACAGGGGCTTACTTCGTGGACTTGCTATATGGCATATACAGCACTTGCTTGCCAAAAGCCAATGTGTGAGACTTTGAAAGAGGCACAGATGTGGGACGTATATACACAGATCGAGCTTCCATTGATCTTTACCTTGGATTCCATGGAAAAATGGGGAATCTGCGTAAAAGGAGAGGAATTAAAGGCTTATGGCGAGCGGCTTAATATCCGGATCAAAGAGCTTGAAAAACTGATCTGGGAGCAGGCAGGCGAGGAGTTTAACATTAATTCCCCGAAACAGCTTGGAGTGATCCTTTTTGAGAAGATGGGGATCAAAGGCGGAAAGAAGACGAAGACTGGCTATTCGACGGCAGCAGATATCTTAGAAAAGCTGGCTCCGGAACACGCTATCGTAAAAGACATTTTAGAATACCGACAGCTGACAAAATTAAAATCTACCTATGCGGATGGGCTTTCCAGTGTGATCGGCGAGGATGGAAGGATCCACTCAACATTTAATCAGACGATCACAGCGACCGGGCGTATCAGCAGTACAGAACCGAATTTACAGAACATTCC
>CAZSTD010000146.1:0-2996 GCA_964609645.1 uncultured Blautia sp.
GTTCGGATGCCATCAGGCAGCGGCGGGAGCTCCACGCCGCCGCTGACCACGATCTGGCGCACCGGCGCGTTCCATTTCAGCGCTTCTGCCAGCAGCTTTGGACTGTCGCACAGATACACGCCCGCTTCGCGCCGATAGGCGGCGGAGGCCGCCAGCTTTTTCATATGTACCAGCAGCGCGTTGCTGCGGCTGGTGATCTTTTCCACGGCGTCCGCCTCCCTCTTGTTTGGAATGGAAAGGCTGACCCAACAAGCCTTTGTCGGGTCAGCGGGGGTCTCATCGCTTTAGTCCAGCGGCTTCATGGTGGGGCGCATTGCCTTCCGTTTGACCGCTGTTGGCTCTCTGCGATCCCTGTCCGGCCGCCGATCCAGCCCATCCCCTGACGTGTCAAAGCCCAAAACAGAGCGCCGGAGGATCGAAACCACAACGCACTTTTCGACGATCCGTAAGAAAGCTCATAACATCTCATTTTAAGGCATTATAGCATAAGAGATCCTGCATTTCAAGATTCCGGGTGCGTTTTCGCATTGTTTTTTAATAATGTATACGCCCCGGAAAGGCATCATCCTTCCACCCGTCCGGCCGCCGCAGGCGGGGACGGCGCAGAGAAAAAGCACTTGAGCGTTCAGCTCAAGTGCTTTTTCACCTTCTTATGAAGGCGTTTGATCATTGCATCTCGTTACGGCGTCTGTCGTTCGCTCTTTTGCGGGATATGACGACCGCCAACAGCGCCAACGCCATCGTTGCACTGAAGGACCACGCTCCCAGCGCCGAGGTATCACCCGTTGTGGGCGCCTCAACGACTGCATGGCTCGTAGCCGATGCTTTCGTCCTTGACGTATGAGAATGTTTCGAAGGCTCAGAGGGCTCCGGTGTCACCACAGTCTTTCCGCCGCCTCCGCCATCACCGTTATAAGGCGTGACGGAATTATATGTGTTCTTCACATCATACCCTATGATCTCGGTATCATAGTCCTCCACCGCGTCCTCGCTGATGCTGTAGGTGATCTCCCGCCCATTTGCATACTTGTCAAGGTTGGTGAAACTCCACTTCCAATCATCATCGGCGGTGACAGTCTTGGATTGAGTCACCGTCCCATCCGCAAGCAGTCTGATCGTGATGCTCTCAGGGCGCTTGCCGTCCTGATCGTTGTTATCATCCCACGTCTTTTCGCCGCTGACGGAGGTCTTTTCAGGCGTATGCGTGTTGGTCACATCATACCCATTGACCTCGGACGTATAACCAGTTACCGCGTCCTCGCTGATGCTGTAGGTGATCTCCCGCCCATTTGCATACTTGTCAAGGTTGGTGAAACTCCACTTCCAATCATCATCGGCGGTGACAGTCTTGGATTGAGTCACCGTCCCATCCGCAAGCAGTCTGATCGTGATGCTCTCAGGGCGCTTGCCGTCCTGATCGTTGTTATCATTCCACGTCTTGCTGCCGCTGACAGAGGTCTTTTCCGGCGTATGCGTGTTGGTCACATTATAGCCGCTGACCGCGGTCGTATAGTCATCCACCGCGTCCTCGCTGATGGTGTAGTTGATCAACGTCCCGTTTGCATACTTGTCAAGGTTGGTGAAGCTCCACTTCCAATTTCCATCAGCATCAGCGCTGACAGTCTTGGATTGAGTCACCGTCCCATTCGCAAGCAGTCTGATCGTGATGCTCTCAGGGCGCTTGCCGTCCTGATCGTTGTTATCATCCCACGTCTTTTCGCCGCTGACGGTGGTCTTGTTATATATGTTCCTAAATGTTATGCCGTCGGACGGATAAACCGCCGTTGCCGTTAATTTTCCGTTTTTTTCAGTTACGTTCACGGTCACGTTGTAGGAGTTCTCATCGTAAATGATGTCATCACTACTGCCCGCCACCTCGCTGATCGTATAGGTGTATGTTCCCTCTTCATTATAGTATATCTTCGGGAAATTGATATTGCCGCTCGCATCATTCGTGGCGGTGGATACCTGTACAGTTCCCTCCATCAGCTTGAACGTGAATTGTCCGGCCTCAAGAGTGCCACCCTCATAGGTCTTTGTTGCCTGAAGGTCGATATATGTGCTGGACTCTTCGTACGTATTTCTAATGTACGCGATATCTGTATTTTGGTAAAGGGTATTGACGCTTGCCTCCGGGGCACTGTTCCACTCGAATTTCTCTTGATCGGCGGGATCATTGTGGCCCGCTTTGCTGCCCTGTACCGTAAGGACATATCCCGTTTGTTCAGCGCCCAGCTCCGTGATCTTATAGGTGCCCAGAGGAAGTTCTAAGGTGTATTGCCTGTGATCCTCATCGTTGCCAACTTTGGTAAAATCACTATATTTGATCGTCGCCTTTACTGCGCCCGTGTTGAAATCGGTGACTACAAAGACCGCGTCCGCGGGAGTCCCAACTTTACCCACCGTTTGCTTATCGATGGTGATGCTGCCGGTCTCCGTTGTCGGCGCTGCCTTGACGTAGATAACGCCGCAATCGCCGTCAATTATCTTTATGTAACCGTCAATATCAGGGAACTTATATGTGACCTGTCGCTGATTCTCTTTTCCGGTCGGAGTCGTCGTGCCAGCAGGGGTATAATTGGGCCACGTCTTCCAGCGGTCGATACTCCCACTATAGTCTTCCCCTGCATAAACGCCGAGGTCTCTCTCCATCGTGCCAACATGTGTAAGTGTTCCATTCCCATGAAGCGTCACAGTGCCGGTGTGGATAACATGATCCTTTGTCTTCCAGTGGACAGTAACAGTTACCGAATCCGGACGGTTGGTCGTATTTCCATCCGGCTCGTACCAGCCAACGATGACATGCACGCCATCGCCGCCAGCCTTTTCTGACGTTCCCCACTGGCCGATCACGCCGTCAGTCTGTACGGGTGTGTCGTCTGCCAGTGCAACAGGTGCCGCAGCTCCAAGCACCATCGGCATCGGCTCGGCGTTCTTCTGGTCGTCGTCCGACTTCTTATCGTCCGCGTCCGGTGTGGCGCTCTTCTGCTCGTCGT
>CAZSTD010000146.1:3096-5872 GCA_964609645.1 uncultured Blautia sp.
ATCGTCCGCGTCCGGTGTGGCGCTCTTCTGCTCGTCGTCCGACTTCTGATCGTCCACGTCCGGTGTGGCGCTCTTCTGCTCGTCGTCCGACTTCTTATCGTCCGCGTCCGGTGTGGCGCTCTTCTGCTCGTCGTCCGACTTCTTATCGTCCGCGTCCGGTGTGGCGCTCTTCTGCTCGTCGTCCGACTTCTGATCGTCCGCGTCCGCGTCCGCGCTGATGTTCTTGCTGCCGGCATCGCTTCCGTCCGGCAGAATATCCTCCGCATAGGCGGAGCTTATCCCGCACTGAAACAGCAGTATACACGCCAATAACAGTGCAAGCCCTTGTGATAGTCTCTTCATTCCTATATTTCCCCCTAAAGTCGTCTGTGTTGATCTAAGTGAATGATTCAGCGATTTATTCACCCAAATTATGCATAAAAACCCGCCGTTACATCGCGGCGGTCTTTTACCAACACCCTTACCCAATTCCATAGAAACCTTCGATATATATATATATGATTTTACCGCATTAACGCATCGCATTCCTCCTTTCAGCGGCGGTTCCCCCGCCTGTATATTTAATCATTTTACCGTTCTTCTACCTCTTCTTTTTCCTGTTTCTCGTTAATCATAATACCACATAAATCCTTTCATTTCAATAGTATATTTGAATCAACTGATAAGATATTCCAATCGACAGTCGGTTTTTGCAGGCTCTTAACGGCCATTTCCTCCTTTCTGCGGGCTGCACCGCTCTCTCACAGCTATTCTATAAGAACGCAGCAGCGAAAAAAAGGCACTGTTGTCGAAACAACAGTGCCTTTTCAGTACACAACAGTATGCTCATGGTGCGCCGCGCAACAGGGGTCGATACGGCGGCAGAGACGCCACTTTTCAGTCCAGCGGCTTCATGGTGGGGAATATTATTGTAGAACCAAAGTATCTTCTCATATGCTCGTATATCCCCTTATTCCAGCGGTTTTTCGCCTCTTTATAGTTTGCTATCTTCTCATAAGTTGCCATAACTTTGCAGTCAAGTGGTGTCAAAGTTGGTGTCAAATCGGTGTCGATTTACCCTATCCTTATCTTACCCTCAAGAGTCGCAAAGCTTGCCATTTTCTTTTCCTTGGTTGCCTCATTGTAGACATCCATTGTGGTCTCGATGTTTCGATGACCCATGATTTCTTGAATAATTTTGATGTTAGTTTCATTCTCGCAGAAGCGCGTGCAAAAAGTGTGTCGCAGGTTATGTGCGCTAAAATGTGGTAATAGAACGGGTTCACGCTTTTCTCGTTTTGCCACTTCGGTTTCTTCAATATTACAGTCGCGGATAATTCTTGCAATGGCTCGATTGATAACATGGGGGTTAAGCATCTCCCCATATCTGTTTGAAAAAATAAATCCGCTGTAACCATCTACCTCACATTGATTGAAGCCACACTCCATCTGCCGGAATCTCTCACGAAGCAAAGTATCTTTGACTTCGGAAAACATCGGTATGATCCGTGTGCCAGCTTTCGTTTTTGGTGTAGTAATGTGTAACTCCATCTTGCCGTTGTCCTGTTGACGATATATCAGATTGTGGTTAATGTCAATAAGGTTATTCTTGAAATCACAATCTTCCCATCTCAGACCGAGTATCTCACCTATACGACCGCCCGTACCAAGCAGGAGCGTAAATAGTGGCATCCAGTGCTTATATGTTGGTGAGGTTGATACGAATTGAACAAACCTCTCCTGTTGTGGTTCTGTCAGCGCGTGCCGCTTCGGTTTTTCCCAGTCATGGCTTTTCTTGATTTCTGCCATTACGCCATCAGTTGGATTGACCCGAATGACACCATCTCTGACTGCCACATTAAACACCGGATGAAGTATGGTGTGTATGATCTCCATACTGTTCGGCTTAAAGCCTACATCTTTAATTAGGTGGATGTAGAACTTTTTGATGTCGCTATACTTGATGGTTGCAATATTCTTTTGCCCGATCTCGTCTCGCACATACTTTGTGTACATATACTTGTAGTTGGTTCTTGTGGACTGCTTTAGCTCATACTTACCCTCGATATACTCATCGTAGAAGCTGTTGAGCGTGGTTCGGTATGCCTTGAACTCGTCAATACCGTCTTGTAAGTCGCGGTGTATCTTTTTCTCCATTTCTCGGAGTGGTTCCAAACTGCGCTTACCATCTGGAGCTTTGTCTGTTTCTACCAACCGCCAGCTATAAATTGTTCGTCGAACCCCACTGGCATCTGTATAGCGGTACATATATTTACCGTTGCTTCTCTGCACCTCTCCATCACGCAAAATTCTGCCTTTGCTATCTCTTCGTTTTTCAGACATGGCTACTCCCTTTCTGCCTGAAAATGAACTCAACAATAGCACACTTTAGTATACCACATTGAGCCTGTATTTTCAAGCCATACTCAAACTAAATTGCATCGGTCTATGTATCGCTCGAATAAACTCCGCTTAATTTGCGGACGATTGCCATTCCAGAGCAGGAAGTCAGCATTGCGATTTTCGCTTACAATTCGTCTAAGCTTTGTCTCACCAATACGGAAATACGCTGCGGCCTCTTCTATGGTTAGGGTATATTTCTCCCAAATGGGAATTTGCATTGTGTTCATACTGCCTCCTTTCGTGCAGGATAAAAAGAGAGGGCTGACATCGCTGCCAACCCTCTACTTTACGCACGCTTGTGTTACCTATATTATAATGTATTACTTCTTGGCGTCTGTAGAGCCCATACCGCCGTTTCTGACGCCCTCTGCATTGTCGGTATAGGTAATTCCAT
>CAZSTD010000147.1:0-5805 GCA_964609645.1 uncultured Blautia sp.
CTGATAGTTCTCAATGATCCCATTATGAACCGCAACCACATTGCCATCGTCACTCATATGCGGATGTGCATTCGTCTCAGACGGTTCTCCGTGTGTTGCCCATCTTGTATGGCCAACACCACAGGTTCCAAATACAGATTCCCCATCATTTGTCTTATCTGCAAGAACTTTCAGTCTTCCCTTCGCCTTGATCACTTCCGCATCTTTCTCACCATCGCGGACTGCGATCCCTGCTGAATCGTACCCTCTATATTCCAGTCTCGAAAGTCCATGCAGTAAGATTGGCGCTGCCTGTTTATTTCCTGTATATCCTACAATTCCACACATTTTTTATAGTCCTCCCTTATTTTCAAAGTATTCCATCGCTGTCTCTCAGGTTCCTTTCCAAACAGCTTTTCCTTTTTTCTCTCTGTTATTTGGAGTTATCTTTCTAAATCGTGTTTCATTGTAACATGTGGTTTTATACATGGCAAGTAAATATAGTTAAACAAAATTCTCTATTTTTTCAAAAGTACTTTCATACTCATATCAACTTTTATCAATCCAAAAGTTAAAAATAAAGAATAAATATAAGAAACACCCCGAATGTCTCCCAAGTCTTTCGGTCTTCCTACTGTGATCTTTCCATCTTTCACTTTCTCAAATGCCTGCAATACAGAACTCCACACCAAGCTCTTACTATGCTTGCATCGATCAACCCACAACTCCTTCGTATATTTACCATTTTTCCCTTTTCGCAATTGATACGTAAATGGTAATCCCGAATACGTTCTAAATTCTTCATTCTGCCAAGCAATAACCGCCTCCCAGAGATTCTCTTCTGTCAAGCTTTTTTGTAATTGCTCAATCACTTTATTTTTTTCCATATACACGCCCTATCATTTGTATACATATTCTTTTAATATCTTTATTTTATTTCAATCTGAGATATCTTATGTGATCTTTATCTGAACTACTACGACTTATAGAAGTCGGAGCTTCCTGCTTAAAGTTCTGTAAAATCCGGTGTTCCGTAAAGGTCATACGGTGTACTCTGGTAAACATAATAATTCAACCAATTAGTGTAGAGATTGTTTGCGTGTGCTCTCCACATCAGCATCGGTTTGTTTTCCGGATCATTGTCTTTATAATAATTTCGAGGCATCTCGATCGGAAGATTTTTACTAAGGTCACGTTTATACTCCCCATCCAGTGTCACTCTGTCATACTCTGGATGTCCCATAACAAATATCTTACGACCGCCGTCTGCCATCGCAAGGAAAAGTCCTGCCTCATCCGACTCAGCAAGCACCGTCAGATCTTTGCAGTTATGAATATCTTCCAATGGCACTTCCGTATGTCTAGAATGCGGCGCAAGGAACATATCATCAAATCCTCTCACCAACGGGATCTTTCGATTTAATACTTTGTGCCAAAAAAGTCCAAACATCTTTTTATCCAGTTTGCGTTTCTGCAGTCCATAATGATGGTAAAGTCCCGCCTGTGCCGCCCAGCAAAGGTAGATCGTTGAAGTCACATGAGAGTTCGTCCAGTCCATGATCTCAACCAATTCTTTCCAATAGTCAACTTCCTCAAACTCCATCTGCTCAACCGGTGCTCCAGTGATGATCATTCCATCATATTTTTTTTCTTTAAGTTCCGGAAATGTCTGATAAAATTTATTTAAATGACTCACAGATGTATTTTTCGCCTCATGGCTCTGTACTGCCATAAAAGTTACATCCACCTGCAGAGGCGTGTTGGAAAGGGAACGCAAAAGCTGCAATTCCGTTTCTTCTTTCAATGGCATAAGATTTAAGATCAAAATCTGTATCGGACGGATATCCTGGTGAGATGCACGGGATTCATCCATCACGAAAATATTTTCTTTCTCAAGGATCTCCTTTACCGGCAGATCCCCCTGTATTTTAATCGGCATAATTCTAGTCCTCCATTTTTGTTGTATTTTTACTGTCCGGCAAGTTTCAGAAAATCTTCTTCTGAAAGGATCGGAATTCCTAACTCTTTCGCCTTTTTATTTTTAGAAGAATTAGAGGTCGTATCATTATTGATCAGATAATTCGTCTTTCCTGTCACAGATCCAGTAACCTTTCCGCCCAAAGATTCAACAAATTCTTTTGCCTGCGCACGGTTTGCAAAATGTTCTACACTTCCTGTGATCACAAAATTCATACCCTGAAAAATCTGTTCGCCGGTTTTTTCTTCTTTTCGGATCACGAGATGACTCATAAGGTGATCCAATTTCTGGTTATTGTCTTCTATCTTAAAATAATCTGTCAGACTTTTTGCGATCACTGGACCGATCGTATCGATCGAGCTGACTTCTTCCTCATCTGCATGCCGAATCCTATCCAGATCATCCTCAAAGTATCTGCATATCACCTTCGCATTGGCAAGTCCGATATTCGCGATACCCAAACTATATATCACCTTCGCAAGTGTCGTTTCTTTTGCCTTTTCAAGGCTTGTTATAAGGTTTTCAAAAGATTTCTCACCAAATCCATCCATCGCTACGATCTCATCGCGGTATTTTCCAATCTCAAAAATATCTCCAAAATCATGCAGAAATCCTTTCGCGATAAATTTCTCAAGTGTCGCCTCAGACAATCCATCAATGTTCATCGCATCCCTGCTCGCAAAGAGCGCGAATGATTTGATCTTTTTGGCCGCACACTCCGGATTTATGCAGTAAAGTGATTCCACTTCATTTGTCTTCTGTATCTGCGTTGCATGTCCGCATGCAGGACAGGTATCCGGTATCTCTAGTTTCCCGCTCTGTGTGAGGTTCTCCGCGATCTGTGGAATGATCATATTCGCCTTATAGACGGTAATGCAGTCCCCAATCCCCAGTTGAAGTTCTTTCATAATGCTGATATTGTGCACGCTCGCACGGCTTACCGTAGTTCCTTCCAATTCTACTGGTTCAAAAATAGCTACTGGATTGATAAGACCTGTACGTGAAGGACTCCACTCAATCTCCAACAAACGTGTCTCTTTTATCTCATCTGCCCATTTAAAGGCAAATGCGTTTCTCGGGAATTTGGCAGTCCTGCCCAAAGAATCTCCATATGCAATATCATCGTAAAGCGCCACCAGTCCGTCGGACGGAAAATCATTCTGTGTGATCGCAGCAGAAAAATACTCCATCGCCTCATCCAATGTGCCAGCCGTCACAATACGGTATTCCACTACATCAAATCCTTGTTTGTGCAACCATTCAAACTGTTTTGCTCTGGAATTCTGGAAATCCACATCCTCCGCACTTACTAGCGCAAATGCATAAAAACGTACATTCCTTCCCGCAGTGATCTCATTATTCAACTGACGTACAGAGCCACTACATAGGTTTCTGGGATTTTTGTATTTCGCATCCACATCCTCGATCGACGCATTGATCTTTTCAAAATCAGAATACGTGATGATCGCTTCTCCACGCAGCACGAGCCTTCCCTGATATGGGATCTTCAATGGAATATTTTTAAACACTTTGGCATTGTTTGTAACCACTTCACCAACTGCGCCGTTTCCTCTGGTAACCGCCTTTAGCAGTTCTCCATTTTCATAGGTAAGAACTACCGTTAATCCATCTAGTTTCCAGGAAAGCAATGTCTCATGCTCTCCTACAAATTCTCTCAGAGACTCTCTGTCTTTCGTTTTATCCAGAGAAAGCATCGGAGATTCATGTTCTTCTTTCGGTAACTGTTCGACCGCCTCATACCCTACGCGAACGGTGGGACTGTTTGCCAGAACGGTCCCTGTTTCTCTCTCCAGTTCCTGAAGCTCGTCGTACATCTGATCGTATTCTCTGTTGCTTATGATTTCTATGTCTTTCTGGTAATAAGCCTTTGCCGCTTCGTCCAGCTTCTGCGCCAGCTCTTTCATTCGTCTGATCGTTGCTGTTTCCATGATGCCCTCCTGTTCTGTTTCTCGTTTCACTGCTGGAAGATGCCAATAAGCGTTGTAGTCCTTCCCATTCCTTCACTGTGACCTCTCGATACTCTCCTTCCTTGATTCCATCTAAAGTCAGATTCATGATCCGGACTCTTTTTAATTTCAGCACTTCATATCCCAAATATTGGCACATACGCCGGATTTGGCGGTTCAGCCCCTGTGTCAGTATGATCTTAAACGTACGGCTGCCCATCTTTGTCACCGTACACGGTCTTGTCACCGTATCTAAGATAGGGATCCCTGCACTCATCCTTCGGAGAAATGTTTCATCAATCGCTTTATCGACAGTAACAATATATTCCTTCTCATGAAAATTTCCTGCCCGCATGATCTTATTGACCAGGTCACCCTCATTTGTCAAAAGCAACAACCCCTCTGATTCTTTGTCCAATCTTCCTACCGGATAGATCCTAAGTGGATAATCCAAAAAATCTGTCACAGTCGTTTCTTCCCTTTGCTGCTTGGTACTGCACACGATCCCACGTGGCTTATGAAAAAGCAGCAATACTTTTTTCTCATTTTTTATCACAGGATTCTGATCCACACAAATCTTATCATCCGAGGAAACTTTCTGACCACTTACAGCCTTCTCACCATTCACAGTGATCCTCCCCTGCTCGATCATCCGGTCGGCTTCCCGCCTGGAACAGACTCCTGCATCGCTTAAATATTTATTTATCCTAATTTTTTCGTCCATTTGTCTATTATATAATTTTTTACCAATCTTATCAACGGGGAATTTCCTTGTATTTTTGTGTCGTTTATTGTATGATTAGAGCACTGTTACTTTGTACTGTTGCAGATCTTAGTGCGTATCTTTTGCAGCAGTTTTTATCATAGCACTACATCATTAATCAAAAGGAGAGACTTTATGTCAGATAATTCACCACAGACAAACCGCTGGCTGATCTTACTGGCCGTTTTTTTGTGTTTTATATTTGCAGGGATTTTCACACGCTCCTCCGCCGCACCTACGCAAGTCAGCACAGTTGGCGAAATGGAGCTCGCTCTCTCTGAACATAACGACGAGCAGATTATCCTGAATACACCTACTCCCACACCATCCCCAGTTCCTTCTGATAAGGCAACCGACAGTTCCATTGAAGGTTCCTGGATTTCCAGCGGAAGCAATTGGATGTTCCTTGTGGACGGAAAAGCATATATCGGATGGCTTACAGATACAGACGGTAAGCGTTATTACTTTGATGACAACGGTATTATGCAGACTGGATGGGTAGACAGCAGTAAAAAACGCTATTATATGGATATGGATGGGATCATGCAGACCGGTGAGATCAAAGTAGATGGTAAAACCTACCACCTAAATGAAGACGGTACTTTACAGGGTTATCGCGCAAAAAAATCCACTTCATCCAAAACGAAGACGGATACAAAAAAAGCAGTAGCTCTCACTTTCGACGATGGTCCAAGTTCCTTTACTGGCAGACTTTTAGACTGTCTGGAAGCCAATCACGCGAAAGCAACCTTTTTTATGACGGGCACTGAGATCGCAAGTTTTCCAGATGAAGTAAAGCGAATGAAAGAATTAGGATATGAATTAGGAAATCACACCTATGATCATAGCGATCTAAGCACTCTGTCTGCTGAACAGATCAGTGAAGAGATCGCAAGGGTAGACGAACAGCTCGTCTCACTGACTGGGCAAGGAGCTTCTGTAGTAAGACCACCTTATGGTTCCGTGAACGACACGGTAAAATCTACAGTCGGTACACCTATGATCCTCTGGTCTATCGACACACTAGACTGGAAAACACAAGATCCAGACTCTATCGTTAAAGAAGTTCTAGATCACGTAGAAGACGGGTCTGTCATTCTTATGCATGATATTTTCAG
>CAZSTD010000148.1:0-4002 GCA_964609645.1 uncultured Blautia sp.
TTATTTTCTATGATCGCAATCCCTTTTTCCATCAGTTCTTTTTCATATTGCTGCAGCTTTTGGGCTGCAAGCTCTTTGGCCTGCGTCTCTGTATACACACCACTTGCCAAGTGGTACTGCATCAGATAGATCCTGCCAAAAGATACTGGGATCTTAAAATTTTCTGTAATACGCAGTGGGATCTCTTCCGTCAAACATCTCCACTCAGGATCACTTTTTTCAGAAATTTGCGCATACCAGCTTCCGACTCTTAAAAAAAATCTCTGTTTTTTCACCCCCGTTTTCTCCTGTACCTGATAACGCAAGGGAAATTCTTGATAATAAGAAAGAGTCCTTGTGGTCCATATATCCGCATCCGCATGCACATACTCACAGCGAGCCACCTCCTGCTCATCATTCATAATGTGAAGTTCACCGGAGACCAACACTTCTCCTTTCTGGCAGGTATCCCCTGGCTTTTTTAACGGAACTCCTGCCCGCACGATCATCTCTGTGATCACCCCCTCCTGCTCTGCCACAAGGCTGCACGGCTGACTGTTTTCTAGGATTTCTTCCTGCGTTTCATCCCGCACGAGCCCTTCTTTGATCTCTAGGATCAGTCTCGTCCCCTCGATCCGGGCAGATACCCATGTTGTCTCTGTAAATTTCTTTCGGACTAAGGAAGCAATCTTCGCACAGTCCACCTTCCTCTTAGCCATACCGTGAACAATCCCTTCTTCCTCAAGGAAATCCAGTATCTCCGGCGTACTGTTGATGCAGTTTCCATCAATGTGGATGTTCCAGATCCTGCCAGAAAGTAAAAATAACAGTATTCCTCCCACCAAAATCCCACCAAAAAAAGCCTTTCTTTTTTTATTTCGGAAAAAAAAGAAGGGCATTCCCCGTTTTTTCATGATCTGGATATGTACCCCCGTCTTATTCCGGATCGGTCTTAACAAAAAGAAATCTCCCGCACTCATCTGCATTAGGATCTTTTCTTCCTCCGGATGGGAAATCTTCTCAGGGAAAATCCCTCTACTCCTGCAAAGGTTCAAAAATCGCTCCAGCTGCTTTCCCTGCACCAGCACAGTAAGATATCCATAAAAAAGCCTGCGGATCTTTTCCATTGCTGCACCTGCCTCACCATTTCTGTGGAAATATCCCGGATATCTCCCCTCGGATCCTCATTTCACAGGGATCGTAAGATAAGATCTCCAGATTTTTCCCACATATGGTCACCTTTCCCCGGAGAGCCAAGATCACGATCTCAGAGGATGTATATCTGCAGATCGACCTGTAATTTTCGATCACAGCCTCTGTCTGACCTGTCAAAGTAACAATGCTGTCCTGGTATGCCAGATCAGACGGGATCTCCAAAGCCGTCACGATATGCTCCTTCCACCGTCTTGTTTTTTTCATAAAAAAATCCCTCCGGCTTTTAGTATCACTCTATGCCAGAAGGACTTCATATATGAAAAAATATCAAAGATGGCCTGCCTCAAAAGAAACATTTCATCTATCATTCATCAGCGAAATAAAACCAATGAAAACCATAAGATCGTATTTCCGCCAAGATTATACTCCATAGCTTCACGCTCCACGATCTCATTTACCACCACTCCGTGGCTCTCCAGACACGGATGCATCCGATCCGGATATCTGCACGGTTTCCCCTCTTTGTAAGCACAGGTCTCACAGATATCACAGGACTCCGTTGAGAGGGTGTAAGTCTCATACCCTTCTGCGCACAGATACTCTGCCACCTGTGTCGTCAAATCCTCATGTGCCCGTCTGGTCGAGAGCATTTCTTCCATGTTCATGATATCCGAAACCTCTGCCACGCTTGAAAAAAACACTCCCTGTGGAAAACTTTTTATCTTCACACCACATTCTTCAAGTGTTCCTACAGCCGGTGGACAGGCCCAGGTAGAACCATAACGTTCACATTCCTGTTTGCAGATAGTCCTCACTCTCTCCTGGATCTGTATTTCTTTTGTCTCCAGTACACGATATTCAAAGATCGGATACTGAGAAATAAAATCTTCAAATTTTTGTATGTTCATAGTTTAATCCTGATTTTCTTTTATTAATTGTACAAATCTCTATCCTCTATTTATGATAGGGTTCATGGTTGATGATGCGATAACTTCTGTAAATCTGTTCCAGAAGTATCATCTGCATCAGTTGATGTGGAAATGTCATCTTAGAAAAACTGAGTTTATAGTCTGCGCGCTGAAGCACCTTATCGCTAAGACCAAGGGAACCACCGATCACAAACGCGATAGAACTCACCCCTGAAACCCCAAGATTCTCAATCTTTTGAGAAAGCTCCACAGAATCCAGCATCTTACCATCGATCGCCAGCGCGATCACGTAATCCTGCTCCCGGATATGTTTCATCAGACGTTCTCCCTCTGTGTCTTTGATCTGTTCATTCAGCGCATCTGACGCTTTATCCGGTGTCTTTTCATCTGGTACTTGACAAAAATTCAGCTTGCAATATCTTCCAAGTCTCTTAGCATACTCCGCGATACCGTTACTTAGATACTTTTCTTTTATCTTTCCAACTGTCACAATACGAATTTCCATTGTTTGTCCTTCCTGTTTCTGCAGACAGATACGACTCTGTCAATACTGCAGATAATACTCTCTTGTCGTCACGTCGCTGATCTTTCCATTTGCAGCCACCAAGATCACGTGAAGCTGATGGTAGCCCTGCGGCATCGAGATCGGCTGCTCATACAAGGTGCTGTTTACATCTGGCTGCGAGTCAAACGCATAATATGCCTTACATCCATCCGGAACAGTAACCTTGATCTTTGTCTTTTTATCATAATCACCTGATCTCGGTGCTACCTTCGGCGCATCCGGTGTCCGCAGCACGATCACATATTTCCTCTCGATCAGATCACTTTCAATCCCTTTTTCATTTACACCAAAAGCTTTCAGAACCGTGGTTCCTTCTTTCAGCACGATCGGTCCCGTATATACCGGACTGCTTTGATCCGGATCCGAACCGTCCAAAGTATAGTAGATCTTATCGCAATCTGCTGTCAGCTCCACCGTTTCAGACAAGGTATATGTCCCAGATGTCAGATTTGTCACGGGTGTCTCACAAATATACTCCTTGCAAGCAGACTGCACCTTGAGACTGCTCTGCTCCAAGATCTGTTTTACCTCCCGCGTCTGCCCATTCTTTGCCAGAAGCATCACGAGTTCCTGATAAACCTCGATACCCGCAGTCTTATTTTGGAGCATCGGACGAAGGATCAAGATCGCAGAGGAAAGATCCCCTTGCGCATCCATGATCCTGGACATTAAAATATTTGCTTTTTCGCTGTACGGTTCTTGTTCCAGAGCTCTCATCGCAATCTTCTCTGCTCTTTCGTAATCCTGCAGTTCATACTGTCTTTGTGCATAAGAATAAAGATGTGTAAAGCTATGTGACCAGCGATAAAAGAACGCCCCCAAGAGCACCATAGCCGCAAGAAACAGATACAGCATCTGCTTTCTGCCAAACCAACGCTTAGCGTTCTTTTGATCCTCTTGTTCTTTTATCTGTGGTCTGCGCTGTTCCTCCTTTTTTAAGAGTGTTTCCACAGAGTCAAACTCCTTGACCCAGGGAACTTCCTCCAAACAGTAGGGACAGTACAAAGAACCTTTTTCTACTTCTCTTTGACATTTGGGACATTTCATAGATCGTCCTCACTGTTATCTCTTTTGATCAACCTTGTTCTTCTAAATAATTTTCAAATTCTTCCATGCTCATAAGAACTTTTCTTGGCTTTGTTCCTTCTTCCGGTCCCACAACACCTGCGTCACAGAGCTGATCCATGATCCTCGCTGCCCTGTTAAAACCTATTTTAAACATTCTCTGCAGCATTCCGATGGAAGCTTTCTCTTTCTCGATGATAAATCTACCTGCTTCCACAAAGTGAACATCTCTGTCATCGCCTACAGCTGATCCGCCGCCTGTCATCGTCGGTGAATTTACCTGCTGCTCGATCTGCGGGTCATACTGCG
>CAZSTD010000148.1:4102-5763 GCA_964609645.1 uncultured Blautia sp.
CCGCCTGTCATCGTCGGTGAATTTACCTGCTGCTCGATCTGCGGGTCATACTGCGCACCCGGATTCTTATCTGCCAAAAATTCTACAACCGCGCTCACTTCCTCATCTGACACAAAAGCACCCTGCAGTCTGGCAGGCTTTTGGTATCCCTGCGGATAGAAGAGCATATCTCCTTTTCCCAAAAGCTTCTCCGCTCCGTTCATATCCAGGATCGTACGGGAATCCACACCCGAAGATACGGAAAACGCGATCCTTGATGGCATATTTGCCTTGATCAGACCTGTGATGACATTGACAGATGGTCTCTGTGTCGCAATGATCAGGTGAATCCCCGCTGCACGTGCCAACTGTGCCAGACGGCAGATCGCATCCTCCACCTCTCCAGGTGCTACCATCATAAGATCCGCAAGCTCATCCACGATGATCACGATCTGCGGCAGTTTCTCTGGGATCTGTGTCTCTTCTGTCGCTGCTGCAGTGATCATTTCCGCCTTCTTGTTGTATTCTGCAAGGTTTCTCACACCATACTCCGCAAAAGTATTGTAACGCTTAGTCATCTCACTGACTGCCCAGTTCAAAGCACCTGCCGCCTTTTTCGGATCTGTCACGACCGGAATGAACAGGTGCGGAATGCCATTGTATACACTCAGCTCAACGACCTTCGGGTCAATCATGATCAGCTTCACTTCCTCCGGACTCGCTTTGTATAAGATACTGATGATCAATGTATTGATACACACAGATTTACCGGATCCAGTCGCACCAGCGATCAGAAGATGCGGCATCTTTGCAATGTCTGCCACGACCGTTTTTCCGGCGATATCCTTTCCCACAGCAAATGACAGCTTCGATCTTGCGTTCTGAAACTCCTCTGACTGGAGCAGTTCCCGCAGCATAACGGTACTGTTCTCCTTATTCGGAACCTCGATCCCCACAGCTGCCTTTCCCGGGATCGGTGCCTCAATACGGATGTCCGGAGTCGCTAAATTTAGTTTAATGTCGTCGGACAGCCCAACGATCTTACTTACCTTTACACCCATCTCCGGCTGAAGCTCATAGCGGGTAACCGTCGGTCCACAGCTCACATTCAAGATCGTCACGTTCACACCGAAATTATGTAAAACTTCCTGAAGTTTCTTCGCTGTTTTGCGCAGATGCTCATCGGAATCTCCCTGAGACTTCCCGCTTCCCTTTTTCAGCAGATCCAGTGTCGGATATCTATATTCTCTTTTTACAGCCGTCTCTTTCTGGGTGATCTCATGCTGGATATTTACAATCCCGTTATGGATCTCTTTTTCGGAAGATTTCGGATTTTTCGAAGGCTGTCCTTGCGCCTTCTCAGCCTGAAAAGGGCGCGCATCTTCCAGTTCCTCCTCGTCATATGAAAGATCGAGATCATCCAGATCCATCTCTATCACCGGTTCTTCTTCAAATTCTTCTGTGATATCTTCTGGAATTTCCTCTGCCGCTTCGCTTGTCTCCTGCGCTCTGTGTATCTCAAACTCCTCGTCCAGCTTTATCTCTTCCTCCTGTACGACCCTTCTGCGCTCAGGAACGTCCTGTCTTTTTTCCTGCTTTTTCTTCGGCTTTTCTTCCGAATAGCCTGTCAGCTTCGTCCCTTCCAGAAAAGAAGTTTTCTTTACTTTCTTCGCTTCTTTCGG
>CAZSTD010000149.1:0-5521 GCA_964609645.1 uncultured Blautia sp.
TGGAGTACGCCGCGGTCAGAGGATTTTTTTGATTAAATTTGACTAAAATAGACGGAGGATAACGAAGTTTATTTATAAAAGGTTCGAATTTGTGCAATATCAACCAAAAACGGTCATAAAATTTGGGTAATAGTTTGATTGACTTTGAATGAATTTGAATGTATACTAAGACCATAAAGAACAGGCAGTCAAAAATGAGCAATAAAAATCACCTGTTTCACTGCATCAGACGGTTAGGCAGATCCGGATGAGCTGCTTAATGGAAAGGATGCGAAGGAAAAGAAAACGATCACAGATGTGATCGCATGGGAGGGAAGAACTATGATCTATACGGTAACTTTTAATCCTTCTCTGGACTATATCGTCTCGGTAGAGGATTTTAAATTGGGATTGACAAACCGGACAAGTTCAGAACTGATACTTCCGGGCGGGAAAGGGATCAACGTTTCCACAGTTTTAAGAAATCTTGGTGTTAAGAATACAGCGCTGGGATTTTACGCAGGATTTGTGGGAACAGAGATCGTCCGAAGACTTCAGCAGATGGATGTGGATGCAGAATTTATCCAGATCCAGGAAGGTGTCTCGAGGATCAATGTGAAACTAAAATCGATCGATGGGACAGAGATCAACGGTGAAGGTCCGGTGATCGGAAGTGATAAAGTAGAAGAACTGATGGGAAAACTGGAGAAATTAGGAGAGGGCGATGTTCTTTTCCTTGCAGGAAGTATCCCGTCTTCCATGCCAGATGATATGTATGAGCAGATCATGGCGCGACTGGATGGAAAAGGCGTTATGGTCGTGGTAGATGCGACGAAGGACTTGCTTTTGAACGTACTGAAGTATCATCCATTTTTGATCAAACCAAACAATCATGAATTGGGAGAAATCTTTGGTGTAGAGTTAAAGACGAGAGAGGATGTTGTTTCTTATGGAAAGAAACTTCAGGAAAAAGGCGCACGCAATGTACTGATCTCCATGGCTGGAGAGGGCGCAGTCCTGGTGGCTGAGGATGGTCAGGTATTTGAAGAACCGGCACCGAAGGGCATACTGGTCAACGGCGTAGGTGCAGGCGATTCTATGGTGGCTGGTTTTATGGCTGGATGGATGGAGAAGCAGGAATATGAGTATGCTTTCCATATGGGGATCGCAGCGGGAAGCGCGAGTGCATTCTCAGAAAATCTGGCAACCAGAGAAGAGATTGAAAATGTATATCGTCAGGTGACGAATAAATAAGAGCTAAGAGGAGGAGTAAAGGATGAGGATTACAGATCTGCTTGATAAACGAAGTGTATCTTTAACTGCAGCGCCACAGAGCAAATCAGAAGCGCTGGACATGGCAGTTGATCTTATGGTAAAAAGTGAGAAGATCAGTGACCGTGAGGCTTATCGTAGACAGGTTTATTTAAGAGAAGAAGAAAGTACCACAGGAATTGGTGAAGGGATCGCGATCCCACATGGAAAATGCGATGCTGTTAAAAAGCCGGGACTTGCGGCTATGGTCATCAAAAACGGTGTGGAATTTGAATCACTCGATGATGAGCCAGTAACTCTGCTCTTTTTGATCGCGGCACCGAACACAGAAGACAATATCCATCTGGATGTTCTGAGTAAACTTTCTGTGATGCTGATGGATGAGGAATTTACCGCTTCTTTGAGAAATGCGGGCTCTGTTGAGGAATTTATGGAGATCATTGATAAAGCAGACAGTGAGAAGAAAGACATTGATGAGAGACTTGCAGATACTGGTTCTGCGGAAGGCACACAGGCGAAGATCCTTGCAGTCACTTCCTGTCCGACAGGTATCGCACACACCTATATGGCAGCTGAGGGGATTGAGAAAGCAGCTAAGGCTAAGAACTGTTTCATAAAGATCGAGACAAGAGGTTCCGGCGGTGCGAAAAATGTGCTGACAGATAAAGAGATCGCAGAAGCAGACTGCATTATCGTTGCAGCCGATGCACAGGTCCCGATGGACCGTTTCCATGGTAAAAAGGTGATCGAATGCCAGGTTTCTGACGGGATCAGCAAGGCAGATCAGCTTATCGACAGAGCGCTGAGCGGAAATGTTCCGGTCTATCAGGCATCTGCAGGTTCACAGTCATCATCTGCCAGTGCGAAGTCTGGCGGTGGTGTGGGCCATAAGATCTACACACAGCTTATGAACGGAGTTTCCCATATGCTTCCTCTGGTCGTAGGTGGAGGTATCCTTATCGCACTTGCATTTTTGATCGATGGACTGAGCGTGGACTTAAATTCACTTCCGGCAGATCAGAGAGCGAACTTTGGTACGATCACACCGGTCGCAGCACTCCTTAAGAACATCGGTGGAACTGCATTTGGATTTATGCTTCCGATCCTTGCTGGATTTATCGCTATGGCGATCGGGGACAGACCGGCACTTGCGATCGGTCTGGTAGGCGGAATGATGGCAGCAAACGGAAAATCTGGTTTCCTTGGCGCACTGATCGCTGGTTTTGCAGCAGGATATCTGATCTTAGGACTGCGCAAGCTGTGTGATAAACTTCCAGAGGCATTGGAAAAGATCGCTCCGGTTCTGATCTATCCGGTAGCGGGGATCTTACTTATGGGCTTACTGATGACCTTTATCGTAGAACCGATCATGGGTGGTATCAACACAGGCTTAAATAATGCCTTGACAGGAATGGGAAGTTCAAGTAAAGTATTATTGGGTATTGTACTGGGCGGAATGATGGCGATCGATATGGGAGGCCCATTCAATAAAGCGGCATATGTATTTGGTACAGCGGCTATCGCTGCAGGTAACTATGATATCATGGCAGCAGTTATGATCGGTGGTATGACACCACCGTGTGCGATCGCATTAGCGACACTGCTCTTTAAGGATAAATTTACAAAGGAAGAAAGAGAAACAGGACCGACGAACTTCATTATGGGACTGGCATTTATCACAGAAGGTGCGATTCCATTCGCTGCTTCTGACCCGCTTCACGTACTTCCATCCTGTATCATCGGGTCTGCAGTAGCAGGTGCAATGTCTATGGCATTCGGATGTACACTGATGGCACCTCACGGTGGGATCTTTGTATTCCCAGTAGTAGGAAATGCTGTGATGTATTTGGCAGCATTAGCAGTGGGAACAGTTGTTTCCGCAGTACTGTTAGGTATTCTGAAGAAAAAAGCTGTGTAAGAAAAAGGAAAAATGGAGGATATTAAAATGAAAGAATTTAAGTATGTAGTAACAGACAACGAAGGAATCCACGCACGTCCGGCTGGAGAGCTTGTAAAATTAGTAAAAGGTTTTGAATCCACAGTATCTATCGAAAAAGATGGCAAAAAAGTAGACTGCAGAAAGCTCCTTGCACTGATGGGCCTTGGCGTTAAAAAAGGTCATGAAGTTACTTTCACATTTGAAGGCGCAGATGAAGATGCAGCATGTGAGGCAGTAAGCAAATTTATGCAGGAAAATCTGTAATTCCTTTTAGACAGCGAAAGACACAGATCATATAAGCTGTAAAGGTTACAGGGAGATACATTTGTATTAGAAATAAAGAAAGAAGCAGAAAGCAGGAGGTGCGGAGGCCATCTCTTGCTTTCTGTCGTTATCGGGGGATGAAGATGCTGACAGAACAAAGATATGATATTATTTTAAGGCTTCTGGAAGAAAAAAAGAGTGTTACAGTGACAGAGCTCAAGGAAATCCTGGACACTTCAGAGTCTACAGTGCGACGGGATATCACAGCACTTGACAAGGCGGGAAGGCTGACGAAAGTGTTTGGGGGAGCAGTGGCACAAAAGCAGGAAGTGACGGCCTATGAGCCTACAGTGGCACAAAAGTCCGAGCTGAATACACGGGAGAAGGAAAAGATAGCTAGATATGCATCAGGACTGATCTTGCCGGATGACTTTGTATATCTGGATGCGGGAACGACAACCGGTCTGATGCTTGGATTTTTAAGAGATACGAAGGCGACCTTTGTCACAAATGCAGTCTCCCATGCACAGAAGCTGGCGCAGATGGGAGTGCAGGTGCTTTTGGTAGGCGGAGAGCTCAAAAGCTCCACGGAAGCGATCGTGGGTAGCCATGCGATACGGATGCTCCAGACATATCACTTTACAAAGGGATTTTTTGGCACAAATGGGGTCACAAAAAGGGAGGGGCTGACCACACCGGATACCAATGAAGCGCTTGTGAAAACTACGGTGGTAGAGCATTGCAAGGATGTCTATGTATTGGCGGACAGTTCGAAATTTGGCAAGATCAGTTCCGTGACTTTTGGGAATTTTGTGAGTGCAAAGATCCTGACGGAAAAGATCCCGCAGGAATATAAAGATTGCAAAAATATCACAGTCGTGGATTGAACATATCTGATGAAAGAGTAAAGAGGAAGGAACGATGAACAAAAGAACAGTTTCCATCATTCATGAGCTATGTGATCTGGAAGAAAATACGATTGCTGGGCTTGCAGAAAAATTTCAGGTTTCTCAAAGAACGATCCGCAATGATCTGAACCTGATTAGCGATCTGCTCCGGGAAAATGAGATGCCTGCTTTAGAGCTAAAAAAAGGAGGACTCATCCAGATCCCTGGAGGATTTGCGCAGATACATACTTTGCTCTCGGAGGAAGATTTCTATGAATATAAGCTATCCAAAGAGGAACGAAAAAAGATCGCATCTGCTATGCTTGTGGATGCGACCGGATATCTGACGCTTTCTGCGATCGCAGATGCGCTGTTTGTGAGCCGTGCTACGATCATCGCAGACCTTGACGAGATCAAAAGTTTTATCAGAAAAAGCCGTTTGGAAGTTCTTTCCCATCCAAACAAAGGGCTTCGTGTGGAAGGAAAAGAAAGCGATAAGAGGATTTTTCTGATGAGTCTTTTCGAGACAGGAATGGAGAGTCAGAGAACGGACATTATGGGAAAACAATTCAGTGAGCCGGAGGAGATCAAAAGTCTGATCGAAAAGATCCTGCATGAGCAGGAACATTTTCACAAAAGTTATCTGACGGATGATTCTTTCGAAAAGATCCTGCGATATCTGGCGATCATGGTCCGAAGAAACCGGCAGGGTGAGTATGTGGAAGTCAGAAGCCGCCGGGGAAATAGCAAATATCTGATGGCGGAGGATGTGGTGAGATACATCTGCCAGTATTGCCAGGTGACAGCTACGGAGGATGAGGCACAGTTTTTGAGTGAGCTTTTGGTGATGGCACGCTATATGAAACAGAAAGATTCTAACCAAAATGCAGTGAAGATCCAGCTTTTGACCAGGCAGTTTATTGAAAGGGTTTCGGCACAGCTGGGAATTGAGCTAAATACAGATTATGACCTGTTTGAAAATCTGGCTGGCCATTTGGAAGCGATCTGTGCGCAGAGTGCGATCCCTGGAACGAACAATCCGATCATTGAGGAACTTTTGAAAGAAAACCAGCAGGTGGAGGAGGCAGTTTTGGATGCATTTCCGCTCTTGTGTGAGTATGCGGGCAGGGAGATCCCAAGGACCGAGGCTGGCTATATTGCGGTTCATTTTTGCGCTGCC
>CAZSTD010000150.1:0-1691 GCA_964609645.1 uncultured Blautia sp.
AGAATTAAAAGTGGCAAGTATATCAAACAGGCTACTGTAAAAGAAAAATGAGCCGAAGACAACAGCAACTCAAATGAAAAATTATCACGCACCTAACCTCTCACGGGTGCAAAAGGGCGCACTGCCCCTTGCCACAACGTCAATGCGACGGACAACGAAAAACGATTGTAGGATGCAACCCGATTTGTGAAATTCATCATTTTACGCAAAATAGCGGAGGAAGCAAAGACTCAGATTCCTCAAGAGTTATATGCTGGAATGGGAACCGCTCTGTGGGAACAAGAGCGTACGACTTTAATTAAAAAAGAGTGCCATAAATACGATGAAGAATGGAGAATGGTCACAGGTTGTATTATGAAGCCGCCTGTAATGATGGAATGGATTCCAAGTGGTATCATTCTGGGATTGCGAATGGGCAAAGCAGAAGAAAACCTTGTAATATGTATGGCAAAGGAAGCTGGAATCAAGAAGATCTACAAATCCTACATAAATGCTCAAAACAAGCTGGATGCGTATCTTGTGAATATATAGTGCTGTTTTGATAGCAATTTGAAAATTGCAGGTACAAGAAAGATTATATTCAATGGCTAAGGAGTAATTAACATGAATAAATTAAAGCTTGATTCAGCAATAACTGAATTTATAAGAAAAAAGAAATCCAATGCAGCATATTATGAGGAAAATTGGGCCGAGCGAAAGGAGCGTAAAGAATACTACCAGTCTTTTACTAAGGATAGGCTCATGGCGATGACCGAAGAAGATTTTTTGGAGTACATTAGTAAGCTTTGGTCTATGCTTATTTGGGGTAACAAGAAATATGTTGTTGACAAGCTCATTGCCGACAACGGATTCATAACACTAAAAAAACAATTAGCAGAATTACTTTACGGTACAAGTTCCATTGAAAAACGATGGGATGTGTTCTTGAAGTCTATCAAAGGTATGGGACCGGCAACTATTAGCGAATTGCTTACATACGCAAATCCGCAGGAATATGTAATCTTTAACAAGACAACGATTCTTTGTTATAGCTATCTTGATATACCCGATATGCCGAAGTATAACTATCAATACACCGGAAAGAAATATGCCGAGGTTTGTGCTATCGCAAAAGAAATCGCTACAGAACTAAAAAAAGCCAATGCAAATGATTATGATCTTTTGGCAGTGGATTACTTTATGTGGGATGAAATCTTACCTAACGCAGAAAAGAAATCTCACGAAACTCCTGTTACTCCCGAAGTTAAGAAAACTGTTACAGTGAATGATTCAAAATCTCTCCACGATGAGATTAAAGAAAAATTGGTTGCCATCGGCGAACTGCTCGGTTTTGATAGCCGTTCCGAAGTTAAGATTACCACCGGTGCGGTTGTTGATGCCGTATGGGAAGCTAAAATCGGCAATATGGGCAAGGCAATCTATGTATTTGAGGTTCAATATAAAGGATCCATCGATAGTCTTATTCTTAATCTCAAGAAGGCACAGAGTAATGCGGCGGTACAAGCGGTTGTAGCTGTTGCTGACGAAGATCAACTTGCAAAGATCATTCGTGAAAGCACGGGAGTTATCGATGAAAAATCTCTCCGTACATGGGACTCCGACGATGTGTTAGCAGTCTATGATTCCCTTGTACGTGCTCACGAGTCAATCAATAAACTGGCTTTGGTTCCGGAGAGCTTCTAAGTTTTACC
>CAZSTD010000150.1:1791-5477 GCA_964609645.1 uncultured Blautia sp.
CAGATAACAAAAATGCTATTCAATGGGCATTAAAAGCCGGAATTTCAGAAGCATTTAGACATTTTATGAAACAACGAAACAGAGATGAATGGGCAAATTCCGGGTTTGGTCTTTATATGGTAAGTGAAATTTGTAAGCATCTGAACGGAAGCTTTTGCATTATTAGTTATGGCGATTACATGTTGATTGATAATCACGGTGCTAAATTCGGAGAAATCATTTTTCGAGGAACAGCAATTAGAATAAGAGTTCCTACCAAGAAAATATCAAGCGCTCAAAACATTATTTCACAAATTGCTACTAAAGGAGAAGTAGAGGCGAAAGCAATTTGAAACCACTTTTGTCAAGGGTAAAGTGTGTATGTTTACAAAACCTTAACAAAATATTATGTGTTCCTTACAATAAGAGCTATAACGACACATTTCGACAATCTGTTCAAAAAGAATTTTCATTCTTTGTTTCAAACCCACTTGAAAAATATTCCAAGATATGATATAATAAATTCACAATTTAATAGCCGTAGGCAGTCAAACACAAAACCCGACAACAATGTGCGAAGATGGATTTATGTTGCCGAGTTGTTCTCGTACAGAAGCGAGGAATTTGCACGGGAATTATTAGGCATAACATAAAAAATTACAGCGCATAAGAGTTATGGCAAGATATAGACAACTCTTTGGCAGTCAATGGTAGCGAGATTACCACCAGCAACGCTAAGATCAAGCTTGCCAAGAAAACGACCGGCAACAGCGAGATTTTCACTATCCACGATGGCAATCGAAAACTCTCCCTTGCGTTGAATGGCGCTAACAAGAAGGTGGAGGGCATCATCAGCAACAATGAAACTGAATTTGATGATGACGCTACTCAGCTTCAAAAAATGACAACCCTTGATAAGATATCCGCCTCGGTACGTTATAACGATATTCTTGAAAATGTTGATTTGGAATATGTTATTAAAGGCGCGAATATCAAGGAGAATATCATTGTTAAAGCGAAAGCAAGTAATTATTCGTATTCGTTTACGCTTTCGTTGAACAACCTTGTTGCCTCGCTTAACGAGAAAAACGAAATTATTATTTCCGATTCGTCAACCTCCGAAATCGTTTATCTCATTCCCGCGCCTATCATGTGGGATGCTAACGATGTATATTCCGACGATATTGCGGTTTCTCTTACCGATAATAACAACGGCAAATACACCTTAACGATTACCGCTGATTCCGATTGGATGAACGCAACCGACCGCGTTTATCCAATCACGATAGATCCTCCTATATACACTTCTTCCAGTTCAAGTGTATTGGATTTGGATTTTTCAACATCGTCCACTGCTCCGAGCGTTAGTTCGGATTCGCTTTACGTGAGTTCCACTTGGAGAGCGTATTGGAAACTTACAACGCTACCCACCCTCCCTGCATCTGCATACATTACCAATGCAGAATTCACGTTAGAGTGTTTCACTTCTGATGTGCTCCAAGGATATGTTGCTGTATATGATGTATTATCAGATTGGGATGATACGTTAATATACAGTAAGACAACCGCCACGACAGGACACGAAGGAAAACCCGCTGAACATTTTTCGGATTTCCAAGAAATCTACACAGAAGATTATGATGGAACCGGTGAATATTATCCCAACAATTATTGGGGGTATCATTGGAATGTCACTCCCATCGTTAAAAAATGGTATGCCGGTGAGAACTATGGCTTAATGTTGGCACCTGCTACGGATACGGCATTTACTGGAACAGCAAAGTTTTATTCAAACGACCATACAGTATAAGCGGAACGTCCTCAGCTTTGTATCGAATATCGCGATATGAAAGGCGTGGAAGATTATTGGGCATTTTCCTCTCAAAGCGCAGGCTTTGCGGGAACCGGTTCCGTAAACAATGCAACCGGTAATCTTGTGTTCTCCATTCCAACACTTACCACAACCGATGCGCTGATGCCGATCACCCCGCAATGGTATATAATTCGGCACTCGCAGCCAAAGATTATTCCTACTCTAATGTACAAACTTCCAATGTAACTTCGCTTGCTCCTAAAGGCTTTAAGCTCAATCTTCACGAAACGCTGATTAAGAAATCTTATATCGACGCCGAAGGCGCTACCGCCTACTATTTCGTATGGGCTGATGCGGATGGAAGTGAGCATTACTTTATGCCCACTTCCACAAGCGGAACATATGCAGACGAGGATGGAATGCTTTTGACTTTGGTTGAAAGCACTACTTGTACCATAACAGATAGTAATGAAAATGTAAGAACATTTACATCGCGTTCACGCCCCTCTGGAACAATTTCCGGTTGGTATCTTTCGAGCATCGCAGGCAAAAACGGCAACAAAGTGACATTTACTGTAGATTCCAATTATAGACCTACTCATATGTTTACGCATAATGAAGCTTGATGGAAGTTTAAGGGGCTTGCCAAGCAGTGCTGCTGGAGAATTTGTTAATCGATTCAAAAATGCAAAAGAATTTTTATCGATGACAACCTCCAGATCCAGTTTTATTATTTCATATGGATTTGCCGCAATTGCTGTTGGAAATACAATTTATTCGTGTTTTACGAGTGATCCAGTGGTGAGAGCAGAAAGTTTGGGGTATGCATTAAAATGAAACATATAAATATCCTCAAAACGATTATGCTCGTTCTATCAATTATCTTGTTCATTGTATTTATTTTAACTGCATTTATTTGCTTGATAAAAAATTATTTTTATTCGTTTTTCTCTCCCTTCTTTGCCTATTTAGATTCAATAGGAGCAACCACAACAGTTTTGTTGTTAATTGGATGCTGCTCATTGATTTTGGGTCTATTGGTTCATCTTTTGCGTGATAAGCTTTGACGCAAACATCAAATAACTTTAGGCGGAAAGCCCCTCGGACTTTCCGCCTTTCCCTTTTATCGTTCATCGCGATCATCCTTCTTCTTCCTACCTCTAAGCCGACTCGGTGTAGGAACGGTCTGTTGGTTGGGTTCTTGTTTTTCTACACCTGTAGGCTGCTTTCCAAGTCGCTTGGCAACCGCATTTTTGCTTGCACGGAAGAGATTATCTTGGCAATCTCCGTACACATCGGATATGCGCTTTTTCGCTTCTCCTTCCTTCTTCGGTCGGATGCTCATACGCTTTTCGTTCAGCTTTTCTTGGTCGAGGTCTGCCGCTTTTGCTTGCAATGCGCGGTAGGTTTGCATCTGCTTCTGTATCGTCGCCTCGTCGGGACAGGGTAAAACTGATCCCCGATTTGTTTGTAGCGCAGTTCCATACTGTATTCCTTTCTTCGCTGTAATGGATTTCTGGGGTTTCTCAGCAGTTGAGAATAGCTTTTATTGCTCCTTTCCCATAACTGCCGTTCTATTCACCACAAATGAGCCGCCACAGCTATGTATTTATTAGGTTCTACGTGACGTGCACACATTACCCTCTATAGAATACAATAAGAAATGCCTTCAAAAATGCGTCTATGCCATCAAAAGGACTTATGTCAGAGCTAAATATAAATTATTCTTGATTCGCAGTTTGATATATCGCGATCCTCCTTTGCGTTATCCCAGAAAAAAGAATTATTCCGATAATCCACGAAATATCATTCCGACACTATTGATATTATTCCGATAATGTGGTATAATAGGTACAGTAAGGAGGGATAGACCATGTTTATGACTGTAAAGCAA
>CAZSTD010000151.1:0-5441 GCA_964609645.1 uncultured Blautia sp.
CATCGGTAAATACCGGCTGCAGGATCTCATCTTTTTTATTTTTCAGATAAGGAATATTGATCTTCTTTGGATCCTCCGGATCTACATTCATAGGGATCAGATATTCTGATTTTCTTAAATTTACGATCAGCTCTTCTTCCAGTTCTCTCAGATTTCCGTGCTGATCTTTCTCTACCGGGCGGCGAAGCTCCTGCATGAAATAGATTCCAGAAAGCTCCAGTGTCGGATTCAAAAGCGGTCTCTTAGCCGGTTCGATCTGGCTCATATCGGTCTGTTTCGCAATCTCCGGAAGATCGATCTCAATCTGATCCTCTCCATCTACCCATACAACGGTATTTACACCGATCGCATAAAAAGTTCCGTATAATCTCGGGTAATCTTTCTTTTCATATTTCATTCCCATCAAAAGGATCTTGTTCTCGATCATTTTCTTTCCAAATGCTTTGATCCCTTCCTCTGTAGAAAATAACCACGCCTGGTCGTTGTAAGTCTCTTCATCACATTTTACATATGGAAGTTTCGTTGCCTGTGCATATGCTACATACACCGCATCTCTGGTCTGTAATTCTTTGATCGCTTCTTCTTTACTGATTCCCATTCTCTCTTATCCTCTCTGTCTCGTTTCTTTTATGGTCACAGTTCACGGTACCCTGAACACTTTTTTGTAATTCTATTACAGGATTCCGCAATCTTCTGTAATGATTCTTGGTGAAAATACTTTATAAATACCGTGCTGTCATCTGTGTGCTGACGCTACTGCTCTATTTTATAACAAAATGCATGAAAAGTAAAGAAAATCGCCCGTTAAATTTATGCAAACATCATATCAAAAAACGGCAGACACCAAAAGTGTCCACCGTTTCCCATCTTATTTACGCTTCGTCTATCGCTTTGCCGATATCATGACGCATATATTTATTTGCAAAAGTGATCCATTCTGTCGCTTCGTATGCATTCTTTCTTGCTTCTTTTAAGTCCTTGCCTGTAGCAGTGATGCCAAGTACACGACCACCGTTTGTCACGATCTGTCCGTCTTTCAGTTTAGTGCCTGCATGGAAGCAATAGTAGCCATCTTTATCCTGAAAATTCTCAAATCCATACATCGGGATCCCTTTTTCGTATTTTACAGGATATCCATCACTTGCCAGCACTACACATACTGCTGCGTTGTCCTCAAACTGCAGATCAACCTGATCAAGTGTGCCATTTACACAAGCTTCCATCACCTCAATGATATCATTCTTCATACGAGGGAGAACTACCTGTGCCTCCGGATCGCCAAAGCGTGCGTTATATTCCAGAACTTTCGGTCCATCTGGTGTGAGCATCAGTCCAAAGAAGATGATACCTGTAAATGGACGGCCCTCTGCTGCCATCGCATCCACCGTCGCCTGATATACATATTTCTTACAGAATTCATCTACTTCCTCTGTGTAGAACGGGCTCGGAGAAAACGTTCCCATACCGCCTGTATTCAGCCCCTGGTCTCCATCCTGCGCACGTTTGTGATCCTGTGCGGAAGTCATCGTGCGGATCGTCTTTCCATCTACGAAAGACAGCACAGAAACCTCACGACCTGTCATAAATTCTTCGATGACCATCGTATTTCCGGCACTTCCAAACTTCTTATCTTCCATAATCTGTCTTACGCCATCTTCCGCTTCCTTCAGATCCTGACAGATCAATACACCTTTTCCCAGTGCAAGTCCGTCTGCTTTTAAAACGATCGGGAATTTCGCTTCTGTACGGAGATATTCCAGCGCTTTGTGCGGGTCATCAAAATTTTCATATGCAGCCGTAGGAATGTTATATTTTTTCATCAGATCCTTGGAAAATGCTTTAGAGCCTTCAAGGATCGCTGCATTTTTTCGCGGTCCAAACACCTTCAGCCCACGCGCTTCAAATACATCCACAACGCCGCCAACAAGCGGATCATCCATACCGATGATCGTCAGATCGATTCCCTTTTCCTGTGCAAAGTCTGCAAGTTTCTCAAATTCCATGGCACCGATCTCTACGCATTCCGCAAGCTGTGCGATCCCCGCATTTCCCGGTGCACAGTAAATCTTATCTACCCTCGGGCTTTTAGAAACGCTCCACGCGATCGCATGTTCTCGTCCACCACTGCCTACAATTAAGACCTTCATTTTTCTCTCCGCTCCTTTTGTATTCACTTTTTTGTGCTGTCTTATGCTCAATCCTGCGTGTCCATCTTGTCAATGTACACTCTGCCGTCTGTCACAGTCACCTTTCCATTGGCGATCAGATTGATCGCCTTAGGCAAGATCTTCCACTCTGCCTTCTCCATCACACGTCTTTGAAGAACTTCCGGTGTATCACCTGCCTTGATCTTGACTGCTTTTTGCAGGATGATCGGGCCGGTATCTGTGCCAGTGTCCACAAAGTGCACAGTCGCACCAGTCACACGAACGCCTCTTTCGAGTGCCTTCTCATGCACATGCAGTCCATAAAATCCCACTCCGCAAAAAGATGGGATCAAAGATGGATGGATGTTGATGATCCTATTTGGAAATGCCTCCACGATCATCGGCGGGATCGCCACCAAAAAGCCAGCAAGAACTACAAGATCTACCTGACTTTCTTTCAGCTTCGCCAAAAGTGCTTCGTGAAAACACTCTCTGTTTTCAAACTGCTTTGGTGAAACACAGACCGCCTCAATACCATGCTTCTTCGCTCTCTCAAGAGCATAGGCATTCGGATTATTACTCACCACCAAAGAAACTTGCGCATTTGTGATCTTTCCATTGTCAATCGCGTCTAAGATCGCCTGAAGATTGGTTCCGCCCCCAGAAACCAGAACACCAACTTTTAACATAAGGTTACACCCTTCTCACCGTCTTCGATACGTCCTACTACATAAGGAGTATCGCCTGCTGCCTTGATCGCTTCCATCGTCTTATCCACATCTGCTGCATCCACTGCAAGGATCATTCCAAGACCCATATTGTAAGTGTTATACATCATCTGTTCTTCAATGTTTCCTGTTTTCGCAAGGAGTTTGAAGATCGGAAGTACCGGATAGCTGTCTTTCTCAACTACAGCTCTTGTTCCCTCTCTGAGCATACGCGGAATGTTCTCATAGAATCCACCGCCTGTGATGTGGCTGCACGCATGTACACGGACACCTGCGTTCTTAATGCTCTTTAACGCTTTTACATAGATTCTAGTCGGCGCTAAGAGAGCTTCTCCGAGAGTCGTTCCCAGTTCATCATAGTAAGTATCCAGAGATTCTTTTGTGATATCGAACACTTTGCGGACCAGTGAAAATCCGTTGCTGTGCACACCTGTGGAAGCCATACCGATCAGGACATCTCCTGCCTTTAAGTCCGCTCCTGTGATCATATCCTTTTTATCACAGACACCAACTGCAAATCCAGCAAGGTCGTAATCATCTTCTGGCATCAGTCCCGGATGTTCCGCTGTCTCACCACCGATCAAAGCTGCATCTGACTGTACACATCCTTCTGCAACACCACCTACGATCTGCGCGATCTTTTCCGGATAGTTCTTGCCACATGCGATATAGTCAAGGAAAAATAATGGTTCTCCACCTGCACATGCGATATCATTTACACACATAGCCACTGCGTCGATACCGATAGTATCATGTTTATCCATAACCATGGCAAGTTTCACCTTTGTTCCGCATCCATCTGTACCGGATAATAAAACCGGTTCTTCCATCTCTTTGATCTTAGCCAGTGAAAAAGCTCCTGAAAATCCACCAAGTCCTCCAAGAACTTCCTCGCGCATTGTTCTCTTTACATGCTCTTTCATCAGCTCTACTGATCTGTATCCTGCTTCAATATCCACTCCAGCGGTCTTGTAATCCATAATCATCCTCCATTGTCTGCCATCCGTCTCTTCTGCGGTCTGGCCTGTATTCTTGTACAACTTTTATCGCAAACAAAGATATCCTTTGCTTTGTGATCAATAATTCTTATATCCTACTTCCTGAAGTCTTGCATCTTTAGCTTCCACTTGCATTTTCAGTTCATTGCTGTAAGCCTTTAAGCGGCCAAGAAGTTCCTCATCTGAAGTTGCAAGGATCTTTGCAGCAAGAAGTCCTGCGTTCGCTCCGCCATTGATCGCAACTGTTGCAACCGGGATCCCGGATGGCATCTGCACGATAGAATAAAGAGAATCTCTTCCGCCAAGGGAAGTTGTGTGCATAGGAATTCCGATCACCGGCATCGGGAAGATTGCCGCGCACATTCCTGGCAGATGAGCTGCCATTCCAGCACCTGCGATAATTACTTTAAAGCCTTTTTCTTCTGCGGTTTTTGCATATTCAAAAAAAACATCCGGTTCCCTGTGCGCTGAAATGATCTTCATCTCATAATCAATCCCCAGTTTCTCCAGAATGTCTGCTGCTTTGCTCATGACCGGCATATCTGAGTCACTGCCCATCACAATTCCTACTTTTGCCATAGCTGTTCTCCTTTTCCTCTCAAGTATCCTCTGACAGTTGAGCCAAGAATATCTCCCTTCTGCCAAAGTCTCATTTTTCATTTTATGATAAAAAAAGTATACGGTTAGAAAGGTCTGGTGTCCCATTCCTCTCTAACCGTAAATTCTACTAAGATTCCCTTTTTCTGTCAATAACATTATTGCAAAGAAATAATTTGCTCAACTAACAAATTTTTTGATTATTCCTCAAACGGCTCGTTCAGCTCCTCAGTTCCTGCCAAAACAAATCTTCCATTTTCAATGATAGAGATCATCTCGCCATCGTCATCGATCGTGCGGATACTTCCAAGCTCATCGTACGGGATCGTGATATCTGTATGGCATCCGTAGTAAGCCAGGCTGACATCTTCTTTTCGCATCTCTGAGATCTCATTGTCTCTTGCTATGATCTCTTTTCCATCTGGATTAAATACCGGAGTATCCTCAGACCAGCTATAGCAGGTGTCTCCCACTGCGAAATGCGGTCCCATCTTTTCTGCGATCAGGATCGGCAGCTTATCTGCGATATCATATTTTTGTGCAGCTACGTAAGCAGTGGTATTGGTACCGATGGCAAACTCACCCATCGCCAGTTTCGGATGATGGAACAGGATATTGTCCTCGATATACTTACGATTTTCTTCCTCTGTCTCAAAATTGCTGCAGCTATAGTCGATCACCTGCCCACAGTCAAATACCAGTTTCAGGTCACAAAACTGCAGTCCGTTTAAGTATACCTTAGACACATGGAGCATTCCGCCTGTACCTGCTAGCACCGGAGATGTGAACACTTCGCCCACCGGGATGTTCACATCCGCCACACAGTTTTCAAAGTTTGTCTGTGTTTTCGGATCTGTAAGTGTGTGCAGATGGATCAGAAGGTCTGTCTCATTCTCTCCTTTTCCTTTGATCTCCACCCATTCGCAGGTATCCAGCGTATCGATGATCGTCTGCTGGATCTTCTGATATTT
>CAZSTD010000152.1:0-5361 GCA_964609645.1 uncultured Blautia sp.
AGAAAATAAAACGAGCCGATTACACAGAGCATCAAGAATCGGCGGGAGCATAGCACTCGCTTCAAAGTGATGTTCTATGGAATCGGCTCTGAAGAATCAAAGTCGTGTTCTGTTTCATACAACTTCTGTCAACAGAATCAAAGGCGTGGTGGAACAGTTCGGTACTTCCGGTGTACCGATACCGTGTCGGATGAAACCGACTTATGGTGGAACATCGGTATTAAGTTGTTTATATAGCGACTCACCGCTGTACCACCATTATACAGATACATCACTTATCCGTCAAGTTTCCGAATGTCTCTCACTATATTCGGAATTTCAAAGAGCAATTTTCAACGGGATCAGAAAAATCCCTCTACCGGTTATGACATTTAGTAGCGATTTATCAACGGGGTTGGGGCCAGAATTTTCAAAATAACTTCCCGACAACTTGTCGGGAATAAAAAAGTAGACTTCCGACCAACTTGGTCGGAAGTCTAAAATCCAACTTCTGTCCAAGTTGGACAGAAGTTGAAAAGCTAACTTCGACACAAGTTGTGTCGAAGTCAAAAAATCATTTCTGTGCAATCTGCGTAGCAGTCAGTCTGTAACTTCTACACAGGTTGTGTACAAGTAAAATTTGCCTCAAGACAAAAAGCAAGGCACTAACTTTTGCGGTTAGTGCCTTTTGCAATGTCTCTTATTTGCTCCGAATCCTCATCGATCCAGCGATAACTATGTGGGTGTACTTGTGTTAAGTAACAAATTATCTATATCCGGAAGGCTGTTCGGTTCTGCGCATCGTCTAAGAATACGATTCAACAAATTTGCGGATTCGATTACTGCGCTTTCAATCTATATCATTTTCAAATAACGACATAACTTCCTGCCACTTTATAGCCGACTTTGCAGGAGGAAGACAAACCGTATCGTGCAACCATATTGGTTTTGAATCGGAAATACCATTAACGCATAAATAACATTCATTTCCCATGCCTATCATTCCCATAATTATCACCTCATTTCAATCGTTCAAATAGCAACTGGACTACCTCTGACTTGACAACATTATTGTGTCATTCCCCATGAGAAATTGCCGCACGTCAGTTTTAGATATGAATTATACCATCTCTGTTTGCCTTAATAATGTAGCTAAAACCGCCGTCTGCTTTTGCTGGGCTAATCTTGTTTCTGTAATCGAAGTAACCAATTCCAATGTTAAGTAATGGTGCACCTGTTTGGATTGCAGAAGTAAGCTCTTGACCAATATGCGGCGACAGCAGTTGACCAACAAAAGGTATTGCAACCAAACCAACCAAACTACTCAGGAGAAATTTGATTCTTGACTCTTTCAGAACCCTATAAAAGTCATCAGAACATTGTTGCCATCCCTCTATAAATTGAGCTTCATAGTGCCGTATTAACTCTGGACTATCGGCATTATATATGTTTGTTTCTAACTCTCTGATTTTCGCTCTAAATGCATTAAGTTCATCTTTTCTTCTGTTTTTGAACTCGAGAATGTCTTCAAAGCTTACATCCATGGAAGGTTGGGGCAAACAATTTTCTATATTGATTTTACAGCACTGTGCCTGTAGATCTGCACGATTGCCAGAATTGTTATAGATTTCTCGGCTGTGAGTTGCGGTATCTGTACCCAATACAATGTCCTTGTCTGAACATTTTATCGAATACTCCGCAAGCGTTCTCATATATATTTGCGCTACTTTGTTGTCTATTTCCATCCAGCCATCTGTGTTGTAATCGTTTATAAATCTTTTATCTCCGAAATAATCTAATAGTTGTGGCGGTAATTTTCGATAGTGAATCAACTCGTGCAAAGCTGGTGCATATATTTTGTTTTTATGTACCCTCACTCGACCATTTTGAATTCCATTATTGATGGTTCTTGTCCTTGACCGATCGTAAGCAGAAATTCTTTTTACAATAGATTCGCAAAAATCTTCTGCAAATTCAGAAAAGAATAGTTCTTGAGGATAAACAGCTTTATATACCCCTAATTCCTGCAGGTACAATAATTCCGGAGAAAAATCAGGGTAGTTTTCATAGGGGACGATTGATGACACCTCATCCCAATACAGAATTGCATTTCTTAACCAAGAGCCATCTTGAATATTGATCGTTGGGTAATATAAAATTGTTTGTGCCATACGTTCACCTCATTTCAACTGCTCAGGTACTGGTGGGAAAGATTATACTTTCAAAGGATAAGCATCCAGCTTGTTTTGAGCATTTATGTAGGACTTATAAATGTTTTTTATCCCAGCCTCTTTTGCCATGCTTACAACAAGGTTTTCTTCCGCTACGTCCATTCGTAGACCGAGAATTATACCGCTTGGGATCCATTCCATCATAACCGGCGGCTTCATAATGTGGCCAGTGATCATTCGCCATTCTTCATCGTATTTATGGCACTCTTTTTTGATTAGGGTCGTTCTTTCTTGTTCCCATAAAGCACTTCCCAGACTTGCATACAGCTCTGAGGGAATCTGAGTTGCGGTTGTCTCTGCTATTTTACGGAGTATAACGAATTTCGCAAATTTTGTTGCATCATAAGGCGTGTCCGAATAATAAATCGGATATAGCGGCGTTTCGTAGTTCTTGATTCCGCAATTAGCGCATTTTTCCTGCTTGCCGCATAAGAAGTTGCCATTGTTTTCAAGGTCGTAGATTTGAACAAACCCTCTGTGCTGATCTGCGTATTTCAGCCACAGAACTTCATTAAACCCATTTTCGGAGAAACAAACCGACCATGTATCTTTCTTAACTTCATCACGAAGTGAAAGTGCTGCATTCAGAAAGCTTTCGGTAAGTCCGTGAGAAAGTGCGTTTGTCACATTCTCCACCGTAAGCTGCGCTGCTTGCTCCTCGGAAAGAATGCCATCAAGCAATGACTTAACGCCCTCCACAACAGCTTCTGTACTTTCCGGAGTCTGGAATGCACTTAGATACTCTTTCCGGATCGCTTCAATATCGATATGAAGAAAGGTATCAAAAGGATCATCATAATAATTCGCAGAAGAAAAATAGAGTTTGTTTGTTCTAAGTGCTTCCAGGCTTTTTGTGTTGACAGGGCGATAGCGGAAAAGCAACTTCGGATACTTAATTGATTTGAATAGTTGTTCTCGTTCTGCCACAATATCATTTCCGGGCAAAGAACATAATGTTTTCCAAAATTGTTCTCGATTATTGTGATCCATTGATAACCCTCCTCTCAAGTATTAGATCACACATGAAATAATTGCGTTTTTGATGTTCAAAACGTACCATTTTTGATAGCTACATCAATCACTTTCTGCCATTCGTCAAATGAAACAAAATGAACGAACTTCTCTTTATCAAAGTCCGATGCTACCAAGAAACCGGCGAATCCTTTTTGATCTGCATAGCCTGCGACACCCCAAACATAGGAGTGCAATAGCCAGTTGCACACATCCTTTACTTTGAGTGAGATGGCTTGCCCTTTACCATAGCTTGACTCGCAGATTTTACCATGGAAAGCCCATCCGTATTCGTCGATGTATGGATATTTCGTAGCAGGGATTACGCCGCTCATGATTTTGCATTCGGGGAGTGTCAGGTTCTGCTCTTTAGCAACTTCCTCTGCTTCAATTTCGTCTTCAGTGACTTTTCGTAGGACGGTGGCAGAGTATAACACAGCACGGTTCAGCTTATGCTTTCCATATTCACTGTAACTTGGGGCCTTTTTCCAAAGAGATATTGCCCAAGACAGTTTTTTCAATTCCCACTTCCATCTGCCATCAAAAATCATAGCAGTACCTCATTTCAGCCGTTCACACAGCGGCAGGATTTCTTCCAGTTTGGCGACGATGTGCTTCTGCTCGGCAAGGGGTGGCAATGGGATTAAAAGATTGGTCATTATATCCGTTCCAACTCTCGGCATCTTTACGTCAATGGAACCAATTCAGGCGTGCAAATTCCATCATCAGGGGCAACAAGTATTTTCTTCAAATAGGGACGGAGCTTGCTATATAAAACCTGTCCTTTATAAAACTTAACCTTATCCCCACTGATTTCTCGCTCAGACGCCTTAGTTTTGCTAAGAATTGTGCCCGTATCCTTTTGTATATCTTCCAAATCCAGCGACCACATATCGCCTGTAATATCCTTGGGAGACACCTTTTCCTTTGTTTGAGCGTATCCGGTGCAATCACCTAATTTTACCCACTTCCAACTCTCCGGAATATCAAACGGTATTTCATCCTCTGCAATTTCTGGCAGAGGCTTTTCCTTTTTGATTTTTTCTTCTTGATGTCTTCTTCTGACATCTGTTTCTTGCCCAATATAGTCATATCGAATCCTCCTAATCAATTTTTTCGGTGTTGGTTAGTCCCGGACAGTTTCAAGAATATCTTCAATCCGGCAATCCATTGCTTCGCAGACTCGAAGAAGAACATCCGTAGTGATATTATCCCCCTTGCCGAGCTTCGCAAGGGAAGCAGAACTGATGCCAGCCTTTTCTTTCAAATCACTCTTTTTCATGTTTTTATCAATTAGCATCTTCCAGAGTTTGTTGTAGCTGATACGCATAATGGAAGTCCTCCTTGTACTAAATCACCCGGTTTTCTTTGTTATAGCACAAAAACACGAAAATTTCTACCCGTTTTGCAAATTTAATATTTGCGAGCGCAAATTAATGTTTGCGATTAAGAATAACTAATCTGTTTTACAACTTGGACAGAAGCTAAAAAGGGACTTGCACCCCATTGGAGTACAAGTCCCACTTGCTATATGCAGTTATTCTTTCATGACCACTAACATCATTCCTATGCCCAGCTTAAAACCGTTCTGAAAGATCAAACAGTCTGTATTGCTTTGATGCTCTCGCACACAATTGGTGTATTTCTCAAACAGTTCTTTCTGTTCGTCCGTCATGGTGGCTTTGAGTTTTTCCTCGTTTCTACAAATCAGCCCCAGTAGCTTCTTGTACTCCTTAGAAGAAGTATCGTACTCTGTAGGCTCAACAATGCCATACCAAAATCCTTCAAGGATTTTCATACCGCATCCTCCTCGTAGATCATTTCCCGGAGTATGATCTCCTCGGCACGGTTGCGGATACTGTTCATGGCTCCCACCCATGCCATCTGATTGCGCTGCTTCATGCGCTCTGTCACGCCCTCAGCGGCTTTCATTTGCTCAATGATAAGTTCAAGGCGACTCTGTGCCTGCTCGTTCAAATCAGCCAGATACGTCCACAGTTCACCGCTAAGGCATAGATCATTGAAGTGGATTGGGTTATGCTCCTTAATGTAATCTCTGTGCATACGCCCCAGCGACCAATGGGCCTGTTTTCTTCCGGTAAACGAATATCGGGAATATAGTAATCACCACAGCGAATAT
>CAZSTD010000153.1:0-5333 GCA_964609645.1 uncultured Blautia sp.
CACCAAAAAGCACCACTTTGTGTAAAAAGTGATGCTTTTGATATCCTATTTCGCTTATAAGTCTATATTCTTGATCTATATCTCTATAATTTGTGAATAAACAGTCCGCTTCTTAGCTTCGGTTCAAACCATGTTGATTTCGGAGGCATCAATTTATTTTCATCCGCGATCTTCATCAAGTCTTCCATAGAAGTTGGATACATCACAAATGCAACTCCCCCTGTCTCATCTGCCATCTTCGCCAGCTTTGATGCTTTATGGTTTCCTCCTACGAAAGAAACTCTGTGGTCGGTACGAGGATCTTCGATCCCAAGGATTGGCGCGAGCACTTTCTCCTGAAGGATAGAGACATCCAACTGTCCTACTACATCCTTGTTTTCATAGACATCCGGCCACATTTTCAGATGATACCACTCTCCGTCCACGTACATTCCCAGCGTATGTTTTTCCACCGGTTTGCATGGAAATCCAGGCATGAGCATCAATTCAAAATGGAATTTCATAGAAGCCAAAAATGCTTTCACAGTTAAGCCATTGAGATCTTTGACAACTCGATTGTACGGAAGGATACATAACTGATCATATGGAAATACTACAGATAAGAAAAAGTTAAATTCTTCCTCTCCTGTATATCCTGGATTCTGCTCTCTTCTCTTTAAACCTACTTTCACTGCGGATGCTGCGCGATGATGACCGTCTGCGATATAAAGCGAATCCATCTGTGCAAAATGCTTATGTATCGAAGCGATCGCATTCTTATCATCGATCACCCACACGCGATGTGTGATGTCATCTTCCTCGGTAAAGTCATAAACGGCCAAGTGTGACCCTTTCCATTCTTCCATCAGGTCTAGCAATTCCTGCGGATATCTGGATGCCAGAAAGATAGGACCTGTATTTGCATTGCAGCTATCTACATGATGGATCCGATCCTGCTCTTTTTCCTCTCTCGTCAGCTCATGCTTCTTCACCACACCGCTGATATAATCGTCAATGGCACAGCATCCAACGATCCCTGTCTGCGTTCTGCCTTTTCTCACAAGTTCATAAATATAATAACAAGGAGTCTTTTCTTCCATCAAGATCCCCTTTTCTTCCATCTGCTGCAGATTCTCTCTTGCCTTTGCATAGACCCGTTCATCATAAAGATCTATCTCTGGTTCAAGATCCATCTCCGGTCTGTCCACATGCAGAAAAGAAAAAGGATTTTTTTCCCCGATCAAACGTGCCTCCTCTCTATTTACTACGTCATACGGAAGCGCCGCTACATCAGCCGCCCTCTCCGGCACTGGACGCAATGCTTTAAATGCCTGAAATACCGCCATGGCATTTTCCTCCTTCAATCTTCTACCCTGTATTTTTCCGATCCATAGCATTTATGAATCGTTAATTTTGTAACATGATGTTACCACACTTTTCCTTATAAGACAATATTTGCTAAAAAAATCCTCAGCAATCTCAATTGCCCATATGATAAACCCGGTAAACTTTCTCCTCCACGTCCTTGATCAAAGCACAGATCGAAGCTGCGATCTTTCGGATATCCTCCTGCGTGATCGGCGCGTTCAGATCTTTTCTCAAAAGCTCTGCTGTGCGCTCCTCGCGGTAAGTACTCTGCGAAACCGGCTCTCCCAATCCATCCAGCTCGATCACACTTACGATCAGCTTCGTACATTTGGGCAGTATGTTCAGCCAATCCGCACGAGTCTCCGGGCGCAACTTTCTTTTATGTATCTCTATCAGCAGGACATCGCACATTCTTCTTAATTCTTCCAGTTTATTTTCTTTCAGAACACGATATTTACCAGTTTCTTCTTCATATTCTGCAACAACCGCATATCCTTCCTTTTTCAGTACTTCTTCCAGCAGACCGACCTCTCCGTTCGGCACAAACGGCAGCTTGGTATCCTCCGATATGTGACCGGTACTGATGATCACCTTTTTATCTCGATTGAGCAGTTCTTCTGTAAATCGATAGATCAGGTTGCTCTTACGACCTCCCACCACCGCGATCACTGGATATCTTTCATAATCGATCTGTAAAAGTTCCAAAAAATCTTCATGCTGTTTCATAGGGTAAACACTCCTTCTGCAAGCAGAATTTTAAAACGTACAACTTTACTAATGGTTTTAGTGTACCATATCTCACCCTCTATTTGCAATCTTTTAACAAATATTTTCTATTTTTGTCAATTTTTTTGTCACTGTTTACCTATAATATCTTACAAAATGCTTTTCAGCCTTCCATAACTGCAGACCGGACAAAGACTCCCTTTCTTCCTTTCATCCAGCAGCTCTCATCCAGCTCAATCTCATATCCGCCGCCATTTCGAACATGCCATCCATAAAATTCTCTTGAAATATCCGCATAGTCTTCCATGATATTCATAATGGTTCCGCCATGGATCACCAGTGCAGCTTCCAAGATCCCACTGCGAATGCATCCAGCCACCGCTTTGTCAAATCCTAACAGGTTTCTTCGCTTGCATTCTTCTCTGCTTTCTCCGCCCGGAAATGGCAGTGTGCCGTTACTGTCGATCCATGCCTGATATTTTTCATTACCTGCAAGTTCTTTATAATTTTTATTTTCGAACTCTCCGAAATCGCACTCTGACAGTTCTTCTATAATGTGCAACCTTTTTCCGGGAAACAAGATCTGCGCACTCTGGATACAACGTTTCATAGGACTTACATAGATACGTTCTATCTGTGGATATTCCATATTTTTTAAGAGGTCGATCCCCTCCTGGCATAAAGGCTCATCTGTCGTTCCAATGTAGCGTGCCAGTTTATTTCCTTCCGTCTTTCCATGACGGATCAGCCACAATTTAATCATGCTTGATCACCATCCCGATCCCGCAGGCCACCCGCGTCACTTTTGTGCTGTAAGCGGCAAGCTTTGTACAAATACGTCCCACCGCTTCCCGGTAAGCTCTCTCAAAGGCATCGATCGGCACAACTCCGTAGCCTACCTCCTGAGAAACCAAAACAACCTTTGGGTTCTTCTGAATGATCTTCTCGGCAAGCTCGGAAATTTCTTTCTCTGCCTGCAATTCTTTGCGGATATATTCCTGAAAGTTCAACACACCTTCCGCCTGCATCAGTTCTTCCTCTGTCAAAGATCCTCCCTCTTTCCAGTTCAGTCTGGGAAACTCTTTTTTCGCGTAATCTGTTTTTCCCTGGTATGCACCGCCAATGATCATCTCCATTTTTCTTTCACTCTCCAATCACGATATTCCAAATATATTTCTTACTGCCAGCACCAGATACTCAAAATACAAACAGATTTGATACCACGGCTAAGATCAGCGCCATCCCCACTTCACACAGGCACAGGAAAAATCCCGAAAGATCTCCGGTCGTTCCTCCGAAATATTTTATTGCCATATGGTGATAATATCCAAAGATCAAAAGCGCTCCCACAAACGCAGCCACGCCCCAGATCGGCTGGATCCACACCATCAATGCAAAGAGGATCACCAGATAAACGATCAATATATTTCTAGATATCACATCTGAAGAATTTCTGGAAAATTCCGCAACTGTCCCATCTGCTTTTGCTTTTGGGAATGTGATCACCCCGATTCCGGATAAGCATCTGGACACCATAAATCCCAGGCTTAAAACAGCGATCGCCCGCAGATTTTCTGTCTCACATAGTTGACCATATGCCCCGCACCAGGAAAGAAAATAGGCAGCGGCAGTGATAACTGCAAATGCACCTGCATGGGAATCCTTCAAGATTTCCAGCCTTCTGGTTCTCTCCTGCCATGAACTCAATGCGTCCGAAGTGTCAAGCAGGCCATCCACATGAATCCCACCAGTCACAAGTACAGGAAGGAGCACCAACACCACTGTCACAAATCCCGGCTGAAAGCCATACCGCACGCCCAGATAAGCAGCTCCCATGGTCAATGCACCGATCACCGTCCCGATAAACGGAAAAAAGCAAAACATATATTTCATATTTTCTTTAGTCCAATCTGCCTGTGGCATAGGGATCTTCGAAAACATCGCAAATGCGACTTTGAAATTATTCCACAAAGATTTCATCTTTCTCTCCTTTCAGATATACAGGGATCCCGTATACCACCTCTACAACTTCATTTGCAAAGTTCGCGATCCTCTGATTGATCCGGCCCAAATATTCCAGATAGGAATCCATCTCTTTGTCAAATATCTGAGCATCCGAAAAAATCTCATTTGTCACGATCACCACGTGCGCGGCCTGTTTTTGAAGGTTGTTTATCCCTTCCAGGATCTCAGGCACAGTATCCGCATGAGCACTCTGCTCCTCGAACATCTCATTTGCAGTCAGATTTGACATACATTCCAGCAAGACCACACTGCCTTCCGGAACTTGTACCTCTTTCAGACCCGTGTAACACTCTATAGTTTCAAATCCTTTGCCCGCGCGCATCTTTCGATGTCTCGCGATCCTTTTTTTACTCTCCTCATCAAACGGATGCATCGTAGCAATATATATCCGCTGTGCCTCCCCTAAGGAAAGAACTCTGTCTTCCGCAAAAGCAGATTTTCCGCTTCCGCTTCCCCCTGTTATAAGAATCAGCATTATTTCAACTCCTCATACTGCTCCACATGGATATCCTCAAAAGTACTCATCGAATGGTAGACTGTTGTCGCCATATCCAGGATTGGAAAGATCGCAACTGCTCCTGTCCCTTCGCCCAGGCACATATCCGCATGAAGAATGGCTTCCTTTTTCATGTGTTCTAAGATCAGATGTGCGGCTGGTTCTTTAGAAACATGTGATGCCAGAATATAGTCTCCCGCAGCCGGGCAAATCCGCATAGCGATCAGCGCAGCCACACAGGAGATAAATCCATCCATCACGACTGGGATATGAAGCGCTGCACCTCCCAAAAATACACCTGCCATCCCAGCAATATCCAAGCCTCCCACTTTCGCAAGCACATCTAGCGGGTCCTTCGGGTCTGGCTGGTTTTTCTCGATCGCAGTCTTGATCGCATGGATCTTTCGGAGCAGTCCTTCGCTGGTAAGCCCTGCACCGCGCCCTGTCATCTCCTCCACCGGCTGATCTAAAAGAACCGACGCCACCGCACTGCTTGTCGTAGTATTTCCGATTCCCATCTCACCGGTTGCTAGAATGCGATATCCCTGTTCTTTCAGTTCCTCTACCATCGCAATGCCAGCCTCTATTCCTTTGATCGCTTCCTCTCTGCTCATCGCTGGGCCTTTTACCATATTTTGGGTACCGTATGCAACTTTATGATCTGTGCGCACCTTCGTGTCTATCGCCATCCCCACATCCACCGGAAATACCTCCGCATGGCTTTGTCTGCACATCGCAC